>NZ_JBHUMI010000001.1:0-841 GCF_042684965.1 Ornithinibacillus salinisoli
CTGCTATGGCTGGCCTTTCCAGACCGATTCATCTAAAGAATTCCTTGGTAACTCCAATGGAATGTCCTACAACCCCAAAAAGCAAGCTTTTTGGTTTGGGCTGTTTCCGTTTCGCTCGCCGCTACTTAGGAAATCGCATTTGCTTTCTCTTCCTCCGGGTAATGAGATGTTTCAGTTCCCCGGGTCTGCCTCCTATCCCCTATGTATTCAGGTAAAGGTACTGTTCCATTACGAACAGTGGGTTTCCCCATTCGGAAATCCTCGGATCGAAGCTTACTTACAGCTCCCCGAGGCATTTCGGTGTTAGTCCCGTCCTTCATCGGCTCCTAGTGCCAAGGCATCCACCGTGCGCTCTTATTCACTTAACTAGCTTTACAGTAAATAAGCGTACTAATTAATTAGCCTTCGCTTTTAAAANTTATTTGATGTCGTTGTTTACTCTTATTTAGTTTTCAAGGTACAAAGGAAATAACCTCTAACATCATCACGTAAGTGATAATTCGTATTAGAAGTATCTAGTTGAGGTAATTGCTCCCTCAAAACTGAACCAAACAACCTAGTATGTCTCTACCGCGAGGATTACCGAAGTAATCCTCTATCGGCATTCCGTTATAATCTAGCTTCAGTTCCTAGAAACTACCGTCATAGCAATTGACATTCCAAACGCTAAAAACCAAGCGTTTTCCAGTCTCTTGCTTATGCGTCCGTTTCTATACAGTCACTTCAGCCTTTTATTATATCCTTAGAAAGGAGGTGATCCAGCCGCACCTTCCGATACGGCTACCTTGTTACGACTTCACCCCAATCATTGGTCCCACCTTAGGCGGCTGGCTCCAAAAGG
>NZ_JBHUMI010000002.1:0-1140 GCF_042684965.1 Ornithinibacillus salinisoli
TCAATCATATGAAAGTTCTTAGCTACTAGAAACACTAGCTTCTAGATTTGTTGCTTTTTTAGAAAAACAGGGTTGTTTTTCTGTCTTAACATACTGGTTGTTTTGTTCAGTTTTCAAAGAGCAATTTAAATTTGGTGGAGCCTAGCGGGATCGAACCGCTGACCTCCTGCGTGCAAGGCAGGCGCTCTCCCAGCTGAGCTAAGGCCCCGTAATAATGTTTAAATGGTCGGGAAGACAGGATTCGAACCTGCGACCCCATGGTCCCAAACCATGTGCTCTACCAAGCTGAGCTACTTCCCGTAAATGGCGCGCCCGAGAGGAGTCGAACCCCTAACCTCTTGATCCGTAGTCAAACGCTCTATCCAATTNTATTTAAATGAAATGGTGCGGGTGAAGGGAGTCGAACCCCCACATCCGAAGATACTAGATCCTAAGTCTAGCGCGTCTGCCAATTCCGCCACACCCGCAATAAATGGTGAGCCATGAAGGATTCGAACCTTCGACCCTCTGATTAAAAGTCAGATGCTCTACCAACTGAGCTAATGGCTCTTAAAGTTTCTTGCCTAGCATTTTATATATTTTGTTTTATATAAATTAATAAAATGGTGCCGGCCAGAGGACTTGAACCCCCAACCTACTGATTACAAGTCAGTTGCTCTACCAATTGAGCTAGGCCGGCAAAAATATGGTGGAGGATGCAGGGCTCGAACCTGCGACCCCCTGCTTGTAAGGCAGGTGCTCTCCCAGCTGAGCTAATCCTCCGCCTGGCGGCGTCCTACTCTCGCAGGGGCAAAGCCCCAACTACCATCGGCGCTGAGAAGCTTAACTTCTGTGTTCGGTATGGGAACAGGTGTGACCTTCTCGCTATCGCTACCAGACATACACGACGTATGTCGTTTCGTATTGTTTGTTCATAGGACGTGAACGGTTTAACCGAACTTCCTAGAACGCTTTTTAACGGACAAAATATATTATATGCATTTCTGTGTTAAAATGCAAGGGTTTTTCGAAAAAATTTATACCCTAAAAACTAAATAAGAGTAATGACAACGAATCATAAAATGTGTTAGTTAAGTCCTCGATCTATTAGTATCCGTCAGCTCCACGTGTCACCACGCTTCCACCTCGGACCTATCAACC
>NZ_JBHUMI010000003.1:0-415423 GCF_042684965.1 Ornithinibacillus salinisoli
TTTTAGAAGTTTTAAACGTTTTAGGGCGAAGATCTTATTAGCAAGACAGTATAAAGAAGTTGGGTTACATGTTGGGTAAAGTGGCAAAATTAATCGCCACCCCAACATTTGACGTAGAACCATTTTTACTCCATTGTACATCTCCATCAAATTTTCCTTTTAATACTTCAATATGAACCTCAATATGATGAATACTATCAACCTGATCTGAAAGCAATGGTACAATTTCCTTCTCTGCTTCTTGACTTAAGCGTTTCGCCAATTGCTCATCTAAATTGTCATAATACAGGCCATCCCATTTAACTTTTGGATTGAAAAAACCGCTAATTCTAAATTGATGTTCCTTTACATTTCCCTCTTTGTCTGCCGTGCCAATTTCAATAACTGTATATAGATATTCACCAAATTTAAAATCATAAAACCCTTCTTCAATCCGAAACTCCTGTTCTGGATACGTTTCCTCCAAATAGTTTTCTAAAACCTGCTTTGAAACGTATTTACTAATTGGATTTCCATTAAACGTGTTATATAAAAAGAGAACAAATCCGATTAATACGACAAGGAGAATACTGAGGATGAACTTCTTCTTATTCATAAGTTGACCTCCTTAATTTCTTAATTAATAGTCCGATTACACTTCCAACTAATGCGAACAAATAATGAATGACAGATACAAAAATAGCCATTTGTAACACGTCGAATCCATACATAAACAGAGATGCATCCATAGCAATATGACCCGCCAAATAATCAGAAATTCCATCTACTACAGACCAAATGAAAATTGGTATAAACGATAATAAAAAAACCATTTTCATATCGGAATAAAAGAGATAGGATACTATACCTAATACGGTATACCAAAGTATAAACCCAAAGCTGTCATTTAATAGTGAGGTTTGAATCGCTAATAGGAACGATAGTGCTACAAAAATAATTTGATAGAGAGAAAGCCTTCGATTGATCTTCTTAAACATTTTATCCCGAGAACCCTCTGAAGTATTAGGGACTTCTTCTTTTTCTAAAGGATTCTGAAGCCTTTGAGCGAGTTTTTGAAGCTCTCCATTTTCCTCTATTTGTTCCTCTACCCATTTTGTTGTCTCATTACTTAACAACCCTTCCTCATAAAGAGGAAGAAGATCTTCCACAATATGCCGAACATGTTTATCCATCTTGATCATCCAATTCTTTTTGAATTTTTAACTTTGCCCGATGAAAAATAATCCGCGTATAATTCTCACTTTTATTGACTAATTCTGCAATTTCCTCGAAAGACAACTCTCCATAAACTCTTAGCGTAACAATTTCTTTAGATAGCTCCTCCAATCGATTAATCGATTCAATCAATGAAATCTGTTGTTCTTTCTTCAATAGCTTTTCCTCAGGATAATTTGATTCAAGTTCCTCTTTTGGGAGCATTTCTAGAAGTTGGTCATGATACTTTTTGCTCCGATAAAAATTCCTCAATCGATTTTTAACAATCGCAAAAAGCCACGTCTCAATCGTGGACGCATAGGAAAACGTATGAAATTTCTTAATAGCTTGATAGAACACCTCTTGCGTTAGGTCTTCTGCTACTTGTTTATTACTTGTTTTAATATAAAAGAATGCAAAAATTCTTGGATGCACTTCTTTGTATAACTCCCCCAATTCCATAACGCTTCTCCTTATCTAAATCCTAACAGACTAGCCCCGGGATTTTGTTGTTCAACTGATTAGTAACTTGAAAAGTGTATATGTTACAAAAGAAGTAAATTTATTAGTTTTGCAATTGTCTCTACATCTTTCTATTGTTAACTGTATCCTAATTTCTCTTTGTAGGGCTACTATAAATGTTTAAAAATATTTAAATACCCCATCCTTACAACAATGGTGGTATTTGGAATAATCGCACTAGCTTGGTTTTATTAAAAAAGAAAAAAATCAGTGAGAAAATTTTCTCACTGATTTTTTGATTTTTGTTTTGGTATACCTTTTTCATAACTATGTTCAATTTCCCACATTTTCTCAAGAAATGGTTGTCCTTTTATTAGCTTGGCACATAGTTCTTCGTGTGCTTGGCTCCAACCATGTTTTACTCCCTCATATAACGCTTCCCAAACTTTTTCCTCATTCATAAATCGAATGAAAGGATATTTTTTGGGATTCCATTCCGTTAACCAATATCTTAATTCTTCGATGTTATTCGTGGTTCGAAGTTGGTCCAGTCCCATCATAAGCAATTGTTTCAGTTGACGTTCTCTTCTTGTTAAGCCGAATACTAATTCCGGTGCCATGGATAACATATGATATTCTTTTTCATATGCTTCCTCATCAAAGTCAAAGTTTTGTGGTTTCACTTTTTCAATCATATCGTACACAAGTTGTTCCTGCCTCGGAATGAGTCTACTTTTCCGAATTGGAATTTGATATCCAATCGTATCAAAAGCTAATATATCATTTCCATCAGTCACAACACATGCATATTCTAAACCGGTTCTTTCCTGTCCTTTTCTAGTATATGCTCGTTTGTAGATCATATCTAGAAAAGCTTTCGGTAAATCATGCATGTCATTTTCAATATAATTATATAAGCCTTCCGTTATGTATAACAAAGGAACCTGGTCTAATAGCTCGATCTTATCGTCCTTACGCCATTCGTGGTAATAACATACGTTATAACCGTTTTCCTCACCTTCAAACCAGTTCACCCAAACATCGTGCAAATATAACATACAACACCCCTCACTTTTGAATGAATCATTTTCGAGGCTGTTCAAAATCCTTTGTACTATCGATCTTGAACATCACTTAACATACATTATGACCAACCTAAAAAATTTTATTCGAAGTGATAGTAAGATTATGGTTTATATGGAAAACGATATATAACAAGGGTCATGATGAGGAGACCAATTGGAAGGAAGTAACACTCTATTCTACCTTTGATAAAAATAAAATATTCTAACCAAGATATTCCAGCAGGTAGGAAATTCATATATGCAATAATTGTTACCCCACCAGTAACAGCTAGTCCAAATCCTATTAAAAATAAAAACATGTATCCCATTTTTCATCACCATGCTTGTCCATATATTATTTATAAAATTATATGCTAGAGGTAAATGATACATGATAACTTTAATAGAATATTGTTTTTTCTTGTGGACAATCCCCAGAAATCAACACACCCGATACCTTACCTACTACTATTTTATGATCGAATTCGAATTCAAATTCGAACGCATCTTCCCCAACAAAAAGAAGACTGACCCAAATCTGGTCAGCCTTACTTTTTGTAATATATTCTATTCCTCAAATTTCTTAAACACTAACGCAACATTATGTCCACCAAATCCAAGTGAATTACTTACAACAATATTTACATCCTGTTTTCTTGCTTCATTTGGTACATAATCAAGATCACAGTCTGGGTCTGGCGTTTCATAATTAGTTGTTGGTGGTATGATGCCCTCTACAATAGACTTAATGGAAATAACAGATTCGACTCCACCTGCTGCTCCAAGCAAATGACCCGTCATTGATTTAGTAGAGGAAACAGCTAATTTATATGCATGATCTTCAAATACCGTTTTGATTGCTTCTGTTTCATATTTATCATTCAGGTCAGTACTTGTTCCATGGGCATTAATGTAATCAACATCAGTTAAACTAATACCAGCATCTTTAATCGCATGCTGCATCGCTCTTGCTGCACCTTCTCCATGTTCTGCCGGTGCAGTGATATGGTATGCATCACCTGTAGCACCATAACCGACAATTTCAGCATAGATATGAGCTCCACGTGCTTGTGCTGATTCCAATGTTTCCATTAATAAAATTCCTGCACCTTCCCCCATAACAAATCCATCACGGTTCTTATCGAACGGGCGACTCGCTTTTTTAGGGTCATCATTTAACGATAATGCTCCTGCAGTTGAAAAGCCAGCAAAAGACATATTCGTAATTGGTGCCTCTGCTCCACCTGCGATGATGTAATCAACATCGCCACGTTGTACTGCTTTATAAGCATCTCCAATTGAATTTGCTCCAGAAGCACAAGCAGTTACTGTACATGAGTTAATTCCTTTTGCCCCTAGCTGTATCGAAACTTGACCAGCAGCCATGTCTGGGATCATCATTGGAACAAAAAACGGACTTACTCGCTTGTAACCTTTATCTAAAAATCTACGGAATTGATCCTCGTACGTTTGCATACCACCAATTCCCGATCCAATCCAAACACCTACACGATGCGCATTACTATCATCAATCGTTAGCTTTGCATCCTCCACAGCCATTTTAGAGGCTGCTACTGCAAACTGTGTAAATGGATCCATTTTTCGGGCATCTTTTTTTTCTACAAAAGCAGTTGGGTCAAAATCCTTAACCTCCGCAGCAACTTTTGCTTTGAATTCATCTTTATTTACATGTGTTACAAAATCAACACCTGATTTACCTGCTAATATATTTTCCCACATGGTTTGAACATCATTACCGACTGGGGTAACCGCTCCAAGCCCTGTTATAACTACTCTTCTCTCCATCAGTACTCCCTCCTACATACAAAAATTTTTTCTACAATTGTTGGCAGTTCATACTTCGAATGCAAAACTTACCTTCCCCAACGAAGAGCGATTGCGCCCCATGTTAGTCCTGCACCAAAGCCTACTAGTACGACTAAATCATCATCTTTAATTCTACCACTCTTCACGCCTTCTGATAAAGCCATTGGTATAGATGCAGAAGAGTTATTTCCATATTTCTTAATGGTTGTAGCCATACGATCTTCAGAAATACCTAATTTTTCTCTTGCCGCTTCCATAATACGAATATTTGCTTGGTGCGGAATTAAATAATCAACATCTTCTTTATTGTAGCCAATTTTTTCAATCACATTTACGGATGATTCTGGCATTTGTCTTACGGCGAACTTGAATACTTCTCTACCATTCATTTTCAAATGACCTGTATTCGCATCCTGATACAAATGCTCTCCTCCCGAACCATTCGATCCTAATTCAAACGATAAAATTCCTTTATCGTCAGAAACTTCTCCTATAACAGCTGCACCCGCTCCATCTCCAAAAAGGACACAGGTATTGCGGTCTTCCCAGTCTGTTATTTTTGACAGTTTTTCAGCACCTATTACAAGGACTTTTTTATATACATTTGACTCGATAAATTGTTTTGCTGTAACCATCCCATACATGAATCCTGCACAAGCAGCACTAATATCCATAGCAGCTGCATTTACCGCCCCTAGCTTTTGTTGAAGCATGCATGAAACAGACGGAAATGGTGTGTCTGGTGTTACCGTTGCAACTAGGATAAGATCAAGCTCTTCTCCTCTTACATTTGCTTCTTCTAAAGCAACTAGAGATGCTTGAAATGCCATTTCTGACGTATCCATGTCATCCTCTGCGATTCTTCTTTCTTCTATACCAGTCCTTGTACGGATCCATTCATCGCTTGTATCTACTATTTTTTCTAAATCTTTATTTGTCAGGACTTTCGTTGGAGCGTAATGTCCAGTACCTAATACACCAACACCCATATAGACACCCCTTACGTAATATATCTTATTATCAAATATTATGACTTGGTACTAATTTTAATGCAAAAATTAATTTCTTGCAAGTTAGAGTTAGTTTTCCTATTAATACAAAAAAAATTACCCAATCATTGATTAGGTAAAAAACCAGAGTCTATGTACTGTTCAATTGCATTGTTGAGGGCATCTTGAAATTCTTCTGAAACTTCCGGACTAAATTCTCCCATCGTTATATAATCGTCCTTAAAATCAAACGTTTGAATATCTCCCTCAAGTTCTCCCTTACTAAATTTCTCTGCAGTTACATTATATAAGCGATCCACGTGTTGAACGGTACTAGTTAAAACCGTATTAGGGTCAATCTCATATTGATCGGATACAAAACCAATTGCATATAATCCATCATCACTAGCCCTTTTGATCACTTGTTCACTAAAAGCATCCCCTGCAGGATAAAACACATCGACATTTTGTTCTTTCATATTTTCATACATCTCTAAAGCGATTTGATAATCATTCCAATCGTAAATAAAACTCATTTGTACATCTGTAGTCGGATTCTGATATTTTACTCCTTCATAAAATCCTTCTATTTCAGGCTGCCACTGATATGCTGCGATAATACCTACCTGATTTGTTTGAGACATTTCACTTGCGAGCATACCAGCGAAAAAACCCATTGCATGAGAATTAAATGTCAAGCTAGTGACATTATCGTTGTAGTAGGTTCCATTAAAGTATACAAAATGAACGTCTGGATATTCATTACTAATTTCAAAGAACGTTTTTCCGTAGTTACTACTATGTCCGAAAATTAGATTTACACCGTCTCGCACAAATTCTTTTACAGTATCCTTAACTTCTTGCTCGGTTAAAACTTCTTCTTTATATTCAACATCTACATCGTATTCTTCTTTAATACTTAATAGACCTTGGTATCCTTTTTCACCCCAAGATTGATCATCAATCTCTCCTTCAAGAAGCAAGCCTACTTTTTGCAAATTTCCTTGGATGTTATTACTGCCACAACCCACTAATAATAGTAGAAGAACAGCTATGATGATTGGTATCATGTATTGTTTTTTCAAAATACGTGCACTCCATTCGTTTACAAATGCCTATAAGTATTAATAGAATTGTTTATATCGCTCAAAATGTCTGATCACCTTTTGGATATTTTCTTCTATAGGAACATTGTCACGAATATAAATGGAATTTTCAAGTTTAAGGGCTTCGTCTATCTCATTTTTCTTGGTACACACTTGTAAATGGCTTGGAAAATCACGCAATTCTAGCCATTGCATGAATGCACGAACAAAGTCCCCAACATAAATGGCTGAAGACATAAATTCCTCTGAATCAAATGGAATCATCCGTTCTTGATATAGGCATCCTTTTTTTGTCATCGGCATCCATTCACCAAACAATAATGGAACCTGAACTTCCTTTACATTATGAAGAGATGACCTTTGATTTTCATTTCCAATTTTTATCATTCGAGCAGATGAAATAGATGAAATTAAATTTGTATCTTCCACAATAATTGCTGTTTGATATGTTCCTAATTTATTTTTAGGAACTAAGGAAAACAAGTCATTTCGTCCAACAAACATAGAAAGGTGTTCCTTTTTACTAGTTTCTAGTTCATCAACTCCATCAACTTCTATTCCACGATAAAGAAACTCATTTATTAGATGAAAACCAACCCAATGAAAACAATTCGCCACTAAAATTGACATAAAAATCCCCTTTCCGTCTTATAACTTTTTTTATTAATAGAGGACGTTCAAAAAGTCTGGTAAAAATGACACATCAAATTTCTTCGTTGGCTTGTTTCTGCGCTGCCTCGAACTTCCGGTCCTTTTCATCCTCCTTTTTGAACACACTTTAATAGTAAGACTTTAATTTTCTATGATTATTTGGTAATATATATTATATATGTGTTATGAAAGAAATAGTATTTAAATTATATGGTAAAAGAATGAGGTGTTATGTATGCGATATCTTATGACAATAATTTGGGCAGTGTTAATAGGTTCCGTTATATCTTATGTTTTATCTAGTATGGCAGGCGACGCTTTTCCTTTAATGGATACACTAGTATTATCAGCAATCATCGCAATCGCTATTTTTGTATTAGGTGATGGAATACTTAAAGCAAAAAGCGAATAGCAAAAACTTATAGATGACATATGTGTTTCAATTATACATATTCATTGGATGGAAAAACCCTTGCCTGCTGTTAATGAATGGCAAGGGTTTTCCATTTGTGCTACATATTTTTAATACCAAGGTAATACACTTAATGCAGTTAATGCTGCTAATGGTAATACAAGTCTACGGAACCTTCTTCTAGGACCGTAAAATCCAGGGTATCCATAGCCTGGATAGCCATAACCCGGATATCCATAGCCATATCCGAAACCATACCGAGTGTCGTCATTACGCATACCTTGGGACATTCCTTGTTGTGGCATTCCTTGTGGTATACCTTGTTGCGGCATTCCTTGTTGTGGCATTCCCTGCGGTATACCTTGTTGCGGCATTCCTTGTTGTGGCATTCCCTGTGGTATACCTTGTTGCGGCATTCCTTGTTGTGGCATTCCCTGTGACATACCTTGGGGCATCATTCCTTGTGGCATAGTTTGTGCAGATGGATCAGTGCTATCTATAGGAACTGCGATATAGACATATTCATCGTCTAATCCAGTAATAATTCCGTCAACTTGTGATCCATCATTAATTTCAGCTAAAACATACGAATGCATATGCGTTTTACATAAATCGTACATATGTTTATGTTTGTGCATTTTACCAGCCTCCTCACCAACAGACTATTCAGATGCCTAGGGAAAGGTGACAGACGCGGAGTTTACAAAATACAAAAAGAATTATAGTGAAATAGGAGGAATCTTCTGTGGAAGAATTATGGGTATTAATAAAGTATGTTATTTTAGGAACAATTCAAGGAATAACAGAACCAATTCCAATATCATCAAGTGGTCATTTAGTCATTTTACGTGATCTTTTTGGACCGGATATTATTGCCGAAGGTTTATCTTTTGAGATTTTTGTTAACTTCGGTTCGTTGATTGCCGTTCTTCTCGTTTACCGAAAAGATATTATTCGATTAGTGAAAAACGGTTTTCGTTATATCGTTACAAGAGACACTGATGCACAAAGCGATTTCAGATTTATTGTATTTTTAGTTATCGCAACGATACCTACTGGAATTATTGGCTTCCTATTAGAAGATAAAATTGGTGACCTTAGCCGAGCGTTAACGGTTGGAATTACCTTACTAATTACAGGTGCTGCACTTTGGATTATTCGAAACTTACGTGGAAATAAAAATGACGGTGAAATTACCGTAAAGGACGCTTTAATCGTTGGACTTGCCCAATCTGTTGCATTAATTCCAGGAATTAGTAGGTCAGGTGCTACCATTGTTGCTGCAATGTTGCTTGGCATGAAACAAGAAACAGCATTACGCTTTTCATTTCTACTATACATTCCAGTAAGTTTAGGCTTAGGAATTCTTTCTATTGGTGACATGATAACAGATCCAGATATGAATACATTGATGGTACCATATCTATTAGCGTTTATGGCAACAATCATTGCTACTTATTTTGCATTAAAATGGTTTATGAACATTATGGCAAGAGGGAATTTAAAATACTTTGCTTTTTACTGTTTTATCGTCGGTATATTGGTCATATTGTTCTTACGTTAAAAAAAGTGCCAGGCACTTGTCAATATTTGACAAGTGCCTGGCACCCTTTTAATCAATCTGGTATACCTAAGGCTATTTTTGCATAGCGTGACATTCTTTCTTTGCCCCATGGTGGGCTCCAAACGATATCTACTTTAACTTCTTTTACTTCTGGAATATCAGATACTGCTCTTTTTACGTCTGACTCAATATGAGCAGAAAGTGGGCACCCCATTGCAGTGAGTGTCATTGTAACTGTACATAGACCCTCATCATTTAAATCTACATCATATATTAAACCAAGGTTAACGATATCAATACCTAGTTCTGGGTCAATTACATTTTCTAATGCACCCATTAAATTCTCTTTTAACGCTTCATCCATGACCTCATCCTCCTTTACCATTCATAGTTTAATTTAAACATATTTCTCCAATATTTTAAAATGATTTTCATCACATTTGCAAATGCTTCTCAAACCATTTCACTGTTTCTAATATAGCGAATCTCGTTACTTTATGATCTTGATTAGCTTCTTTTAAGAAAGCAATATTTGCTTCGTTATCATATAACTTTTTTACATCTTCATAAAACGTATAGGAGTGATCAAAAGGTACAGTTGGGTCATTACCACCATGCCAAAACAATAATGGCCGCTCATTAAGTTTCTCTGGTTGCAATGATAAATCAAATTGCTCTAATTGCACATAAAGTTGTTCGATCTCATCATCCGTAATAGGTAAATCTCCTGTCTTCTTGAAACTGCTTACCAATGTTTTGGCATAAGTAGTTATTTTAGGTGAACCCATTAAAATAACAGCAGTTTTAATCCATGGATATTGTGTTAAAGCTGCAGAGGTTGTTATACCTCCCATACTTGTACCAGCGACACCAAATTTTTCATTCAAAATTAAACCATTTTCATCTAAGTAATTTTTAATATCATTTAATTCTTTTACATTCTGCATGACAATATCCCAAAACGAAACTTGTAATTTCAAATTGGAAATATCTACTTCTCGTTCTCCATGATACTTACTGTCCGGCATTACAACCCGATAGCCTTTTTCAGCTAATAAGTAAGCAATTGGCAAGTTATGCTCTTTCGCACTTGTAAACCCATGAAAATAGGTAACAACTGGTAGAGGTTCATCTTTTTTAGCAGCATCTACTACGATTAAGCTTGCAATGTTATGTATCGTTTCTTTATATACGCCAATCATATAACTAAATTCCTCTCATCGTAAATTTGTCTCTACATACATCATAATACTTTTTTTACCATTAGCAAAAGAATTATTCTTTACTTCTTTCGTAATCCCTTATAAACTAAAGAAATACGAGGTGAAATAGATGGAAAATAAACAACATTTAATAGCTTTAGATTTAGATGGAACACTACTTTCAGATCACAAAGAAATTAGCCAGAAAAACAAACAAATTATTTTTCAGGCCATGAAACAAGGACACATTGTCGTCATTGCTACCGGAAGACCTCATCGAGCTAGTATTCAATATTACCATGAGTTAGGTTTGAAGACTCCTATGGTTAATTTCAATGGCGCTCTGATCCATCATCCAACAGATAAGAAATGGGATGCTTTACACAATCCGATGCCAAAACGAACCGCCCTTACAGTTGTAGAAGCATGTTACGACCTAGATGTACATAACATTTTAGCGGAAGTAAAAGATGACGTATATTTAGATCGATATGATGAAGCAATTATTGATTTATTCCAACATGTTGGGCATGAAGAATCACCTTTTACAATTGGTAACTTAAAAAGCCATTTAACAGAAGATCCGACTTCCCTACTTATTCATCCAAAAGAAGATGAAAAGCATATTCAAGATCTTCGAAGACATTTGACGGATTATCATGCCGAAGTTATTGAACACCGCAAATGGGGTGCTCCTTGGAATATCATAGAAATTGTTAAAAAAGGCATGAATAAAGCTGTCGGGTTACAAAAAATTGCTCAGTATTATCATATCCCAAAAGAACGGATAATTGCATTTGGAGATGAGGATAATGACTTAGAAATGATTGAATATGCAGGTGTTGGTGTTGCCATGGGAAATGCAATCGATGAACTTAAAACTATTGCAAAACATATAACCAATACCAATGAACAAGACGGAATAGGAACTTTCTTAGAAACTTACCTTAAATTAGAATCACACACATATTAATTGCTATATTTTTAAACCTATGCCGTATATTTCCTACAATATTAACAAGAAAATAAACCATACTAGCTAGTGAACGTAACGTAACATTACGTTCACTTATTTGTTGGGAGGAATCTTCTTGGGCAAAAACAGTAAATCAAGACGATTTAGTCAACAAAGTGCTGATTCTGTAAAAAAGCATGACGAGAAATTCCCTTATCGATCACGCTTTACGGATGCTGAGCGTAAAGCAGATGAAGCAGATCACCACACGCTAGGAGGGTTTTAGATGGCCAACGGTAATGGAAATAACTTATTACAACAAGCAATGAATGCTGTCAATCGTTTAACGAACAATAACCAAGCAAATCAACAAGATAAGCAAGCTGCACACAGTGCAATTCAAGCTGCATATAACGATGCTTCCCCTGAAGAAAAGCAACAGTTACAGCAGTTAGAACAACAATTGCAGAACCACCAGCTTAGCTAAACCTCCGTATACTTGTGATGGTAATATCTAATTCATTGATAGTGATGAAACAGAATTTACTGAAAGCAAGTATTAGAAAAGATGTCCAACTATAGGGCATCTTTTCTTTTTTCTTTTCATTATATCTGCTAATATGTAAGTATATAAGGAATTATAGGAGGGATTAAATATGGGAGTTAGAGCAGAAGCTACACCAAATCCTAATGCATTAAAATTCACGACAGATAAGTTAATTTTTGAAGGAACAAATAGCTTTTCCATTCGTGCAGGAGAAACATCGGAACATGAAATCATGAATGAAATGATGAAACTTGAAGGAGTCGATACTGTTTTTGGGTATCAAAACTTCATCACTGTTAATAAACAATTTGATGTGGAATGGGATGAATTAACACAGAAAGTAATGGAAGTATTTGAAAAATACGGCTATTAATAATTCATACATACCAATTAAGAAAAGCGCAAGCGCCCGTTTAGAGACGTACGGACTGGACTGAGCCGTAGGAGATAAAGGAAACACGGCGACCTGCCGATGTTGACTTATCGTACGGAGGCGAGGGAAGTCTCGCTAGTCTCTGGGCGCTGGAGCTGGACATGGCTGTTCCTGCAATTGTTCAGAAATAAGCCAAATTTTATACTTTCTTATCTTTTGTAAAAAGACAGCATTTAAGCTGTCTTTTTCAATTCATATGTAAATCAATTGGTATATAATTTGGGTTAACCTTTTCTCCATTTTCTCTTTTACCATAAAGATGAAGGACAGGAATTTCTTCGTCTTTTATCATATCATCGGTCAGTTCAACCTGAATGGTAAAGTCTCTCCAGTCATTTGCTCCATTCTCAAGCGTAACCTTCTCTTCTTCCCCAATTTGTGATTCACCAATATGAACACTGTAATAGAACTCCTGATTTACCGTATTAGCTTCACCTTTTAACGTTGCTACATTATCTTCCACAGTCACATCCATTTGTTGAAATTTAACCCTAGCTTGATCTTCTGATGTATTTCCAGCTTGATCAGGGTCAGCCTTTTCACTACAACCAAATAATGTCACAGCAATTAAAATTAATATAAATTTCTTCACCATACTCCCCCTACTCTTTTCGAAAGAAACCAAAAATACCAGTTGTTTGTACAATATTTGTAAAAGCCTGTGGATCAACGTCACTTATTATTTTTTCTAAATCATATAATTCATATCGAGTAATAACAAGATACATCATATTTTTGTCTTCTTTCGTATAAGCGCCTTTTGCAGGCAAAATCGTAATTCCACGAACCATTTTATTATGAATCGCTCGTTGTAATTCATCTGCTTTGCGCGTAATAATCATAGCAGTTATTTTCTCATGACGGGTATGAATGGCGTCAATGACCCTAGTTGTTACATATAAGGTCACTAATGTATAAAGCGCATTTTCTGGTTGATAAAGAAATCCAGCTAAAGCGATTATAACGGCATTTAACGATAGAAAATATACCCCGATTGGCTTGTCCTTCATACGTGACAATACCATAGCTACAATATCCATTCCCCCGGTAGATGCACCAAACTTCAAAGTAATACCAACACCAACCCCGGAAATTAATCCTCCAAATACAGCATTCAAAATAATATCCTGAGATAACTCAACTATCGGAATGATTTCTAAAAATAATGTGGTAAACAAAACTGATACAACACTGTAAATTGTAAAACCCTTTCCTACTTTAAACCAACCTAAGATCGCAACAGGTATATTAAGAATAAATAGCAAAATACCTGTTCCTATGCCAATACCTATATAATCATTAAAAACACTCGAAATTAACTGTGCTGCACCCGTGAACCCACTTGCATACACATTGGCTCCAATTAAGAAAAAATTCAATGAAATTGCCCCAAATAATGCGCCAAGTATAACTACTGCAATACGTTTTGCTTCTACTAAAAACATAGCTGCCTCCTTATCTACCACTACTCTGCAATACTCTAGCTTTTCCTATTCCTTATAATATTAATACAATATACGTTGAATATACTTTGACTAACTTCCCTTATAGCTATAAACTAAACGTAATAGAATTATTAAATAGGAATGAAGGTGAAGAGATATGACGATTAAAATTCTTGCTGATTCCGCAAGTGATTTATCAAAAGACCATTATAACGAATATGACATCGAAATGGTATCATTAACTGTTCATTTGGATGAAAAAGATTATGAAGACGGTCAAACAATCTATCCTAAAACAGTATATGACGCAATGAGAGATGGAAAGGCTCCAAAAACTTCCCAGGTTTCACCACAGACGTTTAAATCCGTATTTACTTCTTATGCCGAATCCAATCAACCATTGATTTATTTAGCTTTCTCATCTGAGTTATCGGGTACATATCAAACGGCAAAAATGATGGAACAGGAAGTAAAAGAAGAATTTCCAGAAGCACCAATCCATGTTGTTGATACAAAATGTGCTTCCCTTGGATATGGCTTAGTAGTTCTTGAAGCTGCCAAAATGGCAAAAGCGGGAAAATCAGTAGAAGAAATTCTTAATGATGCAACGAGACGTGCAACACATATGGAACATATTTTTACGGTAGATGATCTAGAATATCTTTACCGTGGAGGACGAGTAAGTAAAACAGCTGCGTTTGTTGGTACTTTACTGAAGATCAAACCAATCCTGCATGTTGAAGCTGGAAAATTAATCCCTCTAGAGAAAATAAGAGGTTCGAAAAAATTATTTGGTCGAATGCTTGAATTAATGGAAGAGCGTGGAGGTAATTTTGAAAATCAAACGATTGGTATTAGCCATGGTGATGATTTAGAACGCGCTAAACAACTTGCAGAAATGATCCAAGAAAAATTTGGAGTAAGTCAGATCGAGATCGAGATGGTAGGCTCTGCCATTGGAGCACATTCAGGTCCAGGAACTATTGCATTATTCTTTCTTAATAAGTCATTTTAATTAGCTAAAAAATATTGAAAAAAGCTGATTCACCGGTATTTCCGCTGAATCAGCTTTTTTTTGAAACAAAAATTGGAAAGCGGTCGTCTTAATGATAAAAGGGAACTAAAACCTTAAAGGATGAGGTGTAAAAAGGTGAAAAAGAAAATTGGGTTAATTAGTTTTGCTAGTGTTATTCTTATTGGTATTTGTGCTTTCTTCTTTGCTTTCATTTCCGAAAAAACAACTGCTGAAATTCCATCCGCATCAAGCTTTGTTCCAACATTTAAGGATTGGACGGTACAATTCTCTGAGAAAATGAATCCAGATACCTTTACCGAGGAAACAGTTACTGTTACTAATAAGGATGGTCAAAAAGTACCAGTGACCTTTGAATGGAATGAAAACTATACAGTGCTAACTTTAAAAGCGCCTAGTGACGGGTATACCGTTAATCAAAATTACCTTATAGAAATTTCCAACCTCGTAGAAACGGCAACAGGTGATAAACTTACCAAGTCCTTCACACATAACTTTAAAGCCGTTGAAGAACTTCCAAAAATTAAAGATCAAGAACAGCTTGTTACTCTGCTGAAAGAACGAATGGAAAAACCGAAGGAAAATCGATTGTATTCTTTTGAGGAAAGTGACGGAGCCGAAGAATCTGTTGATACTGCTGCAATGGATGATGCAGGTGCGGATTCAACTGCTTCTGATACCAATGTTCAAGTAGCTGGAATTGATGAGGGAGACGTGATTAAAACAGATGGAGATTATGTTTATTTTGCAAGGGATAGTGATATCGTTATTGCCTCAACAGAAGCAGAAAACAGCAATGTAATGAGTACGATAGAAGAAGATGAATTTTTCCCTCAAGAGATTTATTTGCAAGACGATTTATTAGTTAGTATCGGGTACACACATGAACCAATACGAGAATTGAAAGAAACGGAAACGTCTGAAGATTCATCCGGTATGGACATGGCAATCTACCCTAGTTTTTCTAGTCAGACTACCGTATTCATATACGATATATCTGACCGAAAAAAACCTACACAAATAAGAGAGGTTACATTTGAGGGTGACTATAACGCTTCTAGACTAATGGATGATCATTTATATCTTATTGCCAATGAACGTCCTCCATTTCAAATATTGGAAGAGGAGGATATGGAAGTAAGGCCGTTTGTTAAAGATACCGCCGTAAGTAATGAAGGCCATCCAGTTGATTTTGAAGATATGTATTTCTTCCCGGAGAGTGAAGATGAAACCTATTTAATTCTATCCTCCATCGACCTATCCAATATGGAAAAGGAGGCACATGTTGAAACGTATTTAGGCGCATCGAATCAAATGTATATGTCAGAAAATCATATTTACATTGCTGTTCATAAATATGAGGATAATGAAAAATCAAGTTCCAATAGTACGGCAGATATAATGATTGCACGCCCTGCCGCAAATACAGAGATCAATCAATTTTCAATCGAAAATGGAACGATTTCATATAATGCCTCTACAAATGTGAATGGCACATTGATCAACCAATTTGCTATGGATGAGAGAAATGAGACCTTTCGTGTGGCAACAACGAAAGGTGACTCATGGAATGATGATGAAGCATCTACAAATAACCTATATACGTTTGATATAAATTTAAATCCGCTTGGTTCTGTAGAAGGTCTTGCTGAAGGAGAACGAATTTACAGTGTTCGATTTATGGAGGATATTGCATATATGGTAACATTTAAGCAAGTTGATCCCCTATTTGTCATTGATTTGCAAGATGCTGCCAATCCGACGGTATTAGGTGAATTAAAAATTCCTGGCTTCAGTAATTATTTACATCCTTTAGACGAACACCATGTCATTGGCTTCGGTCAAGATACAAAACTGATCGAGAATGAAAATAATTCTGAACCAATCGTACGAACGGACGGGATTAAAATTTCTGTTTTCGATGTCAGTGACTTAACAAATCCAAAAGAAAAATTTAGTGAAGTAATCGGTCAAAGTGGCTCCTATACAGAATTAAACTATAACCATCGAGCATTGTTCAAGCATCCTTCCGAGAATCTATTTGGCTTCCCTGCTCAGCTATATGAATCTAAAATGGTAACTAAGGGTGAGATGTCTTACGAAGAGCACAAATTCCTATTTGAAGGCGCTCTTTTATATCATATCTCCGCTGAAGATGGTATTGAATTAAAAGATACTATAACTCACCAAGGAGATGTAAAAGACTATCCAGAATGGGAATCTGAAATCAGAAGAATCATATCTGTTGATGATGTCATCTATACACTATCGTTTGATCAAATGAAGGCGTATGAAATGAATACAGAAAAAACGCTTCACACAATTGAACTACCGAAGAGTGACACGAGATATTAATATAATGGATCTTGATCACTGAGAGCACTTGATATTTCAAGTGTTCTTTTTTGATAGGCTGATTTCTTTACACCGCTCTGGAGTTAAACTTCGCTTAATTATTGCTTGTGCCGAAAATTTCATTTTAGGAGCGAATCGTTGCTAATAAAGTAAACGGGTCTTTACTTCTGAGGTCGTGCCCGCGGAAAACGACTGCCCGAGACGGAAATCACTTTGCAGTTACATCGCATTTTATATTAAAATATCAACAAACTATGTGAAAAGGTATTTAATAGGACATCCACAAAATCGATTAGCATGAACTAGCCCCCTCCCTCATATACTCGTAATGGGATTAATATTCGGGCTCTAAAATATGAAGGAGGATTTGCATGTTGGTCAATGAATTAATTACTGTCTATGAATCTGAACGAAAGGAAACCCCAGAAACGTTAAATGACTTACTAGATTATTTTCAAAAAAAATATATTGCAGGGGAAATTGATATTAAAAATTATCGAGATATTTTTAACTTTTTACATCAGCAAGGAGCAACATCAGCACATGAATATGTGTAATAATCATCTAGCTTGTTCCAAAGTCCTCTAAAGGGCTTTTTCTTTTATCATGATTGAATTCTCTTGTTTCGGGGAAAATGGATAGTGCAACCTTTTATGGTATTGGAGGAATATACATGGAACAAGCAAATGTACCGAAAACACCGCCTGCCCAGTCACAAAACCAGCAACCGGGAATGGAGGCAAAGATGCATCCTGAACCAGAATATATACGAGCAAACTACCAAGGAAGCAACCGATTAAGAAATAAAGTAGCTATAATTACAGGGGGCGATAGTGGGATTGGACGAGCAATCAGCGTCCATTATGCCAAAGAAGGTGCTGATGTAGTAATCATGCACTTAAAGGAAGATACGGATGCCAATCAAACGAAATCATTAGTGGAGCAAACAGGACAAAAATGTATGCTAATAGCTGGCGATATTGGAAGCCCTGCTTTTTGTGAAGAATCTGTAGCTAAGGTACTGAAAGTATTTAATAAAATTGATATCCTTGTCAATAACGCTGCAGAACAGCACCCACAAAAAGGTATTACAGACATTACACCCGAACAATTAGAGAAGACTTTTCAAACCAATGTATTCGGAATGTTTTATATGACGAAGGCTGTTTTACCTCATCTTCAAAAGGGCAGTTCGATCATCAATACCACATCGATTACTGCCTATGAAGGAAATAAAGACCTAATCGACTATTCTGCAACAAAGGGTGCGGTTACTACATTTACTAGATCATTATCCGAATCCATTATTGGCCAAGGAATCAGGGTAAATGCCGTGGCACCGGGTCCAATATGGACACCACTTATTCCATCTACTTTTGATGCCAAAACGGTTGATACATTTGGCCAAAATACACCAATGAAGCGGATGGGACAACCTAAAGAATTAGGACCAGCATATGTCTATCTAGCAAGTGATGATGCTAGTTACGTATCTGGTCAGGTCATTCATGTAAATGGTGGAACAATTATAAATGGATAATCAATGCTGATTGTGATTGGAAAGTGCTCGACATTATGGTCAGTTACTCGTTCTGTTACATTCATTAAAAAGCTTAGGATTAATCCTAAGCTTTTTTACAACAGCCCCTTACTTATTCCGGATATTTCTGTTGTAAAAATGTCACTGATTGTCTAATTAATTCTTTTAAAACTTCTATATCAATGTCTGCTAATTTATTCACATAGACACAGGCTGCTCCTGTTTTATGCTTTCCAAAATCTTTTAATAATTCATCTCGCTTTGCATCCCCTGGTGCAAAGTACAGACTATGTTTTGCTTTTCTTGGTGAAAAACCAACTAACGGAGCATCTCCTTCATGTCCTGAATCGTATTTGTAATGATATGAACCGAAACCAATTATACTTGGTCCCCACATTTTTGCTGGAAATCCTGTTGTCTCTGTAAAAATATCCAATAACTTGTAGGCATCTTCTTTTTTCTTCAGACTTTCTACACTTTCAATAAATTCAATTACACTACTATCGTTTTCCTTTGACTTTAGCTCATATGCCATTTTAGAACTCCTTTTCTATGAAATTTATATTTTATTCCTTACAATAAACTGATAAAATATGAAATAAACGCTTTTATGGGGAGGCAACTCATTTGAAAAGAATCATAAGTATTTCATTAAGTTTTATCGTAGTAATTCTCGGAATCTTTATTTTAATCACTAAAAATTTTAGTTTAACACCAATTTGTCTTTTATTTGTTAGTCTATTACTATTCGATTCCGGTGTAAACCTGTTAATAAAGAAACGTCGAGCGATGGCATATACATATTTCTTGATAGCAGGATTTAATATTGTTGTATCGTTTAATATCCTATTTACATAGCTGTAGTACTAGTTACTCTGATTCCGATACTGGTACATAGCCCGTTTTCTCTACTAATTCCTGACCCTCCTCAGACAGGATCCATTCCAAAAATGCATCAACATTCGGGTTTTCACTGCCAGCTGTAATTGCATAAAACTCTGATGCAATAGGATACTCACCGTTTCTTATTGTATCTTTATTAGGAAATACACCATCAATTTCTAAATGACGAATGGCATTATTTTGAACCATATCCATGGAGAAAAATCGGAAAGAATATCCGATTGCATTTTTGTAGTTGCGATAATCCGCTGTTTCCGAAATGATTCCACCCATTCCAGTGACTACATCATCAGTTGGTGGTTCCATTAGAGGGGTATTCTCCATGAAGTTCTCCAAAGCTGTTTGACTTCCACTGTCATCAGGACGTTGGAAAGCACGAATAGATTCATTTTTACCACCTACATCGCTCCAATTAGTAATTTTACCAGCATAAATATCTTTTAATTCTTGCGTCGTTAGACCTTCTACTGGATTCTTTGCATGAACAAAAAACACAAATGCTTCACGACCTATTGGCGTCATATTTAACTCCACACCTTGTTGTTCTGCTTTATTAATTTGTCGACTTGAAGGTCCTGCAACGAAAATAATATCAACATCTCCATTAATTAAATTGTTATATGCGTTCGGTGTTTTCCTCGACATTACCTCACTGTTATTATATACATCGTAGTTTTTTTCAGGATATGTAGCTTGGACAAAGGCTGCATAAAGTGGATAAAGTGCCGTTGCTCCATCTAGTCGTGGCAGCTCACCTTCCATTTTGAAACTAGCTGGTTCATCCAACGTTGCTACTTTAGACCCCGCAACAAAAGGCTCATATTCCGTTAAATCTACTTCTTGATTATCCATTGTTACCGACTTTACATATGCCTCATACCCTTGATTTCCAATTACAGCAATCACACATAAAGCAATAAAACTAATAACGCTTATCTTTAACATACGAGGTTTTAAAAAACGGAAAAATCCATTACAAAGAAAAAACAAAATTCCGATCGTGACACCAATAATAAACTGCGGATAAAACTTAACCTCTCCCATCAAAAGAGTGATAACGATTGCAAAAAATGCTACGAAAATAATTAGAAGACAAGCAACAAAGAAACCTAAAACCTTAAACCAAATGTTTTTATTTTTACTGAATGCTGCTATGATTACTAATAGTAAAACAATAATAAATGCAATACCAAAGTAAATTCCTAACATAATATCCCCCATCTTGTTTCACACTCGAATTTTTTTCTACTCTATAATTCTATCATATTTACCCAATTCATAAGACTCAAAATTTTACATGCTGTAAAAAGATGTCAAGGTAATTTGAGCAACGTAACAAAACCAAATGAGTTAGTTATACGTGCTCCTACGAGTCTTTTTTGAGTTGATGCTAAATAATGTGATACATTCACTGCAGCAGCCCAAATAGTAGACAAAAAAACAGCATTAGGTTTGTTGACCTAACACTGTTATTAACTATTTTTGAACTGTACCATTTTTCCGCTGTTTCCTACTGAGGATAATGACACCAAATACAAATAATAAAAACACTCCTACTATCGGTGTGATAAATCCCCAATTTAATCCCGAGTTCTCTTCAACGATAAAAACCTCCGCTGCTTCCCGAGCCATACTAACCTTATATTCCCCGTTATCCTGTTCCCGAACTAGATTATCACCTAATAAGCCTCGGAGTTGTGACCCCGCTTCAATTCCAGGAACCGTGATGGCCCTTGATTCACTATCATTGTTAATTGCAATATACATTGATTCCTCTTGGTAGGTTCGCTTGAAAATACTCATCCCCCTATCCGAGCTAATCAACTCAAAGTCTCCATATTTTAATGGTAAGAATTCTTCTTTCATGGAGGTTATCCGTGTATAAAACTCTTTTATTTCTTCTTCACCACTATTAAAGTCAACAAGTCGTTGATTGTTAGGAAACTCCCCATACATTGGTATTTCTGATCCTTGAAAAAGAATCGGTACCCCTGGGGTTGTAAGCATATATGTTAATGCCAATTGCCATGTCGTTAACGTATTTCTGCCGTTCACAGAGAACTTTTGTGTGAAACGATCTGTAAAAGCATCGTCAACATACACGTACCCATCTTTGTTTCTCTGGCTTTCCCAGACATCATAAATATCTGAAACTGGATTGTCTACTTCTGCAAAAACGTCTATAATTGATTCATACATTGCCGTGTTTTCTATTGCGTCAATATGTGGATCAACGTAAACATGCTCGGCTTCCTGATCCGATAAAAGATCAGCAATGATGTATGTATTTGGATTCAAATTTTTAACATGTGCTGTGAATTCAGCCAAGAAACCTGGTGTTGTTTGATCTGCTGCATGTATTTTATATCCATCAATATTGACTTCCTCTAACCAATACGCCGCTGCCTCCATAAGCATTGCTGCTACTTCTGGGTGATCTTGATTTAATACTGCAACCTGGTCTGTCCATGTTGCTCCTTCCGTATCAATGGTAGCATCTGGCAATATCCAATCCTGATTTACTGGATCAGTCACTGCTGGATGATTGTTTGAAACATAATTCGGTGTGAATTCAAGAATCACTTTCAGATCTCGTTCATGTGCTTCCTCAACCAGTTTCTTTAAATCGTCTATTGTTCCGAACTGTTCCTCTACTTCAAAAAAATCTTCCACCCAATATCCGTGATACCCATCAGGTGCATTTTCAAAAATAGGCGATAATGCAATTGCGGTAAATCCTAACTGCTTAATATCATCTAACTTTAATGTAATACCTTCTAAATCTCCACCATGATAGGCGTTAGGATCATCTAATCTTACTTGCTCTGTTATGGCATGGTTTCCATTATTAAAACGATCTACGAAAATGCTATAAATGATCTCTTCGTTCATGTCTGATTCTTCAGCACTTACTTGTCCAAGTGGAACTATATATATCACGAAAATTGCTATTATTAGCATCGATATTTTTTTCATTACTGCGCCCCCAACATTTTTTACATTCCTGTACTATTATTAACCATCCATACCAATAGTCAATCCCAAAAAGGAAATTGTTATAAATACTTCATAAATTCACGGAAGAGCATTTCCCATATCTCACTCCACCAAAAAAGCTACTCCTGTAAACAGGAATAGCTCAATTTTTATTTACATCAATCCACCTGGAAGTCTTCCAAACCCTAGTATTAATGTTATTAACAAAGCAATTACAAGCTGTATCCATCCACTCTTCGTTGGTTTGCCTTTTTTAAGCTTCGCTAGCGTCATTTCCATTGCAGCAATTACCCAGATTCCTGCAAGACCTTTCACAATTGCTTCCCCCAACTTCGGACTATCACTAAAGTAGTTTGCGATTAAGTCACCGCCGGAGTATAAAATTAATAAATAATCAAGTCGTAAAATCATTTGAACAATTTTAGATGCCTTTGCATTCCCTTGTTTATGTAACACGACAGAAATTGCAAATAAAATAAAGGCTAGTCCCCATGCCGTGATATGAAGATGTGTATTCAATGTCATTCCTCCTACTTTCACCTTTTTCTTTAAACATTATGTAAGTAATATAACATGGTTGTGCCATAATTACACTTGAAATGACGTAATCTGGTAGTTTTCTCTCTATCATAATTAGTTAAAACTGTTATAATAAATTATAAACCAACTATTAATGGAGGGATATTATGGTACATAGTAGTCAACAAGTTATTGATCAAACAGAAGAATTTGGTGCAAAAAACTATCACCCACTTCCAGTTGTCGTTAAAAAAGCTGAGGGTGTTTGGGTAGAAGATCCTGAAGGAAATCGTTATATGGATATGCTAAGTGCATATTCTGCAGTTAACCAAGGACATCGTCATCCGAGAATTATTGAAGCACTAAAAAATCAAGCAGACGCTGTTACATTAACTTCCCGAGCATTCCATAATGACCAATTAGGTCCATGGTATGAAAAAATATGTAAGTTAACGAATAAAGAAATGGCACTACCAATGAACACTGGTGCAGAGGCTGTTGAAACGGCAGTAAAAGCGGTTCGTCGCTGGGCATATGATGTTAAAGGTGTGGCAGAAAATAAGGCAGAAATTATTGCTTGTGAAGGAAACTTCCACGGTAGAACGATGACAGCAGTTTCCTTGTCATCAGAAGAAGAATACAAACGTGGTTTTGGTCCGATGCTTCCAGGAATTAAACTTATTCCTTATGGGGACATTGATGCCTTAAAAGCAGCCATAAACGAAAATACAGCAGGCTTCTTATTTGAACCAATCCAAGGGGAAGCTGGTATCGTAATTCCACCTGAAGGTTTCTTAAAAGAAGCATATGAAGTATGTAAAGAAAATAATGTGCTTTATATTGCTGATGAAATTCAAGCTGGACTTGCCCGTACTGGTAAAATGTTCGCTTGTGATTGGGAAGATGTTACACCAGACATGCTGATCTTAGGAAAAGCTCTTGGTGGCGGTGTAATGCCAATATCTTGTGTTGTCGCAAACAAAGATATTTTAGGTGTATTTAATCCAGGATCACATGGATCAACATTTGGTGGAAACCCACTAGCGTGTGCTGTTTCAATTGCTTCACTTGAAGTACTATTAGAAGAAAACCTTGCTGACCGTTCACTTGAACTTGGTCAATACATGATGGATGAGCTAAACAAAATTGATAATCCAAAAATTACTGAAGTACGTGGAAAAGGATTATTTATTGGGCTGGAATTATCAGAACCTGCACGTCCTTACTGTGAAGCTTTAAAAAGCAGAGGACTATTATGTAAAGAGACACATGAAAACGTCATTCGATTCGCTCCACCATTAATTATTGATAAAGAAGACTTAGACTGGGCTTTAAATCATATTAAAGATGTGTTAAAAGCATAACAAATAGTAAGTGCTGTAGTTCCGTTTCATTGAAAACATACGAAATAGCATATCAAATAATAGCAGACCAAATCACTATGTGATTTGGTCTTTGCTTTTCCTTTAAAAATGAATCGGAGTATGGAGGTGGAGCGCGGAATTGTTGCTTCTGAGCGAATATTTGATTTTGTGAGCGAATCCGTGCTGGTTCTGCGCGAATATTTGATTTTATGAGCGAATTGCTGCTGGTTCTGAGCGAATATTTAAATTTATGAGCGAATCTACAATATTTCATCCCCACTTCTCTTTTTATGTTAAATACCATGGTGTTTCTGTGAAGAACTAAGAATTAGCATACTTAATAAGTAAATAGCCCTTGGAATAGACGTGTTTTTTTCAACAATTCATTACTTTTACATAAACTAATATGAGGAGGGATAAAAAATGCCAGCAATAGTAGGTGCAGTTAAGGTCAATAGTGTATCCGCATCCGCTATATTCAATATTGGAGACGTATATTCCATGAATCCTAACAGTTCTGCAAAAACATATGCTGGTGGTGGCTCCTTCAATACAGGAGATGGAATACGTATTGATTTAAACCAGTCTCATACGTATGTCTATGATAAAGATAAGTTAGATCAACCAGTAACATAAATGGAGTGAGAAAGTTGTACTTTACCGTTCATCAATCCATCAACATTAATATGTTAAAAGTAGGTTCCATAACCAATTCCTCTGTCTTACAAATTGGTAGTACCGGAAGTATTCAAGCGAAATCAGAACTATATAATACTGGAGGATATACGGAACCAGCTGAAGAAGCGGAAGCTCTTGGTACGACTACTCCCCCTATTATCCCTTTAACACAGCCAATAGCATTAACATAAATCAAATCATTGCATAATCTGTTTATAGGTAAATGCCTAGGGAAAAGGGGCGGAGCACATGAACATCTATGATTGGAATTATTATTTATATGAACTTCAGCAAGCTAACCAACAGCAACAAAATCAATTACGCGAATTACAAGAGCGGATTAATAAATTAGAAAGCATGGTACAAGAAAAAAATTCGCATATGGTCGAAAGAGTCGAGTATCATTTTGATCAATTAAAGATCGAGCGATTAGATGGAACATTGCACATTGGATTATCTCCTAGTGATTTAGCAAATATAGATGATTTAGGGTTAGGAAACAACCAGTTCACAAGTAATAACGCGAATCCTAATTCTAATTCAAATTCTACGCAACAAAAGATTATGACCGATTTAACAAACTTCTTACACCAGGATGGACCAAACATGATACAGAATCTTGCAAATGAATACCAGTGTCCCATTGAGGTTCAATATCAATCCATGCTAATACAGGACATGGAAAAGCAATTACCACAGCGAATTGGTTACTATACGGATGAAGCGAAACAACATAGAGATTCCTTAACAGACGAGGAATTGCATAACTATGTCTGCGATAAAGTGAAAAAAGAAATATATCATTCCTTAGCAAAATATATGCAAGGGAATAGTGAAAAAGGAGAATAATCATGAATATGGAAGTTCATAATTGGGGTTTGCATGTTGGAAATATTCGTGTGGAAGCAGTAACATCCTCATCTGTTTTTTTAGTTGGGGATAATGAAGAAATGAAACTATCTTCATTTTTTGATACACCACCTGAATCTTATACAGTTGGTTTATTAGTACCTTTAGCACCACCTGTTGCCTAAAGTAGGAGTATCTATGCTTAATAAACGCTTAGCAAAAGTTGGTCATATTCGAATTCAATCGGTAGCATTTAGTTCTATATTTAATATTGGAGATACGAATAATGCAAATCCAACATCTAGAGCAATCGCATTGCAACAAGAAGGTGCTGTTTTTAATGATAAAGATGACTTACAATTTGAAGATTATCCGATTTTTAAGATGGAACCAAATTGGATCGAGCTAGAAAATAAAGTAAGTATGAACAGCATTCATCATTCCAAAACCATTCATGTAGAAAATATCTATATGAATGGTACCAGTCAATCAGGAATTGTTCAGATCGGAAGCATCAAGAAAATAAATGCCGATGCACGAGTAAAACATTTCAGAAGAATTAGATCAGAGGAAGAATAATTACTGAATAATCTACACACAAAGTTACTTTGATTCATATTCTAAAAGTAAAATAATAGTAGTAGGTGTATTGATATGCCATCTATCATTGCGGGACCATTAAAAATCAATAGTGTTGGCGGTGGAGTAGTGAATTTTGGGGATGCATTTTACTTATCACCAAAAAGCGCTGACAAAACCAATGCAGGGTCAGGATCACTTAATACAGGTGACTTTATAAACACGAATACAGGTTTGAGTTCCACAAATCCATTTGATCCAGATGTTAGTGATCAAAATGTAACTGCAAACGCATAAAACAGTAATGATATAAACAAAGAAGAGAGTGTAAGTAATTTACTACACTCTCTTTTACATATTGACTCGGATTAAAAATAAATTGTAGAGATAACAGTAATCCTCCACGATCTGTTCTTCCTCAGATAATCATATGACTTTTTCTCTTTCTTCTACTTTAAGGGAACTTTTACGAGCAATTGTTTGCTAAAGAAATATAAATAGGTTTCTTTAACTGGTTGTTTCCAAATTCGTTCCAATGCATATCGGTAAAGACTTAATTGTGTTTCATATCGTTTAACAAGTTTGTCGACTAGTGATTCGGTGATTTCACCTGAAATGGCATCTGTCTTATAATCTAATATAATCCAACCATCATCTTTTGGAATAACACAATCTAGTACACCTTGTAACATAATCTGTTCATTTGTTTCACTTTGCCAATTTGCATACACCTCGTTAGCAGGTAATGTGATGCTAAAAGGTACTTCCCGATAAATGGTTGATTGTTCCAACATGTAACTCGCAATATTCGTTTTAAAGAATTTCTCAATTGCCGAAACATCAATAATATCAGCTTCTTGGCGCAGCAAAATTTCTTTCTCTATCAATGTTTCTATAAACGCCAGAATTTCACGTGAATCCATCTGCTTAGCAAAAGAAATATGCTGCATAACTGTATGCATTGCTGTACCTCTCTCAGCAGCTGAAAGTTTCTTTTCTTTTTGCATAAAGACAGGCTTTCTTACAATGGGAGCTTGAAAAGGAGTAATAAGTTGCTCAGCACTGTATTCATCTTTTATTTCGCGTTGGCGTTTAATTTCGGTTACCGTTTGTTTCACACGAGATCTAGCAGCTTCCTCATATGGATACGTATACGAAAGTCTGTCATGAACAAAAGAATCTAGCGCTTCATCTTCTAGTTCGATTGGTTGCCACTTACTAATTTTCTCTTTGAGTTGCATATCTGCTTCCACACTTGACTCCTCTAGATTAACCAAATCACTCCCATGAATAATTGAAACATCCCATCTAGAAGGATCGATCCGGATTTCGTCTAAAACGGCATCCTGAATGTCTTCCGTTCGTAATATATCTGTCTCCTGATGGCGAATCAATGCTGGACCAACCCAATCCAAATACGTTTTGGACTCCATTCGAAAATGTGCGGGCATGATCCATTCCGAATGATCAAGCATTTTCTGCCATTTTTCTTGTTTCTTCTCAAACGAAGCTACATTGCCAACCATAACTAATTTTTCTTTTGCTCGAGTTAAAGCAACATATAATACACGCATTTCCTCTGCTAATAGTTCACGAAGTTTTTCCTGGCGCATTGCATCGAAATAAATAGTTGGATAGGTTATACGTTTAACAGGATCAATATATTTACTAGCAAAACCTAAATCCTTATGCAATAAATAGCGTTTATTTAAATCTTGTAAATTAAACTGTTTTTCCATTGCTCCTACAATAACTACTGGAAATTCTAGCCCTTTGCTTTTATGAATTGTCATGATACGAACGACGTCTTCCTGCTCACTTAAAGCTCGTGCAGCACCTAGGTCATCACCTCGTTCTTCCATACGCTCAATGAAGCGCAAGAAGCGAAAGAGTCCTCGGAAAGAGGTTGTTTCATAACTTCTAGCTCGATCATATAATGCACGTAGATTCGCTTGACGTTGGCGACCACCTGGCATACCACCAACAAAATCATAATATCCCGTTTCCCGATAAATTTGCCAAATTAGTTCAGAAAGTGCACCCTGTCTAGATGCTAAACGGAATTGTTCAAGTTTGTTTAAAAATCGCATCACTTTTTCAGTCAGCTCATTTGCATTTTCACGCTGATATTTTTGCAATGCATCATAGTACGTATGTTTACGATCTGCTAGTCGAATCGAAGCTAGTTCATCCTCATTTAGTCCTACAATAGGGGATTTAAGTACCGATGCTAATGGAATATCCTGCCTTGGGTTATCAATAATTTTCAGGAAGCTTAGCATGATTTTAACTTCGATTGCTTCAAAATATCCGGTGGACAGTTCAGCATACACTGGAATTCCTTGCTTTTTAAGTTCATCGACTATTGTTGGTGCCCATGTCATGGAACGGAGTAGAATAACGACATCCCGATATTGAACATCCCTTTGCTGCTCTGTTGTTTTGTCAAAGACTTGGAGTGGTGCTCTCTCCTTTTGCCCAATCCATCCTTTAATTTTCTCGGCATATGCTCTTGCTTCAAGCTGGGCCTTTTCTAAATCTTGATAGTTTTCCTCTTCATCTGCTGGATCCTCTTTCTCTTCTGGCTTCTGTCGATCAACGATGACCAGTTCAGGGTTGGGTTCGGCATATGGTAGCGTATCATACATCTTATTTCCATAGATCAACTCAGCATCTTTGTCATAGTTAATCTCCCCTAATTCTTCATCTAGAATTTGTCTAAAGATATAATTCGCACCGACAAGAACTAATTCTCTACTACGGAAGTTACTTGCAAGGTCAATCCGTTTTCCTACCTGATCTTCCTTTGCAAAGCGTTTGTATTTTTCGATAAACAAAGATGGTTCCGCATGTCGAAATCGATAGATACTTTGTTTTACATCTCCAACCATGAACATATTCCCAGATCCCACTTGATCACTAATCATTGTTAGAATTGTCTCCTGAACTAGGTTTGTATCCTGGTATTCATCGACAAGTAGTTCACTAAATTGATTTTGTAAGCTTTTGGCAACACTTGATGGGATTGGCTGACTAGCTGTAGATGTTTCATCAATTAATAATTGCAAGCAATAATGCTCTAAATCGGAAAAATCAACTACTGCTTTTTCTTTCTTTAACTTAGTAAACCGTATGTGAAATTCCTTTACTAACTCTGTAAGTGATTTAATTACCGGAGCCAACTCGCGCATATCATCAATATGATGGGATAATTTCCGACTAAACCATCCGCCCTTCATTTTATTCCAACGTTTTTTGTAACTCTCACGCAATGCTTTTACTTTATTTTTCTTTCCTTCATCACACTCGCTACTTTTTCGGGACAATGCGATAAATTTGCTTGTAGCTAGGTATTCTTGAAGTCCGTCCCATGATTCTAATAGGCTCTTAGCTTCACTTAGCATCGCCATATCCGATTCAACCGCTTCTTTATATTGCTCTGGTCCTTCAGGGTCCTGTGTCAAGGTTAATGCTAAGTCCATCTCTTGCTGTAACGCCTCAAATTGATTGGTTACTTCTTGTTTGATAATGTCCAACCAAGTCAAATCTTCTTCTTTCCAATTGTCAGCTATGTCATATACCTCTGCTAACTGATCCAGCCATTGACTTGGCCAAGGATTTTGAATAGCGAAAGTATATAGTGAAAGAACTAAGTTTTCCACATCTCCATCACTTCGGTCACTGGAAAACCGGTCGACAACGGCGAAGAAGCGTTCTTGTTCCTCTCCTTCTGCGCCATACCACTCTTCAAATAACTCATCCATTACTTCCTGCTGCATCAAATCAGCTTCCATATCATTTGCAATACGAAATCCAGGGTCAATATCTAATAAATACGCATATTGCTTTACGACATCCAAACAAAAGGAATGCAGTGTCGAAATTGATGCACGTTGAAGTAATGATAATTGCTTTTTGAGGTGTACCGAAGTTGGATCTACTTCCAACGCTTTCTCCAGTGCAAGACCAACTCGGTTACGCATTTCTTGAGCGGCTGCATTTGTAAAAGTTACGACGAGAAGGGAATCGATATCAACTGGATTTTCCTTTTTTAGTAGCTTTTGAATAATACGCTCTACTAAAACTGCTGTTTTTCCAGATCCTGCTGCGGCGGCAACTAATACATCACTACCATCCGTATAGATAGCCTCTTCTTGTTCTTTCGTCCAGTTTACCATCTATACCTCCCCCTTCGTTCGGATTTTATCCAATATTTCTTCATCACCAATGTCTTGTAATTTGCGAAAATTATTCGTCTCTAGTGAAGTATCAAATTGACAGACGGATAGAAATGGACAATACGTACAAGCAATATTTTGCTTATGTTGGTAAGGGTTTAAATGAACGCCACCCTGAGTAATATCAATTCCTGCTTGCATCATTAACTGATGTATATGATGTTGCAAACTGGAAAAAGTTTCTGAACTAGCTACCTTGGATTTATCATAGAACTCCCCAGTTTTTTTCACGGCAGCTGGTAGCATATCACTCCACCCAGTATCTAAATTCGTATCCATTAGTTTTACAACCTGTTCATCGGCAAGCAACATGCCCTGCATTTTATATTCTTTAAAAATCTCTTTCTCTAGTTCTTCATCAGAGATTCTTTTATTTCCAGAGATCATCGGATTATGAACATGGAAATAAAGTACCCCAGCAGGAGTAGCTTTTTTCTGTAGCCAGCTTTCGGATTGCGATAATACAACATCTAAATATGTGAGCATCTGCAATGCAAGTCCATAATATACCTCTACTAAGTTCAGTCCCTTTGCACTAGATTTATAATCTATAATACGCAAAAATAATTCTTCATTATTTATCGCTTTATCCACCCGATCAATTCGACCTCGAAGCATTATTTCAAAGCCATTCGGTAGTTCCAATGTTACAGGATTTAGTTTGTCATGCTGCGAACCAAAACCTAATTCTAACCCAACCGGTGAAAACTGACTTTGTCGAGCTTGTTCACTCAGAACAAATGCTGCTCTCGCAATCACTTCCTCTAATTTACGCTGTATATATTGGTAACGGTTTGAGCTATGCAAAATTTGGTGCTGAAGAATCGGTGCTAAATTCTGAACTGCTCGCTGTGCATATGATGCCGTATCCTGTTTCGTCAATCCAGAAAAATCCCTTCCTTCATCTTGAATCCACTCGGTAATAATTCGTAATGCTTCATGGAATAGGTTACCGATATCAGGTGCGTCCAATTTATATGTTTTACGCTCATCTAGTCCTAGACTATACTTTGCAAAATGCTGGTATGAGCAGCGGTAATAGGATTCTAACCGGGATACACTTGCTTTCACCTGCTTCGGATACAATTCTTTGACCGTATGTTCCGAAATATCCAAAGGTTTATTTTCATAATATAGGCTTTGTAAAATCGTGTAGGTCGTATCATGTTTATGACCATGATTCATATACCAATTCAAAACATGCCACCAAACAGGTTTTACTGGATAACCTTTTCTACTTCTTGCTAATTGTGCTGTTAACGCAGACCTAGTTTTCACCGGTGTCGTGATATATCGTTCCGCATCCACTAATTCATCTGGATCTTGTAAAAGAGTATGTTCACTACAAGATGGGAATAAGTCTTCCATCCGCTTTATTAGCTGAGAAGGCATCTTCGATTTACCTTCTTCATCACTAAGTGGATAACTAACCCATAAGTAATCTCTAGCGGAGGTAAATGCGAGATACATATAGAACCAGTCATCCAGAAGTTGACGTTTGCTTGTTTCCGCTAGCTTCATGCCGTGTCCCGCCAAAAGTTCCCTTTCTGTTTCGTTAATCATCCCGTCGGCAGGTGGTTTTAAAGGCCAAACCCCTTCATTTACCCCTAACAAAAAGGAACATTTTATTCCACTGATCCGTGATCGGTCAATCGTACCAACGATGACATGATCAATACTCGGTGGAACATGGGAGAATTTCAGTGATTCAAACCCAGCATCCAATGTTGCCCGGAATGTTGCTAATGACATCGGCTCATCACCAGCCATCTCTACTATTTCATCGAATAATTGAATAATGGCATTCCAGACTTGTTCCTGTTCTCGCCCCTTTTCAATTTGTCCATGATCATCATAATATGTGCGCATGGATTCTAGCCGATTTGAAACACCGAGGTTTTCTAAGAGTATATAAGTTATTTCGCAAAACTCCTGAACAGTTTCTGCTTTACGAATAGTTGTATCAAAAGTTTGCAATGCTTGTACAACCTGCTTACGATAGCGATTAATGCGTATTTGCATCTTCATTTCTTCATCTGTTTGCGCTGCTTGGTCAAACCCACGAAAACGTTGAAATACCCACTCTTGATCACCAGTCCATCTTTCGCGAGACCTCATTCCATATTCCAACACATAGTTTTCTAATTCATCAATAGCATCAGTCGTTAAGGGATATTCTTCATCTGTTTGTGGAATAAAACCTGTTTTCAACACTCGAAAAATAGCATCGTAACGCCAATTGCCTTCCACAATATCTAAAACAGAACGAATAAACTCAATTAATGAATGATTAAGCATTGTTCTTTTCTCATCAATGAACACAGGAATATTATAATCTTCAAAGATTGTTGCTATTAGGTCTTGGTACATCTCAGTTTGGCGTATTAAGACTGCCATGTCTCGAAAACGGTAATTTTCCTCGCGAACAAGCCTTAATATTTCTTGTGCAACACCTTCGACTTCTGCACGCGGATGTACCGCTTCTGCTATTTGAATTGGTGCATTTCCTTCATATGCTAGTGCAGGTCTGACATCAAAATTCTCCTCTAAATGAGCAAAATACGGTCGCTCCTGAAACCTTCCATCTCTTGGGTCTAACATGATATCTTCTTCTATCTCTACTCGGTTTTCGTGAGCAATCGATTTGAGCACATGATATGTTTCAGTTGTTTGATAAAATAAATCCAGGTCTGATAACTGTTCCGCTTCCGGATGATCTACCGTTAACGTAAATGTAAGATTGTCACATTTTTTCATTAGTGTCTCGACAACAAGTAATTCCTTCGGTGTAAATCGATGAAATCCATCAAAATATATTTCAGCACCATTCAAAAATGACGCGTCTGGAATCTTCTCTGCTAATAACTGTAACTGATCCTCACTATCTATATAGTTCGTCTCTAGTGCTACAACTAATTTTTCGTATATATAACGTAAATCCTCAAGCTTATTTGCTAATGCCTGTTCGCCAGGTTCCTGATGCACAAATTGTTTGATTTGATCAATTTGCATTTGTAGAACTTCAGGAGTAATTTGATACCGTTTAAATTCAGTAATCATTTTTTCAATTTGATTTAAAAACCCTTGCTTTTCCATTGCCTTTTGAAAAACAAGCCATTCTCCCTGCTTTTCTTCGATTATTTTTCGAAGCATCATCTGAATACCAACGGAACTAATAAATTGTCTTGTCCCTCCACCTGTTTCCTGTAGAACTCTCCATGCAAGTCGAGAGAAACTGAACACTTGCGTCCGTATACTCCCTTGAAACGCTTCATCCTTAAACAATTCATATTCTTGCTCAAATGTCATTTGATCAGGAACAATATATAATATTGGTGGACCTTGTGGACTTTCCATTGATTTTTCTCTGATTTCGTTAAATGATTGCTCACTTTTTGCACTACCCGATCTACCTAATATAAATCGAAGTCCCATTCTAATCCCCCTCGATGTGATATCCAATTATATAAGGAAAAAACTTCTATCTCTAGACAGAAGTTTTCCTATTTTTATGTAAAACTATTTCTGTTTATCTTTCTCGTTGATGGTATCACTCTGTAATGCCTTGCGTTGTAGCCTCTTTTCCAGGTATTTACCTACAATCCAAAACAACACGATAACTATTCCAACAATAATTGTCTCCATGGGATTTTGAGCAAATGATACAATACTTGAACCAATATATGATATCGAAAAGATCATTACTGCTTTCCCAAAAATTACCGCTAAGATAAATTGTTGAATACTAATCTTAGACAAACCGGAAACGACATTAATTACAGATGACGGTGAAAATGGAAAGCACATTAACAAGAAAAGTGGTCCAAAGCCATGCCGTTCAAGCCAAGCAGTTACTTTCTTTACTTGTTTATTCCTTCGAACCGCCAGAAACATCCGCTTATCACCGAGATTACGGATAATTAAAAAGACTAAAATAGCTCCTAAACTTGAGCCTGCCCAAGATAGTAGAAAACCTTCTAATAATCCATAAGCTGCAGCATTCCCCAACACAAATACCACTAACGGTAGAAACGGAAGGAAAGCTTCTATAAATGGTAACAAGATTCCAGGTAAAGGTCCTAGTCTTTCATAATCATTTAATAAATGCATGATTAATTCATCTAATTGATCATTTTCAATCGCTATCTTCCAGTCCGTTAGGATGTTAAACAAATACATGTAGTCTAATCTCCTCATCAATGTAGAACATCAATTCTCTTTTTAATGTAATAACTATATTTTAAATTAAACTCGAGAAAATGCATAGTATTAAATAATTTTCTGCCTCTTTCTTTTCATTTTCCAATATTTTTCAGTATTATTTTTCATTGTTTTGACATATAATAGAACAAACGTTCCTAAATGTAGAGGTGGAATATATGCGTTATCTTTCAGATGAAGATATACAATTGGCTTCACGATTCCTTTTTCTTTCCATGACATTGGTAGTGATTAAACAAGATATCGATCGAATCCAACGAGGTAATTTTAAAATTAAAGAATCGTATGTTGAACTGTTGGAAAAAATGGCTTCTGAGGCAATCAATGAACGCAGACAATTACGAAAAGCAATGACTGCTAAAAATCTTCAAGTTACCTTATTAAATAAAAATGACTCTTTTTCATCCTATCTCTTTCTTTGCCAAGGAAGAGAAGAAAAACGTAATTATTTTAATCCTGCTATTCGAAAGAAAGTGAAAGCTATTTTTGACGAACTTATGTCGAAGAGTTTATCATCGGATCATTCCTATGCTGCTTTAAATACTTAATTCGGTTATCCAATAAATACCGAAACTGTGCGGTGCGTTGAACCTGGTTAATCAAGGATCCAAACGAAGTATCCAAAATAACTTGTTTGCCGCTTTTAAAGATTATCTCTGTACTCAGATTTCCAGCTTTATTCACTTGTTTGATATGGGAGTGAGCAATCCAGGAGCATTTCGGATTCGTCGGAGAGGAAGTAGGAAAGAAATACATGCCACTTGATGGATCAATCGAGATTGGAGCTTTGTGAGTAATGCCGCAAATATCTCGCGTACCGTCTTGCCTCCCTTTAAGGCTAGAACCAAAGAACTTGCAGGAGAAGTCGATCAACTTGCTAGGAGAATAATCAATCACATACTCGGATTCTTCTTCGAGCACACAAGTACTAAGATTACCTCCTTTGTCTACTTGTGCTAATACTGCTAGTGTTTGTGGGGTGATTTCATGTGATGGAGTATAAAATTCTTTAAACATTTTTTTCATCCTTTCGCTGTTCAAACGAAAAGAAAGAGGCTATATTACTAATCTACCAAAATATCCGACAAAATGGTATATAAAATTTAAATTTTTTGAATAAAATCCCATTTACTTAACTATTATTGTCATTTTGTGATGAAAATTCATCTACTTCCTCATCTTGCCCTCCTTCATTAACACTTTCCATGGGATGAAAATCTGGATTGAGCAATGTAAACGTAGCTAATTCCGGTTTATTCTTATCTTGTTTATTCATTTAATCAGTCCCTTTTTTAATATAGTATGGTCTACCAGAAACGATTTCATACAAAAAACAATATAAAAAACAAACCAATTGTCGTTCATAATTGCACACTAATAAAATTGTACTCAGCAGAAAATAGACCGACTTTATTGAGTCGGCCATAAATGATTTCATATAATGTCATCTTATAGTTGCTAGTACGTATTTTCACAATCTTAGTAGTCTTTAAATTGAGTGATATGCTGGTTGTGTTCAAAAATTTCAATTGAGTGAGAGGAATTACTTGATTTAATCTCAACAAGAAAAGTGTTCTCATCTGTCTCAACATAATAAATATAGTTCCCTAAATATTTTACATTTAATATTTCAGAGTCATCCCCAAAAGACCTTTCTCTCATATTAGAATCAATAAAAACACTTTTGACTTTTTCTTCCGCAGTAAAATAGTGGTATAAATTATATGGGTAAAAAAGTAAGACAGCACTAAATATCACTATAAAAAAGATAACAATTAGTATCTTTTTCTTCATACATACCCCCCTAATTTTAAAATTCCGTATAAAAAATTTAACAAACCTTCGACTTATCTACTTTATAGTTTAAATCTTCTTGAACTAACCCATTTGTTTAAGAGCACTATGCTTTCTCTCTTTCGAAAAGCTAAATAATGCTATTACTAAACAAAGCATACTCAATGCCCAAATAACTCCAGAAATACCTATTTGGAGCGAAATCTCTTCTGATGCCATTGGATGATTGTAGTCAAAAGCTATACCCTTTAATGTAAAATATACTGCAACAGAAACTAATAGCAAGTGCAGTAATGTCCAGATGTACCCTGAACTATTATTTTTATTTTTCACCCAAAGGAACACCGTAATTAAAATTGCAATCCCCATAACAATAGAAACTCCACCAATTAACAAACCCATTACTTCCTGTTCTAATGGCATAGATCCACCTTCTCCTTAAAAAAGCACTTCGATTACCTTCTTCCACCCTGCACCTTTTTGTTCAATATGAAAAGCATTAATCCCTTCTTGTAGTAATACCCCCGTAACGGTATAAGTAACAATACTTATTTTTCTTTCCCCTGTTTTAATAGTTCGATAATTTCTATGTTTTGTTCACTTGTTTTTTTCAATTTACCATCAATCGTTAAACAAGTAATTGCTATAATGACAACGCCAACCGTTATGATAACTTCCATTATTTCTTCCCCTTTTCCATTACATTACATTTATACATTATTCCCTTCATTAGCTTAAATTCTTCTTAAATAATCCTGCCCATCATTTCTGCTTCTTCTTGATACACACCCGATAGATGAATATATCGTTCACTCTATTAACTCAATTTTTTTCGCTTTAGCTTGTGCCGGATAGGAAGTTGCGATATCTCCATCCAACCAAACTTTAATTTCATTTCCTTTATCGAAACCTTTGACATCTTCGTAAGTTATATAAATTAAACTGAGTTTTTCGTTATCTAAATCATCAATCGGTATATCTTTTATTTCATCATATTCATTGGTCGATATATTTTCAGCAACTAAAACCTCTCTACCTTCTACTTCGAGAATAAATCCTTTTAAACTAGGTTCAAATTGTTCTGATACTGCTGAACAACCACTTATGGGTATAATAAAAATTAGTAAAAATATACTTACTCTTATATGATTTAATAGATTCATTAAGCACCTCCAAAAAAGAAGTTCTTCAAATCTGCCTTATTAGGAGTTGCCACATTGACAACCCCTTATTCCTCAAATGCCCCGAAAGTGTAAATGTAATATTTCACTTATTATGATCTTCATACTTCTATTACTAACAACTTTTTTCTAAATTCTTAGTGAACGCACACAAGTCATATAGATGTTGAAAGCCAACTTTCTTATATAAGGTAATCGCACTACCATTGGTGGAGTTGACACAGAGTCTAACAGATTCTATGTCCTCAAATGTAAATAACCATTTTAAGGCACCCGTTAGTAATTGTCCTCCAATTCCAGTACCTCTATCAGACTTCTCAACAGCAAAAAATTCAATATTTGCCTCACCAAATTCTGGTTCTGCCTCGACATAAATATACCCACAAAAATTACCATTATTGGTTATTATAAAAACTCTTTTATGTTCATCTAAACGTTTAATAATTTGTTGACCACTATAATAAGCACCAGGAAATGCTTTATCATGAAGTTGCATCATATCTAAGTAATACTCAGGAGTTAATTCTTCAATGGAAACACTCTTTAACTCGTGACCATTTTTACGCTGAAAAATCAATATTGTTTCATCACTATGCTTTTTAAAAGAAAGATTTTTTGCTAATTGGCACACTTGAATATTTTTTAAATTCGGAAACATCTCCAATGATTCTATTTCACTTGGAAGCAAATCAGTCATTTTCTTCCACATATCAAAGACAACATCCCAATTATTTGGAACAATAAATGGTCCCCATATTTCTACACTACTTTCTTCAAGGTCAGCATCAAACCCCAATACACCTACAAGTTTATTGTCTTCATATGCTACAACAAAACTATCAGTATATTTAATATCTGAAATATCATTTATCATATACTTTGCGATTTCCTCTTTATCTTTCCCGCAATAACCAATATGTGATTCTTCACTACTATTTAACCGTGCAATAAAATTCGATACTTTCCCAACATCCTCTTTATCAATAACTCTTATTTCTAACAATTCAATTTCCCTCTCCTCAAATAAAATATCATTCTTGTTGAACTATCCTGCCCCAACAATAGCGTTAATCCTTCTCGAATTAACGCCCCTGTTACTTTAAGTACATTCCTTCACAATGGGTTATACTTTTTTTCAATCTTTTTCCATTTCACATAATTATAGGCAATTTCTATTAAAACAATGAGTAAGAAAATGATTCCAATGGTTATTTTTTCATTTGAAGTAAAATTATCAAGCCAATATAAGACTAAATATGATAGGAACATTATTGGAATGCCCCACAAAGCACGTATCATCCTTCTTCTATATGTAAATTTATGGTAAAAAAGAACAAAACCTTTATCCTTTTTTTCTTCATCCCTATAAATTCGTGACATTATTGCACTAACAATTATAACTGCTATTACTGGAATTATTAAAAATGCTAGAAAGTTCAACATTATCCTCCCCTGACAAGAAATTCTAGTTTGGTAAGAGCTGTAAGATCACACCCCATATTTCACACTTCCCCCGCTTACTTGAATAAGAAGTTCTAAGGGCGTGAAACAAGAGCACTTAATGCACCACCTATTTTAAAAGGTACTTTTTCATTCCTTTTAACTACATTGCCCTGAAGGTCAACCTCCAAATCAGTTGCTTCTATACCCTCATTGGGAGCAAGTTGAATTGAAATCTCTTTTGTTTCACCTGATACAATTTTAAATTCTTCTATAGATTTAATCGTTTCTGTTTCAGTTTTATTATTTTTATTCACCGGATAGCTTATTTTCAAAGTAAGGTTGACTAAATCAAATCCGGTTTTATTTGTTATTTCAATTGCTTTAGCTGTTGGTTCAGTATCGGCAAGCTTGAAAATAATATTTTCATCATCAAATGATTCTGCTTTTGCAGAACAACCAACAATTACACCAAGCATTATGATAAAACTAATTAAAACTGTACACTTCTTCTTCATTTTTGTCCCCCCTTTTTTCTGTTAATTAACCTGCTCCGCTAATTCAAGAAGACACTGCCTTTATTGAACAATGGCTCCCATTAGTGAAATAGTTATAATTCCATTCATTTCCTATATTATTTTTTCCTTGCCAATCAAAACAGTCAATATTTTTCATATTCTCGCCTCTGATAACTAATAGTGAGTAATGATTTTTTTCATCAGAGTAAAATTTTCCTTGGTAGAATAAGAGGAATTTGATGGAACAGTTAGTTCAGTATTTGAACACCCTGCTAATCTCTAAATTAATTCACCTAGTCTACCTCGTTAGAGCGATAAACAAGTTGCTTCTTTCGTTAAAGCTAGCCTTTAGTTCAAGAAGGGAAATATTCCATAGGTTCAGTACAATGGGCATAACCATTTTTCTTATAATAATTTATAGACTCATCACTTGGCCATACAATAACAAATTCATAATTATTTTCTTTAACCCACTTATTTATTATTTTAAGTATTTTACTTCCAACACCCATATTTCGAAACTCTGGAACTGTATATACATTAGTCATATAAGCAAATGGATATGTTACTCTACCAGGGCGTGGTACTTTTTGTATTAATTCTATATTTATATGTGATACAACTTTTCCATTTTCCTCAGCAACCCAAATAAACCATCGACCACTATTAATTGCGTTTTCAAAAAAAGATTGACATTCCTTTTCAAAATTATCAAATGATGCATTTCTTTTACTTTCATCATATTCAATAGTAAAATCCCATCTCATTCTTATTAATTGCTTAATGTCTTTTGCTTCAGCAAGTCTTATATTCACCCTTACTTCCTCTCCTTAATATTATTTATTTCTCCACAATCTACTTGTAATTTAATATAAATATTCCATGACATCCTCCATCAAGCTATTACGGCTAAGCAAATTGCTATTACCACTAAACTTCCAACTTTTATCAAATTCTATCTTCTCTTTAGTCATTTTCTTCCCCTCGCTCGAAACCTTATATTCTATTCTCCCTCGTGTAATAACTGTACACTAAAACACTAACATAATATTCCAAAAATAATAATAATTTTTGCAAAAAAAAGGTGACCATGATGATCACCTTTTTTAAGTAGTTGCACACGCTTCTCCTATATCCTCATAATATATCTCGGCTTGTTTTACTTTGCAATACGGCATATTTTATTCCTTCTAGCTAGATTCCCTTCATAACGTAGGTGACTAGAACGAGTTTTATTCTATACCTCAGCATGAAACCCGTTTGACGTATACCAAGCTCTTTTTATACTTGATTCACTATTTCCTTCAGATGTCTCCTCATAATTTTTCCTGTCGTATTTTTCGGTAATTCTTCTAAGAATTCTATTTTAGCTGGAACTTTATATTTTGCTAAATGAACCTTACAAAAGTCGATCAATTCCGCTTCTTCTATTGTCGGTTCTTTTACAACAACAAAGCTGATAACTGCTTCTCCTGTGTTTGGATCAGGCATCCCAACAACTGCTACTTCTGCTACAGCTGGATGGCTATATAAAACTTCTTCGACTTCTCGTGGGTAAACATTATAGCCCCCAACTAATATCATATCTTTTTTGCGATCAACAATATAAAAATACCCTTCCTCATCCATACGAGCCATGTCACCTGTATATAACCAACCTTCTTTTAACGTGACAGCAGACTCTTCCGGCATCTTGTAATACCCTTTCATCACATTTGGCCCACGAACGATTAATTCACCTACTTCTCCAACTGGTACTTCCTCTCCAAATTCATCAACGACTTTATTTTCCACATTAATAATACTAGTTCCAATCGACCCAGGTTTACGTGGTCGATCTAGTGGGTTAAAACATGTCACAGGTGCTGCCTCCGATAAACCATATCCCTCAGATACGTTTACATCAAATGTTTTTTCAAATTGCTTTAATAAGGCAACAGGCATAGCAGCGCCTCCTGAAATACAGAGACGTATACTGGAAAAGTCTTGTTGATTACCTTCCGCAGCTTGTAGCAAATAATTATACATAGTTGGCACACCTGCAAAGACCGTTGCCTCATGTTCTTTGGCAATACGATAAACCTCTTGCGGTGAGAACTTTGGCAGTATTAAAATTGTTCCGCCATTCATTAATGGAGCATTTAAAGAAACCGTTAAGCAGAACACATGAAACATTGGTAATGCTGCAATTACACGATCCTCTCCATTTATCGTTAAGTAATCAGCAACATCCTTCGCATTGGAATAGAGGTTTTTATGAGAGAGTATAGCACCTTTTGGTTTCCCTGTAGTACCTGATGTATATAAAATGATCGCTGTGTCCTCTTCATCCAAATTCGGCTCACTTTCAAATACGCCTTCCCCAGTTTGTACTAATTGCGTAAATGAAAATAGTTTGGAGGATAATGGGTGTGTTTGCAGATCCATATCTACTCCACTTTCACAAGATATGTAATGCTTAACATCCGGTAATTGCTCTGATATTGCGATAAATTTCTCCAGTAGTACATCCATTGTGATAATCCCTTTTACATCCCCATTTTGTAAAATATACGTCATTTCACTTGGTGTGTATAGCGGGTTAATAGGTATAACCACTGCACCGGCCCGGAGTGCCCCATATAATCCAATGATGAAATATGGACTATTTCCAACTACTAAAGCAATGTGATCCCCTTTTTGATAACCTAAACTTTCCAACTGTGTAGCAAATTGTTGAACAGAAGCATTAAGCTCATAATAACTCGTTTCCTTGTCTTGAAAAATGTATGCCGTTTTCATCGGGTATTCTCTAGCTGTTATGGATAATTGTTCACTCAAATTCATAATAACAACCCCCTACCAAAATAATGAATGAATAGTCATTCATTCTACTGTAAAAAAATAGCTTTTTATTAAAAGCTATTTAACTTGAAACCCACGCAATTAAACGTTGGAAATTTTAAAACTATTTCAATTATAAAAGACAACTATACATTTTTCAAGTGGAAGCGTTAACAAAAGTATTGAAAAAAGCAGCTCAATTTATATGAGCCGCTTCAAATTAATAGATTAAGTTAATGAAATCTTCTTTTGAAATTTTCCCAAGGTAGTGAGATACATCTATTTCAGCAAGCGCTTCTTCTATTGCTTTCTTCTCATGACGAATTCCAATGATCTTATCCTCCAAAACGTTAATCTCACCTAATCCAAAGAAATCACCAAAGATTTTACAGTTTTCTATTATTCCTTTTTTCACATCTAAACGGACATCCACAAGTCCTGCAGGGAATTTATGAGAAACCTGTACATTGAATGCAGGAGATTTTCCGTAATTCCATTCCCATTTCTGATATCGTTCCTCTGATATTTTATGAATGTTTTTCCAATCCTCTTCTGTTAACTCATACCGTGGAACATCTTTCACATCTTCTACATCAAAAATATACTTTAAGATTAGCTCTTTGAAATCTTCCATTGAAATTTTTTCTTCTAAGAATTCAGAGATATTTGCCACACGACTACGAATCGATTTAATCCCTTTCGACTCGATTTTTTCTTTTTTCACTTTCAATGCTTTTACAACATTTTCGATTTCTGAATCCAACATCAACGTTCCATGGCTAAACATCCGTCCTTTAGTAGAGAACATCGCATTACCTGAAATCTTTCGGCCATCTGCTAATAAATCATTCCTACCTTTTAATTCAGCAGGTACACCTAATTTTTGTAGTGCTTCAACAACTGGCTTCGTAAACTTCTCAAAATTATGGAAGCTATCTCCATCATCCTTTGTAATAAAGCTGAAATTTAAGTTTTGTTCATCATGATAAACTGCTCCTCCGCCAGAAAGCCGACGAACCACCTTAATTCCATTTTCTTCAACATATTCGGTATTAATTTCTTCAATGGTATTTTGGTTCCTACCAATGATGATGGAAGGTTTATTTATGTAAAATAATAGATATGTATCCCTCTCACCAAAATTTTGTAGAATATATTCTTCCATTGCTAGGTTAATGGTTGGATCTGTAATGCCTTGATTGTCAATAAATTTCATAACATATCCCTCCTAATTTATTACGCTACTTCATAGTTTAATGGAAAACACTGATGCAATCAAAAAGAAAGTACTCACTTTTCCCATGTCAGTCCTTCTTCTGCTACACGTACTTTCCCATTGTATTGTACTCTGGCCTCACGTACTAAATCTACTGTATGACGATATTGTGGTAAATGGCTTAATAATAACTCGCCTACATTAGCTTTCTCTGCAATCATACCACCTTCTTTACTTGTCATATGTCCTGCATTAGAACCATCTTGGTCAGCATAGAAGTTACAATCTGTAATAAGTAAGTCTGCATCTTTACTAAAGCTTATCCATTCCTCCATATAACTTGTATCGGCAGTATATACGATAACAGTTTCTCCATCTGTAATACGCATACCATAGCATGGGACAGGGTGTTTGGTCTTTAAGAAGGTTATTGTGAACGGCCCTACTTCTAAAGTTGTATTAGGGTCATATGCTACTCCTTCTGTACATTCATGCGTTAATGACTCAAACCTTGCTCGGTCTTCTGTATGTCCGTAGATCGGCAAAATTTCTTTCGCCCCTGTAATATACGATTGAACAAGCCAAGCATATTGTAATACTCCCACATCTGCAATATGATCATGATGGTAATGCGATAAAACTACAGCATCGATATCCATAACGTGTTTTACTTGTTGCAACTTTGATAAGGAACCACTGCCAACATCAATAAGTAGACTAAAATCATCTTTTTCTAATAGATAAGAAGAAGTAGCGCCATTTGGAGCAGGATACCCTCCCCAAAATCCAATTACAGTTAACTTCATACTTTCACCTCTATTTTAGTTTTTGTTGTAACACAGCATTGACTATTTTCATACTGTTATAATACAATAGTGTTAACTACACAAAGGAGGAGCCAAATGATAAACGTCATTGAGTTTTTCAAAAACTTACCAAAGAAACAATGCCAACAATGTGGTCAAGACATGGATGAAAAAGCTGACTGCTATGGCAACGTGTGTGACGAATGTGATCATCCGGCTAGATAATTCAATTGTAGTATAACCTAAAAATAAGTAACACTCTAATTCTACTGTAATATAACAAATATAGTCCCTTCCATTTTTACAGCTATACTATCTATAGCTGTATTTTTTTGTAGATATTTTTCATAAAAATACTGAAAAATCATATCATTCTAGTTAAATTTATATTATAATACTTAGAGTACCGAAATACTTTTTTTATTAAGAGAGGGGATTTGAAAATGACGACTACAAAAGCAAAACGCCTACAGCGTTCAGAAGTACCTGCCCACGAAACATGGGATTTAACAGACTTATTCCCATCAGATCAGGCTTGGGAAGAGGAATTAAAAGCTGTACAAGCTGATGTAACGGAAGTGACACAATATAAAGGGAAATTAGTAAATGACTCTACCACTCTATTAAACGGTCTTTCAGCGTTAGAAACCTTTCGAAAACGCTTAGTTCGAGTAGGTACATATGCTAGCTTACGTTCTAGTGCAGACGGAAGTGACCCAAACAATCAACGTGATTCGGCAAAGGTATCCTCTGCTATGGCTAGTATTGGTGCAAAATTATCTTTTGTTCAATCTGAGCTATTGACTCTAACAACCGAACAAGTTGAGCAATTTCTAACTGAAAAAGAAGAATTACAAACGTATAAAAAAATGCTTGCTGATACGTTAGAAGAAAAACCTTATACACTAGCACCAGAAATAGAAGAAACCTTAGCCGCACTGAGCGAGGTACATGGTGCACCTTATATGATTTATGGTCGTAGTAAGTCATCTGATATGGTCTTTGACTCTATTGAAGATGAAGAAGGTAATGAATTACCAATGTCAGCAGCATTATACGAGGATCGCTATGAACTAGAAACAAATTCTAGAATTCGTCGCGATGCTTATGATTCATTTACTAAAACATTAAATCAGTATAAAAACACTTATGCAGCAACATATGCTACTGAAGTAACGAAACAAGTAACGATGTCTCGTTTACGTAACTATGATTCTGTTACAGACATGCTTCTTTCTTCACAACAGGTTACAAAGGAAATGTATCACAACCAGCTTGATGTGATACAAGAAGAACTTGCACCACATATGCGCAGATATGCAAAATTGAAGCAGGAAAAACTAGGATTAGACGAACTACACTATGCAGATTTAAAAGCCCCATTAGATCCAGAGTTCAATCCAAAAACAACTTATGAGGAAGCAAAATCTGTGATTCTCGAAGCACTTGAAGTAATGGGACCCGAATACAGTGAAATTATGCAAAAAGGGTTAAATGATCGCTGGGTTGATTTAGCGGATAATGTCGGTAAACAAACTGGTGCATTCTGCTCTAGCCCATATGGTGTGCATCCGTATATCTTAATTACATGGACAGATACCATGCGTGGTGCATTCGTACTAGCACACGAACTGGGACATGCTGGTCACTTCTATCTAGCAGGGAAAAATCAAGAACTAGTAAACACCCGCCCATCCACATATTTTGTTGAGGCACCATCTACAATAAATGAGTTGCTACTAGCAAATCACTTATTGAATAAAACAGACGACAAACGGATGAAGCGTTGGGTAATCACACAACTACTAGGAACGTATTACCACAACTTTGTTACACACTTACTAGAGGGTGAATACCAACGTCGTGTTTATGACTTAGCAGAAGCTGGTACACCTTTAACAGCAAATGTATTAACTCAGCAAAAACGTGAAGCACTAGAAAACTTCTGGGGTGACACTGTTACATTTGATGAAAATTCAGGGTTAACATGGATGCGCCAACCACATTATTACATGGGGTTATATCCATACACGTATTCTGCTGGATTAACTGTTTCTACAGCAGTTGCACAAAAAATCCAAACAGAAGGAAAACCTGCAGCAGACAATTGGTTAGAAGTTCTGAAATCTGGTGGTACCTTAAAACCACTTGACCTAATCAAAAAAGCAGGTGTTGATATGTCTAAAACGGATGCAATTAAAGAAGCTGTTGCCTTCGTTGGCTCACTAGTTGATGAATTAGAGAAAAGTTACGAATAATTGTTATAGATAAGAAGAAGATCCCAAGTGAGCTTGGGATCTTCTTCTTTATCTGCAACGCTCACCAAAAAAGACTAGTATCAGCACCTCCGCTGAAACTAGTCCAAAATCAACTATCCTTTAAGAATCCCAATACATCGCTTACAGCTTTCTCACCTTGTTCAATACAGTCCGGCACTCCAATTCCTTCAAATGAGCATCCCGTTAAAAATACTCCAGGCAATTGCGTACTAGCTTCTTTTCGGATGTTAGCAATTCGCTCTTGATGTCCTACGGTATATTGTGGCATCGCATTTTTCCAGCGTGTAACGACACTGAATTCAGGCTTCGCTGTAATGTTCATTGTTTTATTTAAATCTGTTAGTACAATATCAATAATTTCTTCATCGGATAGATCTACGACAGATTGATCACTTGGTCTACCAACGTAACAGCGTACCAATGCTTTTCCTTCTGGGGTTGTTTTTGGCCATTTTTTATGTGTCCATGTGCAAGCAGTTATTCGGTAATCATTATTTCGTGATACTACAAATCCTGTTCCGTCAATATCTTTCTTAATTGCAGATTCATCAAATGCTAACGCAACATTTGCCACTGAAGTTGCAGGCATCTCATTAAATGTCTTTAAAAACTCATATTTACTAAACATTTTTGGTATAGCATGATGAGGTGTGGCCATGATCACTGCATCTGCTTTAAGCACGTCTCCATTGCTTAATAATAAATGATAACCAAACTCTTTTTTCTCAATATGATCTACTGAAGCACCTGTATGAATCGAAACATCATCTAGATTTTCTATTACTTTTTCTACTAAAGTTTCTAGTCCATCAGCAAATGAAAAAAACATCCCTGGCTTTTTTCCTGTTGATTTTTTAGACTTTGGCATCGTTTTTTGTAACCCTTTTACTAAGCTACGATGCTCTTGTTCCAGATTATAAAAGTTCGGAAAAGTCGACATTAAACTCATGTCATCTATATCACCTGCATAAATACCAGACAACAACGGTTCAATTAAATTTTCAACTAACTCATCGCCAAATCGATGACGGAAAAACGCACCAAGTGATTGATCATTAACTGGTTTTCCTTTTGGTAAAAGAAAATCAAACCCTGCTCTAAATTTTCCTTTTAAAGAAAATATTCCCGAAAATAAAAATGGACGTACTTGAGTAGGTATTCCCATAAAAGCACCACTTGGCATTTTGTGCAATTTATTATTCACTAAAATGTACGATTGCCCTGTACCATTACGAATAAGTTGATCGCCAAGCCCTACTTCTTCTGCCAATTTAACAGCAGGTTTTTTTCGAGAAAGAAAGGAATCCGGACCTTGCTCAATCGTGAATCCATTTTTTCGGATCGTTTTAATTTTCCCACCAAGACGGTTACTTGCCTCCACTAATTTCACTTCATAGGGCAAGTCATTTGCTTTTATTTCCTTTTGTAAATAGTAAGCGGCAGATAATCCAGTTATCCCGCCACCTACTATTACTATCGTTTTCTTAGTAGACATTACGCATCACGCTTTACTTTTTTTAGTACAACACTAGCTAATGTTTCAATAAATTGTGGATGCACGTTAGGCATTTCTGGGCGATAATAGCTAACACCTAATTCATCACATACGACTTTACATTCATAATCATTGTCATATAAGACTTCTAGGTGATCTGCAATAAATCCAACTGGTGCATAGACAAATGCACGGTACCCTTTTTGGTCATATAATTCACGAGTTAAATCTTGGACATCTGGACCTAACCAAGGGTCTGGCGTGTTTCCTTCGCTTTGCCATCCAATTTCGTAGTTTTCAATACCTGTAGCCTCAGAAATAAGTTTTGCCGTTTCGGCTAATTGTTCTGGATATGGATCACCATATTGTAATATTCTTTCCGGTAAGCTATGTGCTGAAACGACTAATACGGCTTTTTCACGTTCTTCGTCCGACATCTTAGCATATTCTTGTTCAATGTGATCTGCCCAATATTTGATAAATCCTGGTTCATCATACCAGCTTTCAACAGAACGAATCGTAAGACCATATTTAGCTGCTTCTTCTTGTGCGCGACTATTGTAAGATTTCACACTAAACGTTGAATAATGTGGTGCTAAAACAAGGGAAATAGCCTCTTTTATTCCATCGTTTGCCATTTTTTCTACCGCATCTTCTATAAACGGTGTGATATGTTTTAAGCCAATGTACACTTTAAATTCAAATTGTTCTTGAGAACTGTTAAGTTGAGATTCAATTGCCTCTGCTTGTTGTTCGGTAATTTTAGCTAATGGCGAAATACCACCAATTGCTTGATAACGATCTTTTAGATCCTGCAATGCTTCTGGTGATGGTTTTCTACCGTGACGAATATGTGTGTAATACGGTTCAATATCTTCTTCCTTGTATGGCGTTCCATAAGCCATTACTAGTAGTCCAATTTTTTTTCTTTCCATTTTGAAAACACCTCTCCAATAAAATGCTAATTTCCTACGATCTAACGTTTGGAATAGGAATGTATTAAATTAGTCAGCTTCTTTAATGTTTCTGGATTAATATCTGGTGTTACACCATGACCTAAATTAAATACATGTCTGCCATCAGCTCTAGACTGATCAAGTATTTCTTTCGTACGTGCTTCAATCGTATCCCAGTCAGATAGTAATATTGCTGGATCTAAATTACCTTGCAGCACTTTTGTCACACCTAATTCACGTGCCTCTGAAATTGATGTACGCCAATCCAAGCCAATTACATTAACTGGAAGATCATTCCACTCTAGAAGTAAATGACTAGCACCTACTCCGAACATCACTAATGGAACTCCTTCATTTTGTAATTCAGAAAAAATACGCGTCATAATTGGTTTTATATATATGCGATAGTCACGTGCATTTAATGCCCCAACCCACGAATCAAAAATTTGAATTGCTTTAGCACCGGAATTGATTTGGGCTTTCACATATGTAATAACCATATCACCGAGCTTATCCATTAAAGCAAACCATGCATCTGTTTCGCGATACATAAATGATTTCACTTTTCCATAGTTTTTCGAAGGTCCGCCCTCGATCATATAACTTGCTAGTGTGAATGGTGCACCACTAAATCCAATTAACGGAACAGAAAGCTGCTCCTCTGTTAGTAATCGTATAGTTTCCAACACATATGGAACATCTTCACTTGGGTTAATTTTACCTAGTCTTTCTACATCTTGCATGTTTTTAATTGGGTTACTTATAACCGGACCAATTCCTGTTTTAATATCAACGTCAACGCCAAGTGCTGGTAGTGGTGACATAATATCTTTGTACAAAATCGCTGCGTCTACATCATAATCTTCAACAGGTAAGCGTGTGACGTAAGCACAAAGTTCCGGTTGTTGTGTAATTTCAAATAATGAATATTTTTCCTTTAACTTTCTATACTCCTCTTGTGACCTTCCAGCTTGACGCATAAACCAAGCAGGTGTATAGTCCACACGCTCACCGTTATACGCTCTAATTATTGTATCATTCATCTTTCTAGTCATCTTCTTCACCCTTTTCCAATGCTGTCCATTACTTTTTCTATACCTATTTTTTTCCTCTTCTACTATATCGGTTTACAGCGCTAGTGTATAGCATACGAGACCTATTGTCATGAATTTGACTAATTTTACTGTAATAGAGTTAATACATCAGAATAAATAACTCCGTTTAACAGATGAATTCCTCACATTAGAACTCACCTAACTTCTCCTTCCTATTAAATGCTAATTCAACCTTTTCAGAGCGGTCACCTTCTAGCATTGTTAACGGATCATATGGCACCACATAATAGGAATCGGATTGAAGTAATTGGATGTTATTAACGAAAAACTCGGATTCTCCTGTTACTTCGCCAACACGTTCATCCACGCCTGGTGTATCTTTGTAGACCCGGTATACAACACGGTCATCATCCGAACCTGTCCATGTTAATTTCCCCTTAACAAGAGATAAGCCACCAAACGTAATTTCCGCTTCTATATTGGCTATTTGTGGTAGCTTTATCGGTTTTGGTAATTCTCTTACATTTTCCGGTATCTTAAATTGTTTCGTTAATGACTTTCTATTATCCACCTTTGATAATATTTGTTTCGTTAATTCAGTTGGATAATTACTTCCTCCCGTTAAATAATGGTCTTTATCAGAGACATCATAGCCCATCCAAAGCGCACTAACATATTCAGGAGTATATCCAACAAACCATGCATCCTTATTACCATTAACATAGGGATGCTGGGTTGTTCCAGTTTTCCCAGCTAATGCATTAGGATAGTATCCAGATGTAGCTGTACCATCTTGAACAGTGCTGGCCAATATTTGCGTCATATCCCAAGCAACCTGTGGTGAAAAAACTTCTGTTTCTTGCTTTGACATCTGATAAATCAATTCCTGATCGTTATCATAAATTCGGCTTATCGTTGAAGAAGTTACCGTTTTACCATGATTCACAAAAGAACTATATGCTTCCATCATCTCAAGCGGTGTAATCCCCTCACGTAATCCACCTAATGATAAAGCTAATCCATCATCAGGAATAGAAATATTCATTTTTTCAAGATAGTCTTTTGCATAGGAAATTCCAATTTGGTCCAGCAACCATACAGCTGAAGTATTTTTCGATTGCATAATTGCCTCGTATATGGAAACTATGCCATCATATTTCCCATCAGCATTTGTCGCTTTATAACCATTATGGTCTATTAATTGGTCAGGTATAAGTGAATATGCATGGTATTGCTCCTGCATCATTGCCGGACCGTATACGGCAATTGGTTTAATGGTAGAACCTGGTTGCCTTTTAACTGTAATACGATTCAAATCACCCAAAGAATAATCTCTACCAGCAATTGCTGCAACAATTTCACCAGTGCTGTGATTCATCATGACATAAGCACCTTCGACACCATTTGTATTTCCTGGGAAATATTGTTCATTTTGAAATTGTTCATAGGCTATTTGTTGGATCGTTTCGTCAATATTCACGATAATTCGATAACCACCACGTTTCATTTCATCTATAGATAATTGATGAAGTTCAGCAGCTTCTTTCATAACTAAATCCATATAGCTGTCTATCCAAGGTTTTTCCTTACTCTCTTGGATGTTTAAACCGATTGTTTTCCCCTGCTCTTGAAGACGATTTTCTGTAGTGAGCATTTCAGCCTCTTCCATTGCTTGTAAAACTAGGTTTCTTCGTTCTAATGCCTTACCCGGATGTTTGATTGGTGAATAACCATTCGGCGCTTTAACTATTCCCGCTAATAAAGCACCCTCTGAAATGGTCAATTCACTTGCCGATTTGGAAAAATACTCCTGGGACGCCGCTTCTATTCCATAGACACCATGACCGAAGTAAATACTATTAACATATAATTCTAGTAAGCTGTTTTTTGAGAAATTGCGCTCCAAATAGATGGATGCCATGACTTCTTTCGTTTTACGCATCCATGTTTTATCATTATATAAAAATAAGTTCTTAGCTACTTGTTGCGTAATCGTGCTAGCACCTTCTACCTTTCCCATTGCAATAACATCCCGGTAAACAGCACGGACTACTGATCGAAAGTCCACTCCGGCATGATCATAAAATCGTTTATCTTCTATCGCAACAAAAGCTTGTAAAACATGCTCAGGTATTTCCTCAATAGCTATCGGTCTACGATTTTCATGGTATAATGTCCCTATAATTTCCCCATCTTTGGTTTCAATTGTCGTTGATGCATCAAGAATAAGGTTTTCTTCATCCACTACAAGTCTTCCACCAAATAAAATGAATGCATAGCCAAGCATACCTAATAGTAAGATAATAATAAATACAGCAACAGGTATTTTTACAAATGATGGTATGGAGGCTAATTTATTCTTAAATAAATTATTCATCTATTCACCTCTGCTAAAAATGATATACAAGGTTACTATTCTAGTATACGACATTTTTCTACAACCATAAAGTAATAATAATTTTTAGCACTTAATAATTATTATAATCTATTTTAGTTTAAAAGGCATTTAATTTGACTATGAATAGGAAAAATAGGGTACGATTAAAAGAGAAGGGGTTGTTACTATGAAAGCATATATGACGAATGGAACGGGCGACTTTTTAGCCAAACTAGCTACCAAACATCCTCAAATGACCATACATATTATGTCAAGTGGTGGAGGAAGTCTGGCGTATTACGAGGGCACAAATAAAAAAGTGTTTGCTGCAGGAAGAACATACGAAGTACTTGTTCAGAAAGGTGATTTACAGGAAGAAGGATTTGTTGCGATGAACAATATCCCTGTAACAGAAGAAGGTAGACCTGTATTTGAAGATCGTTTTAAAAATAGAAAACATGAAATTGATAACATGCCTGGTTTTCAAGCATTTCGCTTATTGAAACCAATGACAGGTAATGTGTATGTTGTGTTAACGCAATGGAAATCCGAAACAGATTATGATAACTGGAAAAACTCGGACAGCTTTAAGAAATCGCATGATGAATCACCAACAAAACCACCTGCCTACTTCGCAGACCGACCATTCCTAACAACATATTATATGAAAAAGGACGAGTAATAAAAGAAGCTAACTAGTTAATTGTCTAGTTAGCTTCTTACTCTTATTCTAAAACAAATTCATTAAAAAATGCGGTGAATTCTTCTTCCGTACGCTGTCCCACAATACTTGCTACAATTTCACCATTGTCAAAATGAACAAGTGTTGGGGTTGATTCAATACCATATTTATTCCCTTCTGAAGGGAATTCTAATAAATTCAATTTCTTCATATCTACATCTAAATCCTCTGTTAAAGGGACAAGATATGGTGTTGTATTTTGGCAATACACACAAGTAGGACTATAAAAATAGACAGTAACTGCTTCTCCGTTTTGAATCTTTTCATCTAGCTCATCAGGTAAAATTTGATTGCCATAATGAGGGTTATCTAATTGATCTATTGTTGGTTGTTCTAAGTCTGTTGTACCATATGGATTATCACTTTTATTAATAGCTTGATCATTTTTATAGTTAATTACGAAAAAAAGTGCGACAAATAAAATGATAATAACTCCAATAATAGCTAACATTTTCTTTTGCATGACATATTACCTCCTATTTTGTTTAAGCAATACTAAATGTAGGACAAAAATTATAATGAATGCTATACCAGCTTGAAATGGAATTGTTATAAATCCGAAGTAGTTCACGTACTCAAGGTTACACGGTACTAATCCGCACGCACCACCTGTTTCTTCCAAGGCTGGTAGTTTCTGTACAAAATAATGATAGGTAGAAACGAACATTCCTATTCCGCTTAATATTAGTCCAGGTAACGCTAGGTTCATATTTTTCTTCCAAATAGCTACACCATATATGATTACTAATGGGTACATTAGAATTCGTTGATACCAACATAATTCACACGGAATGTATCCCATCACTTCAGAGTAGAACAAGCTACCTGCTGTTGCCACAAAAGTAATCGTCCATATCCCCAATAATATATTTTCATTCACTTTTGAATTATGCATTAAGGATAACTCCCCTCTAAATATATTTTGATTATACAAGGCAAACAATAAAAAAACAAAAAAGAGGCTTCGTCATAGATTACCGGTTTCCTTTATGGGGCCAACGTAATAACTTCTTCTTCAAAATCAAGAACTAGATTGTTTGGTGATCCCTACTCATCTCCATCACGGTAATTGGCGGACATTGCGTACGTTATATTCATAATAATCCCATTTAATGTAAACATGCGGACATCTGATACGCTATTTAACTAGAATTGTAGGAAAACAAGTTCTTTTTGGGGATTAAAGGAATAGATGTCCGGATAATCCTAAAATACTACTATATCTTAGAAATAACGGAACCTATGTCCAGTTCGAACTACTCACTGAGGTTGGTTCCATTTTAATGTTTATCGGTTTCATAAATTATTATAAACAAATTTTAGTAGCTAATAAATAAAAATTAATTCGTTTTGTTGTATACTACTAGTAGGTCTGTTAGGAGGTGATAAACAATGGCGAAAAGAAATATTCATCCGCCAGAATTTGTAACGTCTCATGCAAAGCCTATTATTAGAAAGGCGATACTTTGTATGAGGTGGACGATAGACTAATCGCCTATAATATCTATTTCTGATAATATGGTTTTGCGCCCTTATTCACCATCATTTTTTTACTAATAAGGAGCTGACAGAAATGGATAATAAAAGAAATACACTACAGAACGATGAGCTTTTCATAAGAAGTGACCAATACAACTTTATTAAGTTTCAGGTAAACAATCTTGTTCATGCACACACAACAGTTAAAGATAATAATGTTCTTCATGCATTAAAATATAGTGCATTTGATAAAGTAATGAATCTCTTTCCTGATTCACATGAAAACAAAAAGGATATTTTTCATAAAATAATAGAGATAGAGGAATCCGCTGTAGCAGAGGAGTTTCTAACCGATGTAAAGACATACGTGATTCCATTTAAGGAAATTACCGACAAAAAAATTCAAAAATTATTTCCGAAAGCGAAGAAATTGAAGGTACCTCCTCTTGATAAAATGGATTTTAAAGAATTGTCTTATATTGGCTGGTATGATATACGATCCGAAAGAAAGTATCTTATTTTTGATTATCAGGATAGGTTAATAGGGATTCAAGGAACTTTTACGGAAAGTATACAAGGCATTTGTTCACTATGTAATAGTTATGAAGATGTTGGTTTGTTCATGTCAAATGTGAAATCTGGTAAAGAAACATATACAAATAGAGGAAATTACATTTGTAAAGATAGTCAAACATGTAACCAAAATATCATCACATTAGATAAATTAAATAATTTTATCTCCATTCTCAAAAAATAACTGAGGGGTATTCCCTCAGTTATTTTTTCACACTCTATCAAACTATTATGACAAGAGTATTCTTTAAGGTTTATTTATCTAAAATACTGATTCTCATAAAGAATCTTTCTTATTAACTTCTTGGATCAATTTAGATATTAATAACTTTAGTAAGGAATTGACCTCATTTTTTACAAATTCCCCGTCTTCGTTCAATTTACTGTTTGCTCCTGAAATTAACAATGCTGCACCATCGAATACATTCGCATTTAACATACTTAAATTGAGTTGTAGTGCTTGATGAGCATTTTCCCCATTACCTGAAGCTGTAATAACCGCTACAGGTTTCGTGTAAAGTTCAGCAGACGACACCAACCATTCTAAAGCATTTTTCAAGACACCAGGCACACCCTTTATATATTCGGGTGTACAGATAATGACCCCATCTGCTCTTGAAAGCAATTCTCTATATACTTGCACCTCTACTGGTGGTTGGTGATTGTCTAATTCTGGATTAAAATGCGGAAGGTTTTCTATACCATTATATATTTCATATTCAACACTGTTGGGCATGAAGTTTTTTAGATTATTAAGTACTTTTTGGGTGGATGAGTTTTTTCGAATACTCCCTGATAAAGCAACAATATTACTCTTTGTTTCCATATGAAGCTCTCCTCCATTGACTAAGTAAGTATAGAAATGTGACCCATTAGCCCTTTTCAATGATTGATTAATTTTCCTTCTTAATTAATCGTTGATAATGTATGTTATTTACTCTTTGGGAGTATCAACTAGCCAAGTAGACAGAAGCTTTTTAGTATAAGAGTCTATACTTAAGATGTATGACATCAGAACCGTCTACAACCTTTTCGCTTTCTAATTTGATATGCTCAGTTCCAATTTGATCGAACAAGCGAATTCCGTTACCTAGTAGGGTTGGTGATACGTGAAGATGCATTTCATCAATTAGTTTTGCTCTTATACACTGTTGCGCAATACTGGCTGTTCCGATGCTTACATTTTTACCGTTTGCGGCTTCTTTCGCCTGCTGAATAGCACTTTCTATTCCATCGGTAACAAACGTAAAACTGGTGTTATTTTCAAGATAAGTTTCTGGTGCCTTATGGGTCACCACAAAAATTGGAACATCACGAATCGGATGGCTACCTCCCCATCCGTTTACAATATCAAACGTTTTTCTACCTACTATCATAGCACCTGTTTTTGGAATAGGATCATCAAAAACTTTTCTATTTGTGCTAGATAACTTGAAAAATTCATTATAACGACTTGGTTGATCACCACTAAACAACCAGCTCTGAATGGTTTGGCCGCCATCTCCAAGAGGTTGCTTCTGATTATCATTTGAACCAGCGATAAAACCGTCGAGTGACATTGAAATATCCAAAATCACTTTACTCATGCTTCCATCTCCTTTCACAATACTCTGAGTGTAACAAATCAGCTTAAGAAATATTTCTTTTTTATTGCTATTATAAAGTTAAACATTTTTCTTTAACTAGCCGAATCCATTCGTTACAGAGGATTACTTTTAATGGTTTTCCAAACGATAATCCGAATATCTAACTTACTCTATTAGATGTTTGAACTAACATTTCACCTAGTAGTCCGATTTATATATTGAATATTATGTAAAAATTGAGAAGGTATTCTACTACATATTCCGAAGACCCTATGAAAATAAATCCCATTATTCTTCCTGTTTAAGTAGTTGATTACGATGTACATATACTGCTGCTTGTGTTCGATCATGAACTTCTAACTTTGATAAAATATTGCTAACATGTGTCTTAACGGTTTTGATTCCAATAAACAATTTTTCGCTTATCTCTTGATTGGTCATTCCATTGCCAATACATAATAAAACTTCGAACTCTCTTTCGGTTAGTTCATCATGTGCCTTTTTTTGTTCCGTCCGGAAACTAGACATCATTTTTGTTGCAACTTTAGGTTCAATTACATTTTCTCCCTGTGCTGCCTTCTTAATAGCTGTTACGATTTCCGATGCGGAAGAGGTTTTTAAAATATAACTGAAGGCACCTGCTTCTAATGCTGGAAAGACCTGTTCATCGTCATAATAGCTTGTTAGAATAATAATTTTACAGGTTGGGTAATCTTTCATTACGAGCTTTGTAGCATCGATTCCAGTTCCATTCTCCATCATTAAATCCATTAGCACAACATCTGGTTTTTCTTGAATGATTAGCTTTGCCCCCTCCATTCCACTAGAAGCCTGCCCTACTACATCAATATTTTCATCAGTCTGTAAGTAAGAAATAATTCCCTTACGGACGATATCGTGATCATCTACTACGATAACTCTTATCATTTAAAAACCTCCAATTTATTAACAAGGTATTCGTATATCAATATATGTTCCTTCATTAACATTTGAGCGGATTGTAAACGTACCACCTAGCTCCTCGCTACGTTCTTTCATCGTTTTTAATCCATAAGATGTTTTTCGCTCTGCATCACTGGAAAGATCAAAACCCTTCCCATTGTCACGAATATGTAGGAATAATTCGTTAGACCGTTTAGACACATTTAATGTAACTTCTGTTGCTTGTGCATGACGTAGAATATTGGATAACGATTCTTGTATGATACGGAAGATATGCTCCTCTTTCGTCTCTGAAAGAACTAGGTCTTCATCAATCGTTATTTCAAAATCAATTTGGCTTTTTTGTTTTAACTCATTTATTAATTTATGGATTCCCTTTGGCAATGGATCTCCAGATAAATGAACAGGTCGTAAATGCAAGAGTAATGCTCGCATCTCGGTTTGGGCTTGAAGTGATGCTGCTGCAACATCCCTCATCTGTTCCTTCGCAAGTTCTGGATTAGTTTCCAGCTGTTTGACTGCGGCTTCAGACATCATCGTTAAAGCAAAGAGCTGTTGACTGACTGCATCGTGTAGATCCCTTGCCAATCGTTGTCTTTCTTCAATGACCGCGGACTTATGAGCCGTTTTTGCAAGCTCCCCTTTTTCATCCGCCATTCGTTGCAAGGATTTCACTTGGCTTTGTAGCTTCTTACCTAAATCATTTAACTCATTGCCTATACGTGATAATTCATATGCATCCTTAAAATGAATACTAGAAGTATAGTTGCCATTTGCAAACTGTGTAATTAAAACAGAAATATAATCCAATCTCTCTTTCAAATCCCCGCTCGACTTAAAACCTATATATATTGAAAAAATACAAGATAATACCAAGTATAATAGGATAAACAAAAAAATACCTTCCGAGGTTAACCATGCAGGGTGAAACAAAACATAAATGGTTAATAATATAGACAATAACGTTATTGTTGTTAGAAACACAGCATGAAAATGGGAAAAAATGTACCTATAGCGAATACTTGCAAATCGTTTCATTACATTCATCCCCCTATACATAATCCACTCGAACAGATCCTGCTTTTAATTTCAATGTTAGGTCTAATTTTCGTGTCGCCATTTGATAGTTCGCTGTCTCAAAGGAGAAATTTCGATTAATCCCATCTACGCTTTGCCCAACAACATCAATTTCACCAGCTTTTACCGAAGCATAAACGCGAAACTCTACATTTTCAGGAATTAAAATGTGTACATCCCCAGCAAGCGTGGAAATTGATATTGGGATTTCTTTTTCTGGAATGTAAGCTTTGGAAAAATCTAAATAAAAATCTCCTGCTAAATTGCTTAAATTCATTGGTTCAACTTTCCAATTTGGTTCGTTATATTCATGACTTCCAACTGAAAAATAGGATCCTTTGTGATGTTTTCCATTTACCTGCTTCCCATTTTTTTCAACGACAACTACTGGACCTTTGGAACGATTAATGAACATAAACCCGAAATAAACGATTAATAACGGCCAGAGTTTGAATACATTTTTAAATGCAAAGGCAATAACATCAAAACGATCAAGCAGTAACAACGATCCAAAGATGAAGAAAAATGATCCAAATACCCAACTTCCTCCCCTATGGCGAATTCGGTCTACCATCCATTTAACACCTAGTACGACAAAGATGGTCGGATAAATATAAAGCCAAGCATTCCCCATATTGAATTCAGCTATCCCTATATTCTCTAATACGAGCAATACTCCTAAAGTGATGAATACAGTTGCAATAATATAACGCATGAACTTTTTCCCCCTATTCATTTTTAAATCCTAGAATTTTTTTATTTCGTATGTTGTAAATCGCAATAAGGGTAATGATTACTCCACTGACAACAATAATAGTCTGTATACTAATCCCAAATGCAATAAGTGTTGATGTAACAACAAAAGATACAGGAACAAATCCAGTTGAGACGGTCATTAAAAAACTCATCATCCGACCAAGCATCTTTTTTTCAGTTGTTTGCTGCAGCATTGTTATTAACGGTATATTAACGAACTGAGTTGTAAAAGTCATTAGTGCTACAAGACCTGCCGTTATAAATAATTGGGAAGAGAAACCTGTTATTGTATATATCACACCTAGGAAAACTAAACTCCCGATCATAACAATCCCAGGTTTTTTTAGCTTAATGGATGCTAGCACAATCGCCCCAATTAGTGCTCCAATTCCAAGGGACGTTTGTACGGTAGCTAAACTAACGGCATCACCTTGAAAAACATCTTTTACCATGATTGGTAATCCAATTGCTAACGGACCTGCAAAGAAAAAATTTAAAAAGAATGCCATAACAACAATCGACACGACTAACTCATTTTTTCTCGCATAATTCCAACCCTCTTTAAAATCCTCCCATGGTGAAGGCTTATCGGAAACAGACTTCTCCTCATCCAATCGAATAAAAATTACAGCAAACGATGCAATAAGTAACATAAGTAATGCTACAGTAAATACTCCTTTAAAACCTAATAGCGCAATTAACGTTCCACCTAGTGCCGGACCTAAAATTGGACTAATTTGGGTGGTCATTTGCATAAAAGAATTACCACGTTGTAATTGCTCGTTTTTTAGCAGTACTGGCGTTAATGCATTCATTGCCGGATAACTAAAAGCATCAGAGATTCCAAAACATGCTGCTAAAATAATTAAATGAATAGCCGTGATAGAATCCATCCATATAAAGCTGAGTAGAATTGCGATTAAAATAGCACGTGAAAGATCGGAACAAAATAATATAGTTCGTTTATTAAACCGATCTGCTATCATCCCGCCGGTTGTTAATAGTAATAACCTCGGGATAGATGCAGCAAAAAATAACATTCCAAAATAAAAGCGATTATCATTTATAGAAAGCATCAACCATTCTGCACCAATTAAATAAACGTAATATCCCGGTGAAGAAAAAAATGCACTTATTAATAACAAAACAAAGTTACGATTCTTAAAGATAGGAACTTTTAATTCCTCTTGCTTTACTACTGAATCCATCTTCATTACTCCCTCCGTGTTTTAACTTACTTTTATCTTAAGAAATTCTTCACGAAGGGGTAACCAACCTCAGAATGCTTTCTTCTCCGACTCAAGACTGAGATTTACGTCTTTGGATGAACTCATAGCTATATATAAGCCCAATAAAACAAAAGAAGCCAATAAAAAAGCCAGCAACAATGTCCGTTAAATAGTGTACATTAATAAAATACCTACTAATTCCAATTAAAAAGATGAGCAATGCAAAGACAGCTTGGACGATAACAATTGCTTTTTGGGACTTCATTCTTTTCGTAATAAAATATGCCAAAAGCCCGTAACATACTAGCGTAATCATTGCATGTCCAGATGGGAAACTATAACCCTCTGCATTAGCTTCTACTAAAATGCTTGGTCTGTCTCGATTTACCAACGTCTTTATAAATTTATTGATCAAATGACTTAAAAAGGTTCCTCCAGCAAGCACCAATGCAGGTAACCAGTGACGAAATAGCCACCACAAGACAATCGCTGAGATGAATGTAAATGGATACATGAATGCTTCCGAACCTAAATTTGTCACACCACGAAAAAATGAGTAAATAAATGTATCCGGGAAGGAATCAACTGCCCCTCTTGTCCATTGGTCAACATAAGGCAACTCTCCTCTACCAATTTTTACAATCCAGGCTCCTATTGTGGTGACAACGATGAGAAATAAAAATAAAATAATATAATGCCGCTTTTTCATTCATTTCCTCCTAATTTAAAACTTTTACTATTATAAATCATGAAATTTTTGAAAATACCTTCTTTTATATATCATACCTTAAAATTAGTTTCAAAAAAACTATATTTGGGAATAGAATGATAGAATTATAACTCTTTAAAAGGCAGGGATTTTAATGGATAAGGAATTACAGAATCTAATAGATGGATTAAACGAAGACCTACGTCACGAATATGGAGCAGTCATTCAATACACATATAGTGCTTCTGTCGTTTCAGGACTGTATCGCTCTGCACTAAAACCATTTTTTGAAAGTGAAATTTCCGATGAACTTGGGCATGCACTGTATTTATCCGAAAAAATTAAATCACTTGGAGGTACACCTACAACAATGACTGCAGTCGTTCCACAACCAACAAATGTAAAGGATTTGTTACTAGCTACATTACAATCAGAAACAAATACAATACAACGATATGAGATAAGAAAACAACAAGCAGGTACATTAGGATTAACAGAATTAGTAGTTAAACTAGAAGACTTGATTTCAGATGAAACACATCATAAAGAAGAGATCGAACGATTACTGGAGGACCCTAGATTGGCATAGTTATTTATCCCCTTATTTATAGAGGATGTTCAAAAAGTCTGGTAAAAATGACACATCGAAATTATTCGTTGGCTTGTTTCTGCGCTGCCTCGAACTTCTCAGTCCTTTTCATCCTCCTTTTTGAACACACACTTATATTTAATTAATGTTATACTAGTTAGAAAATAACCAATAAGGGGGAAGCTAACTTGTTAAATCGTATTCATCAATCCATTGATGAACATTATCCTGAAATGGTTGAAATTCGGAGATATTTACACCAGTATCCAGAATTAAGCTTTCAAGAATATAAAACAGCAAAATATATTGCAGATTTTTATGAAAAAATAGGTATACCATATCGATCAAATGTCGGAGGTAACGGGGTTGTAGCAACCTTAAAAGGTGGAAAACCTGGAAAAACTATTGCATTACGCGCCGATTTTGATGGTCTACCTATCCAAGATGAGAAGGAAGTTGCCTATAAATCAAAAGTGGACGGGGTTATGCATGCTTGTGGACATGATGGCCACACCGCTACTTTGCTTACGCTTGCAAAAGTGATGAAAAACTTTCAAGATGAGCTTTCTGGAACAATTGTATTCTTACATCAGCATGCAGAAGAATATGCTCCAGGTGGGGCAAAACCAATGATTGAAGATGGTGCATTGGATAACGTTGACGCTGTTTTTGGTACGCACCTCTGGGCGACAACTCCTCTAGGTGTCCTACAAACATCAAAGGATGTTTTCATGGCAGGAACAGATCGTTTCCGAATAACGGTCCAAGGACAAGGTGGGCACGGGGCATATCCTCATGAAACTAAAGATTCAATTGTGATAGGATCTCAACTTGTTTCCCAGTTACAGCAAATTGTAAGTAGACGTATTGATCCACTGGAAACTGCGGTTGTTACGATTGGGAAATTTGAAGCTGGTACAGCATTCAATATTATTGCGGATACGGCGACATTACTAGGTACGGTCCGTTATTTAAAACCAGAGATACAAGAACTGGTCATTCAGGAAATGGAGAAAATCATAGAAGGTACTTGTGTTGCTAATGGGGTAACGTATACATTTGATTATGAAAAAGGCTACCCGCCATTAATAAATCATGCAGAAGAAGCCGAACTTGTATTAAAAGCTAGTGAGAATATAAAAGAAATCCATACCCGTGAGGAGGTCATACCTGTAATGGGTGGAGAAGATTTTGCTTATTATACGATGGAAAGACCTGGTGCATACTTCTTTACAGGTGCGAATAAAGAAGGTAATCCATATCCACACCATCACCCTAAATTTGATATTGATGAACGTGCATTACCAATTGCAGCAAAAACATTGATTGACACCTATTTCGCATTTCAAGAAAAATAATACAATAAAGGCATTCGCAAAGTCTAAAAGCTTTGGAATGCCTTTTTTAGTTATGCTAATTTTTGCTTCACATATCCGTTAATAAACAAATAGCTAAAAATGAATCCTCCTACTAAAGCGAAGAGAAATCCAGTGTATTCCTGTAAAAACAAGAAAACAAGTGAAAATAGTACCGTTTGGATCATGGTGAGCTGTAATAGCCAAGTAGTTAATGCTTTTTTCCGTACTTCCAAATCTACAGGATAGATATCGATCCACATGACCGTTCGATGGTGTTGATACAACGTCATCATTTGAAAGCTACTCATATATAGAAATAATAATGCAAAGATAATCTTCATCCACATATTTGGAACGAAATAAATAAACAAGCCGCCAATTACTATCAATCGAACATACATACCAACATAATCACCACCACGAATAAACGTTATTCGATATAAATAATCATACGTATGTTTCTTCGCAAATGGAATTCGCTTACGAAGAACAGATACAAGCCAGTGGCGACTTTTGATCCGATTTTTCAGATGAGGTACATCTGTAAACATATTGGCAATCCGATAAAATGTTTGCATTCTATTTTGATCTTTTTCCACTAAAAGTTCCCAAGCAAGACCTGATTGTTTTCTGGATAAGTTCAGGTCATAGAGGAATACAATGATAAAGAGAACCGTTGTTATTCCTGCTATTAATATCTCTCCGTTAACAAGAAAATAGAAAACGGCAATATTTAAAAGTAATCTCGCTACTTGATCCACATATCGAATACTTGTATCTCGTACCTTTAGCATCCACCAATTGGCAATTAAATTCCAAAGTTTAAAAATCAGAACTACCAGCAGTGTAAATAAATAAGTAGATCCATCACGATCAGAATACGTTTCAAAATATAATGGTCCTAATGCTGCTACAGCAAGTAATATCAAATATAGCTGAATAACGAAACTGTAGATTAATGCATTTCGAAAATAAGATCCCATTCGATGTTCCGCCGTTATAAGGAATACTAAATCAGGCTCTTTAAGTAAAGTACGTACTGGGCTATAGCTAATTAGGAGACCGAATGCAATTGCAATTACCCAATTCGTAGGGAAGTTTTCTGGCAGTTGAGCAAGCCATTGCTGGTAATAATAAGCTAAAGCTGATATAAGAAAAAGGGTTGCTACAGCAATATGCCCATTAAATATATAGCGTAGATACCTACTTGTCTCCTTTAAATGTGCAGAAAATCTTTTTTTGAAAAAATCATGTGAATTAAACATGGTTATCTTCCTTTGTTAATTGCACATAGAGATCATCCAAAGTGGCGTTCGGCATATTAAATTGATCACGTAATTCATTTAACGTGCCTAGCGCTCTTATTTCTCCTTCATGCAAAATGACAAAACGATCACAATATCTTTCAGCAGTTGCTAAAATATGTGTGGACATCAAAATACCTGAACCATTATGCTTCATTTCCTCCATCAACTGTAAATACGATTGAATTCCTAATGGATCTAAACCGACAAAAGGCTCGTCCACAATATAAAGTGGTGGTTCGATTAAAAAGGCACACATAATCATCACTTTTTGGCGCATTCCTTTGGAGAAATGAACAGGAAACCATTTTAGTTTCTTTTCCATACGAAATTCTTTCAATAACAGTTCTAATCGTTTTTCAAAAACATCTTCAGGAATATCATAAGCCATTGCGGTTAATTGAAGGTGTTCATAAAGTGTTAATTCATCATAAAGAATAGGCATTTCTGGTATATAAGCTAACTGATTCCGGTATTCATTTGGATTTTCCGGAAACGTTTTACCGTTTATAGAAACCGAACCTTTCTTTGCTTGCATTAAACCAATAATATGTTTAATCGTTGTACTTTTACCTGCTCCATTGAGACCAATTAAACCGACAATTTCTTTCGGATGGACATCAAAAGAAATTCCATGTAACACATTTTTATGGGTGTAACCCCCAACTAAATTATCAATACGTAACAAAGGTTCCACGAGTTCTCCCCCTAGATTTGTTCACTTGATTAAAATTTTATCACTTTTAGGACATAAAGCCAAAATAAACTGTCATACGAATCTCGACATTTTTTTAATAAGTTGTGTATAGAAAGATCAATTCCGTTCACAATAACTAGTGAAGAACGAGGATGATTCACTGCAAAATAATTTGTAAAACACAAATGAGGTGTTAGTGTTGGCATATAAAAAGGCTTCACTACAATAATTGTGTAAAAAACAAATGAGGTGTTAGTGAACGATAATCTAATGAAATAAAACCCTTTTATTAGAAAAGGTCTCAACGCCATGAGATACTGATGAAAAGGTTTTTTGTAATAGAAAGTTATGAAGCTGAGCGATTAACTAATTTACAAAGTCCCCACATTAGCTTTATTGACATTCTCGTTCTTCTTAAGGCAGGCTTTGTCCCTCCCCAGGGACAGAGCCTGTTTCTTTATTGAGGTGAAAAACTTTACAATTCATTCCTCAACTAATTAAAATGAAGAAAAACATGGAAGGAGTTGTCTTGTAAATGCCACATGAAGATTGTATCTTTTGTAAAATTATAGAAGGGGAAATTCCATCAGCTAAAGTGTATGAGGATGAACATGTATATGCTTTTTTGGACATCAGTCAAGTCACCAAAGGTCACACGCTTGTCATTCCTAAGAAGCATACAAAAAACATTTATGAAACCCCAGCAGATGTAGCACAAGAATTGTTTGCACGCATTCCTAAGATCGCCAATGCCATTAGAGATGCCTTTAATCCTGTTGGAATCAACTTACTAAATAACAATGAAAAAGCTGCCTATCAATCCGTATTTCATTTACATATCCATTTAATTCCACGATATGGCAATGAAGATGGGTTTTCATTAAACTGGGAAGCACATACCGATGATTATACTTCAGATGATTTACAACAAATCGCTACAGATATTACGAACAACGTGAATGTGTAAGGAAATCTGAAAATTACACCTTTTTATTTTTCCCTATGTCTGTTATACTTGTAATAAGTTTTCGCAACTGACGATGAGCGTACAGTTGGAGAATGAAAAAAATTTAATAGCTGAGTTCAGCTGAGATGAGGAGAGGTACAAATGAATACGAGAATTTTGGTCATTTTATCACTATTAGTGGGGATGGGTGCTGTTTTGCACTTTGTAATGCCACCTATTTACGGGGTAACACCGGATATGATGTTGGCAATGATGTTTTTAGGAATAATGTTATTCCCAAAACTAAAATACGTGATAATATTATCGATCGCAACAGGGGTTTTATCCGCATTAGCAACAAATGCTCCTGGTGGTCAGATTTCCAATATGATTGATAAACCAATAACTGCTTTACTATTTTTTGCACTGTTTTTACTTGTTAAAGACAAACTAAACATTAATATTCTTGCCCCAATATTAACAGCTATCGGTACAATAATAAGCGGGTCGATCTTTTTAAGTGTAGCATTATTTATTGTTGGTTTAATGGACGGTGCATTTGTAGCATTATTCGTAGCAGTAGTATTACCTGCAGCTGGTTTAAACACTATCTGCATGATAATTATTTACCCTATTGTCCAACAAATTATGAAAAGATCACGACCTATTGCCGTAAGCTAATAATTTTAACAAATAAAAATCCTCTGGCAAAAAGCTTGTCAGAGGATTTTTTAAACAGAATAATAGTATAATTACATTATATACATAAAAGAATTAATAGGATTTACAAAAAAGGAAAACAATAAGGTATAGTGGGAAAGGAGCGGATTCGTATGGCAAACGGAAAATCTCTATTACTAGGTGTTATGGTAGGAAGTGTTGTGGGGGCTACTGCAACATTATTAAGTGCCCCGTCATCAGGGAAGGAATTACGCTACCGTGTAAGAGAACAAAGTATAGAATTAAAGGATCTTGTAGCTAACCTAAAACAAGATGGTTTAAAATTGAAGGACCAAATTGCTGCTACTTCTAAAGAAGGTGTTTCGTTAATTAAAGAGTTAACACACGATATGAAACATTCCGTTCAAGAATGGAAAAACACAGTTGAACCTCATCAAGAAAATATTCGTGAATACTTAGAGCAAATTGAATCAAGTTTAAAAGAATTAGAAGATAAAGTACAAAAGCAATAATTACGATATAAACTTTCTCATTGAAGTTGATGAGGGAGTTTTTTTATTTGTTGGAGAGGGTGGTTGTCTCTGTCCGATGTTCTCGCTCATGCGTCCGATGTTCTCGCGCTTGTGTCCAGTACTCTCCCACTTGCGTCAAATATTATCACCACTCACAACAATACCAAGTCCCAATACAACACATCTTAAAAATAAAAAGAAGACTGACACATTTAGTATCAGTCTCCTTCTAACTATTATTCTACGCCTTCTGTCCACTCAGAAACTTTTTCAGCGTTATCTTCTACCCATGCAGCTGCTGCATCTTCAGGAGAAGTTTCATTATAAACATCTAACATAACAGCTTCCATGTCCTCAGTTGTCCAGTTGAATTGATCCAATACTTTATAAACATTTGGTAGATCTTCTTCTAGACCTTCACGAACCATTGTATCAATAGTCTCTTCTCCACCAAATACACCTTCAGGATCCTCTAAATATTTTAGATCATATTCAGCAAATTTCCAGTGTGGAGTCCAACCTGTAACAATAATTTCTTCCTCGTTGTCATAAGCTGAACCTAATTCAGTAGCCATCGCACCACTTGATGATGGTACTACTTCCCAATCTGCAAGATTATCATAAGTTCCTACAGCATTTTCAGCATTAGTTACAACACCAGAACCTGCTTCAATACCAGTAATCGTCATATCAGCTTCATCTGATAAGTCAGCAATTGAGTTAACATCCATATATTCTGGAACTACTAAACCAATTTTAGCACCTTCTAAGTTCGAGCCAAGCTCTACCATTTGATCAGAGAACTCTGCATATTGTGACTCATGTGTTGCTGGTAGCCATGCTGCAACCATACCATCTGCCTCACCGCTAGCTACCGCTTCCCACATTGCAGTGTTATCGATTGGTGTTAATTTAACATCATATCCAAGATCCTCTAGTACTTTACCTACAACATGAGTAGAAGCAACTTCAGAATCCCACTCTACATAAACTAATTCTACCTCTTTTCCATCACCTACAGATGATGTACCTTCAGAATCAGAATCAGTTGAATCGTCATCTGATCCACACCCTGCTGCAAATAATGATAATGAAAGTCCAGCTGCAATACCTAGACGTTTCCAGTTAAGTTTAAACATAACTTTAAATCTCCCCTTTTTCTGTAATTTTTTATATGGAACTTTTCGTAAAGAAAAGATTACCAACACAATTAATTAAGCTTTTTTCCCTTTTTTGTTCACGCTTTGTGTAATACGGTCTATAATTATTGCTAAAATAACAATACCTACACCGGCCACAAAACCTGTACCAACGTTAGAACGTTGTAGAGAAGAAAGCACTTCTCTTCCAAGACCTGGAGCACCAATCATAGATGCAATAACTACCATGGATAATGACAGCATTATCGTTTGGTTGATTCCTGCCATGATCGTAGCTTTTGCCATTGGAAGTTCAACTTTAAATAATTTTTGCGTACCTGTACTACCAAATGCCTCAGATGCTTCAACAAGCTCTTTCGATACTTGGCGAATTCCCAAGTTAGTGAAACGAACTGTTGGTGGTGTCGCAAAAATTAAGGATGCAAATACACCTGGTACCATTCCTATTCCAAAAAACGCAACAGCTGGAATTAAGTAAACAAATGCTGGCATCGTCTGCATGAAGTCAAGTATTGGTGTCATAATTGCTTCTGCAGTTTTACTTTTCGACATTAAAATACCTATAGGTACTCCAATGACTACAGACAATATACTTGCGATTAATACTAAGGTTACAGTAAACATCAATTCTTCCCAGTAGCCTTGGTTATTAATCAACCAAAGACCGACTATTGAAAATGCGGCAAGACCAAATTTTTTACCTGATACGAAAAATGCAATTATTGCAATTACAATCATAAGAATAAATGGTGGTATTCCCATTAATATATCTTCAGAGAACCATTCCATAAAATTTCCTAAATGTTCTTTAATAGGTGAAAAGATAAATGAAAGTCTATCTTGTAATTTTTCCACAAACCACTTCATTCCCTCAGCAAGGGGGATACCTTCTGTAAACCACTCTTTAAACATTGTCAATATTCACCTCACTATCTCCAGCAAGTGCTGCGATTACTGCTCCACGAACAATAATCCCTACCAATCTTTCGTTTTCGACAACAGCAACCGGAATTGGTGAACCATTAATAATGGTAAATATATCTTGCATCGCTGTTTCTTTTTCTACTTTTTTAATATCGGTACGAAGTATTTCATGGATGTCTCTCACATCTTTCTTCCTTGCTTCAGATGCATCGTCAGCCGTAACGTAGCCTTTTAAATTACGTTTACTGTCAACAACCAGAATACTGGAGAGCCCTTCTTCACGCATACGCTCTAGAGCAACACGAGGACCATGTTTATCGATATTAATTGTTTCTGGTCGTTTCATAATGTGTTGAGCAGTAAGAATCTTCGAACGATCCACATCTTCAACAAATTTTTCAACATAATCATTTGCCGGATTGACTAAGATTTCTTCCGGAGTACCAATTTGTACAATGGATCCATCTTTCATCAATGCAATGCGATCACCAATTCGTAGTGCTTCATCTAAGTCATGTGTAATAAATATAATCGTTTTCTTCATACTCGATTGTAAATCGATTAATTCATCCTGCATGTCCTTACGTATTAATGGGTCTAGCGCGGAAAAGGCCTCGTCCATTAGTAAAACCTCTGGATCATTTGCTAACGCCCTAGCTAAACCAACACGTTGTTGCATACCTCCGGATAATTGGTCTGGCTTCTGCTCAATGTAGTCACCTAATCCAACCATCTCTAAAGCTTCTTTTGCTTTTTTAGACCGTTCTTCCTTCGATGCTTTTTGAATTTCCAATCCATACTCCGCATTTTGTAAAACAGTACGGTTTGGAAAAAGAGCAAATCGTTGGAATACCATACTTAATTTTTCGCGTCTAATTTGACGTAGGTCTTTTTTATCCATTTTGGCTAAGTCTTGACCATCAATTAGAATACTGCCTTCCGTAGGGTCGATAAGACGATTTATTAACCGAACTAAAGTGGATTTCCCACTACCTGATAGACCCATGATCACAAAAATCTCACCAGCTTCGACGGAAAAAGAAGCACGATTTACGCCAACTGTACTGCCAGTCTTTCGTAATATATCTTCTTTTGAGAAGCCTTCATCTAAAAGCTTTAATGCTTGTTTGTAATTCTTACCGAAAACCTTCGATAAGTCTTTAGCCTCTATAATAGGCACAACTGTCACCTCTTTAATAATTCTTTTTTTTCTCTTGTTTAAATGACACAAGTTTTTCATAAGTACCGAACATGGTTAACTTACTCTTAATACTATATAACGTTTTATATGTTCAGTACAAACACTATATACCATTAATTTCGTTTATATTTTTTGTACAGTTTATACTGTACGTTTTATTCGCGGAGTTTCCTTTTAAATCCTCCAATTTGCTTCAAAATACATATCAACTTGCTGTTTTTCAAAAAAGCTATTTTATTGTAACCTTGATATAGCAATGTTTCTAGGAGGATTACATGTTGGAGCATAACACCGAAAACATACAAAATAATATAATGAATGAATTTGCTAAAACTATAGAAATGTTTGATTTAACACCGTTAGAGGCACGTTTGTTTGCCTACTTATACTTAGCTGAGAAGCCATTAACATTAGATGAAATGAGCGAAGCGCTAGGGAAAAGCAAAACATCAATGAGTAAAAGTATACGGAGTTTATCGGATATGAATCTAGTAACACTAGTATGGAAGAAAGGAGTTCGCAAAGATTTATATCAGGCAAACTCCCAATTATTTAAATTATTCATGACTTCTTATATAAACAAATGGATTGACGCTACCAACCACCGAAAAGATGCATTACACGTAATTGAAACAGATCTACAACAGCAACATGGTAATCACATAAATGATGATGAATTAAATAACCTAACCTACCAATTGAATAAAATTATAGATTTCAATAAAAAATTAGATTCCTTTTTTCGAAGAGTAAAAGTAGACGATAAACACATGTAATCTCAAAAGGTCTGCCTCCTTAAGACATGTTTCATGTCTTAAGGAGGCAGACCTTTTTTTCATTAGCAGTAGAATTGGTATACAATGATGAGGTAGTATTGATATGCTCTTTATTCTCTTGGACCAAGGAAGCATACGTCGGATCTTAATTAAAATACGCAGGCTTATTTCAAATCATCGATCAACCTCGTTTATTTCTATTCTCGTTCCACAATTAAGTTTATAAAAACCTCCATTAATTCCACAAAATATCCTTCTTGCTTTAATGCATGAATCGTTTCATCTGGGTTAAGTTTCTCATTAAGCATTCCAGCAAAATGTATTAATAATGGGGAAAAATTAAGAAACCCTTCTTCTTTTTGTGCTTCAAATTCTTCATTTATGGTATGGAGCAACTGAAATAGTTCTTTATATTCTTCGTTTGTAATATTCTTCTCAATAACAAGCCTTGTTAACGGGTACTTTTTCAAATCAATTGTTTTGGTTAGTAACTGTAAGTGAAATGACGCTAAATCATTCTTATCATAACCTTCCAATACAAGCCACTCCCCCATTCTAATACATAATTTCGCCTTATTGTCTGAATAGACTTTCTATTATTATAATTACATCTATAAAATTTTACAAAAAAAGTATTGCATTTCCTTACCAAACGTACTATCATTCATTAAGGATTTTTTAATAAACTAATAAATAACTAGCTTATTATTTTTGCATTAGAATTAAAGGGGGTATATAAAATGAACTGCTGGAAAACAATAAACTTTAAAAAAGAATACGGATTAAATTGGCTGCGATTCATTTCATGGTTTACTGGTTTATTAGCATTCATTTTACTTTATGTACCAACTACCATTGCACATGGTGGAAATCAGGTCAATGAATTGGGATTGATCTATTTAATCATTGCACTTTTTTTATTACCACCATTTAATTCATTTATGCATATTTTACCATTGATCTTAATGAATAAACGAGGAAAAATAATCGACAAACGTAAAAGTAAAATAATACCATTATTTACACGTTACCCATGCATGCAGCTTTCCAAGATGAAATTCCTACTTGTTGCATTAGCTCCAACTGTAATGATTACAATACCTGGAGTTGTTTTAAGTTTTCTCATTCCAGAGTTCTATGTATATATTTTACTATATACGTCCATTCATATTGGAATCACATGTATAGACTTTATCTATATCATTCACATTATTAAAGCCCCAAAAGAATCCTTGGTTGAAAATAGTAATGACGGCTTTGATATATTGCTAAAAGCTACGAACTAAGAACCTACTCACTAGGTTCTTTTTTAATGAAAAATTTAAATCTCTACTGTTCACATGATTAATATTCTGATACAGTAAGATATATAAAAGTATATATAAATAATTATTAAATCATATTATAGATACTTCTCACTTATTTTTATGTTTTCCAAGGGAGGTCTTCAATCATGAACGTAATATTCATTATCTATGCACTTATTATTTTATTCATTTTTAATTCACTTACTCACAAGTTTTGTACGAAATTGGAGATGAATCAAACAAAACAAGCTTCAGTTTTTCGAGTTATTAACATCATGATGCTCATTTTATTAGTATCATCTTACGTAAAAGTACAAAATGTAATATTATAGATCATGCTATTTTTCCTATTTTATAATAGGACTATTTTTTTTAAGCAAATCTATGTTATATTACTTTATAGTACCATTAATTTTATTAGGAAAAGATTAGGAGTGTTCATGCATGAAAAAACTAGCAATAGCAGCAACAATAACTGCAGGTGTTCTAACATTATCTGCATGTAATTCAGATGATCCCGAAGTAATTGTTGAATCCGAAGCAGGAGAAATTACAAAAGAAGATTTTTATAATGAATTAAAAGACCGAGCTGGTGAAAATTTATTATATGAAATGGTAATACTTCAAGTCTTAGAAGATAAATACGAAGTTACGGATGATGAAGTAGATGCACGAGTACAAAAGACAAAAGATCAGCAAGGTGAAAACTTCGAAATGTTCCTAAGTCAACAAGGTATCCCAGATGAAGAAGCATTCCGTGAGCAAACTTATCAAGCAATCCTACAAGAAAAAATGGCTTTTGAAGATGTTGAAATTACGGACGAAGAAGTTCAACAACGCTATGACCGTATGAAAACAGAAGTACAAGCTAGCCACATTCTAGTAGAAGATGAAGAAACAGCTAATGAAGTGAAACAAAAATTAGACGAAGGTGAAGACTTTGCTGAGTTAGCAAAGGAATATTCAACTGATGGTTCCGCTGAGAGTGGTGGCGACTTAGGCTATTTTACAGCAGGAAAAATGGTTCCTGAATTCGAAAACGCTGCATATGCTTTAGAAGTTGATGAGATTAGTGAACCTGTTCAATCACAGCATGGTTACCATATCATTAAACTAACGGACAAGCGTGAAGTAGAAGACATTGCATCCTTCGAAGAAATGGAAGAAGATATTCGAAACCAACTTTCATATTCTAAAATTGATCAAGCAGCTTTCCAAGAGAAACTAAATAAATTAATTGAAGAAGCAAAGATCGATGTGAAAATCGAAGACTTTGAAGACTTGTTTACGATCCAAGAAGCAAGTGCACAAGGATAATCAAAAACGCGAGGCCCGTTTAGCGGCCGCCAGTATAACAAAAGCTATCCAGTAGGGAAAATCCCCCTATTGGATAGCTTTTTTAATGGGAAACTTGTTGTGTTTGCTCCTCATCTTGCTGTAATCTCTTGTGTCTCTCCTCTTCTATTCGTTCCATGTACACCTTTCCTTCTCGCTCAATATATTGCTTTTCCAGTTCTTTTTCAGCGCGCATAGCTCGGAAAGCCATATATCCGCTAAGGAAAATAAGTAGAACCACCATAAATACCCACCAAGGAATACCAAAAATCACGTAATCCCCCCCTTGTCCTCATCATCTAATACAAGTATATGAACAAGAAGTTGAAATCATTACAACGGATTACAAGTCATCATCAAATGTTGGTTTATAAAAGGCACGATTATCCATTGCAAACAGCCTTTGTGTGAACTCACCTGGGTTAGTATTTTCTAATGCCCGATTAAGCATATTCATTTTCGCATCGATCAAGTCAATGAGGTGCAATAATTCTGCTTCTCGAACTAATGGTGGAGTTGGACTTCCCCATTCCGCTTTTCCGTGGTGACTCAAGACCATATGCTGCAAAATTAATACTTCTTCCCCTTCAATACTTAGTTCTTTCGCCATTTGTCCTATTTCTTCCACCATCATCGGAATATGCCCCAGAAGTTTCCCCTCCATCGTATAAGAAGTTGAAACAACACCAGACAATTCTTTTAATTTACCTAAATCATGTAAAATAATGCCAGCGTACAGTAAATCTTTATTCACTTGCGGGTATAGTATATGTAATTCCCTTGCAAGTGCGAGCATACTAACAATGTGATGGGCAAGTCCAGATACATATTCATGATGATTTTTAGAAGCTGCAGGATATGTTAATAATGCCTCTTGATATTTTTTGATAAATGCACGAACGATTCGTTGCAAGGTTGCATTTTTCATTTCAAATATAGCTTCTGTAAGTTTTTCCATTAATACCTCACGTTCGATGGGGGCCTTTTCAATAAATTCCGATACATGTACACCATCTGTAGGTTGAGATGGGCGAATGGAGGTTATTTTCATTTGTGCTTTTCCACGAAACTGATTAATCTCTCCGGTCATCCGAATTATTTGTTCAGCAATAAATGCTTCTTCATCTTCTTTTGTTACATCCCATAACTTAGCTTCTATTTCCCCTGTTGCATCTCGCAATATAAGTGTAAGAAATGGTTTTCCGGTACTGGTTACCCCTCGATTTGCCTCTTTAATTAATACAAATCCTTCAAACGAATCCCCAATTTGATGTTTACCGATACCTTTACTCATTGTCTATTCCCCCTTCTATAGAAAAAGAGACTGACAGAAAATAGGCGTATAACATTTCTCCCTATTTTTGTTGCCAATCTCAGATCGTCAAATATTATCTTCGTTTTTTGGTATATACTGAAATATTTCTCCGGACTCTATTACTCGGATAAACTTCATTAACCAATCATAATAATTTTTTGCATAACGAAGCCGTTCAATATCTGAATTAATTTTATTTCTCAACTCAGGGTCTTCCGTTTTATGATAAATCTTTACTAATTCATCAATTGCTTCATTCGCTTCTTCAATATTTGATTCGGTGTGCTTACGCCAACGATTTCCAAATAATGATGTAAATGATTTATACCAATCTTCTTCTGATTGATACAAATCCTTTCGAAAACCTTTTTTAAAGGTTGGCTCCACCATTTTCATATCCGATAATGCTCGAACACCTGTTGACATACTTGTTTTACTCATCTCAAGTGCATCGCGCATATCATCTAATGTCATCGGTTCATCTGCAAAATATAATGTACCGTATAATCTTCCTACAGAGGATGTCATTCCATATAGGTTCATATTTTTGGCAATCACTTGGATAAATTTTTCGATCGTTTCTTCATACTTTTCCCAGTCTTTAACTTGTTTTTCTTCGGGCATGGAAGTCCCTCCATTTTACCGTAATCCCTTCTTGCTAGATATAAACATGTTTATACATTTAATCTGAAAACAGTTTATCACTTATTTTCCATTAATGGAACCAGATTTGTTAATTTTATTATATTTGCTTGCCTTGATTCCATTATTTCCTGTTTACAGGAAAATAAAATTACCTGTTGTTTATTAGCAATTTGAGCTAATATCTTCATTACTCGATCTGTTCGAACGGCATCAAAGTGAACAAACGCATCATCAATAATGAATGGTATTTTATCTTTTTCTGTCATGACTTCCCCAATAGCTAATCTTAAGGAAACATATAATTGATCAATTGTACCTTGTGATAATTCATTTACAGTATACCGAATATGATCTTTGTGTTCTACTAAAAATAGTTTATCAGCCGTTGGGGCATAAACATTAATATAAGTCCCCCCTGTAATTTCTTGAAAATATTCTGCTGTTTGTTCCATTACTCTCGACAAATACTTATTACGATACGTACGTTTTGTTTCTATAAGTAATTCTTTTGCTGTTTTATATATTGCCCATTCTTTTGCAAATTCTTTTACTTGCTCTTTTTGCATATGAAATTGATGTATCTTTTTCGAGTAGCTGTCTGAGGACTCCATGTTAATTAAGTCAGCTTTGATATCGGCTAATTGCTGGTGCATCTCATGCAATTTTTTTTCCGCTTCCGCTTTCTTTTCTCGAACCTGTTCTAACTCTAATTCCAAATTACTTTGCTTCGGTGTTTCTACTAAAAAATCATCCCATTGGTCTTTTGAAAAGATCACCTGATATTTTCTAACTATTCTTTCCCGTAATGTTTCCCATTCATGCTTCTGCTTTAACTGATTTGCTCTTTTATAATACGCATCCTCATCTTCCACTTCTGCTCCAATAAACAACGAATGGATTTCTTTTTCAAAGATCCTATTTTTTTGCCGTAACTCCTGCTGCTGTTTCTCATTCTCTACTAAAAGTTGATCAATTTGCTGCATTTCTAGCTTCATTTTATCTATACTATTACGTTCTTCTTCAATCAAACGAAGCTGAAGTTCCAAATTATTAGGGATCTCCACCATATTCTCTTCTTTTAGGAAAGCCTCTACTTCTGTAGTGAATGTTGTAAGTCCATTTGAGATATGTGCAGCTTGTTTTTCTAATTCTTCCTTTTCCTGATGCATCCGTAACACGTTCTTCAACGCATGATATATTTCTGGCCAGTAAGTTACATCTACAACTTTTAAAAATGGAAAAAGTTCACGCTGTTCAAGAATTTTTCCTTGTAATCGTTTTTCATTTTCCTGATATACGGTTCGTTTTTCATCTAACTGTATGTGTTGTATATCTATTGCTTTCAATTGCTCATGCAAAGATTTTTGTTCCTTGTTGTTATCTTCATCCCTTTGTAGCATCTGAATGAATTCATCTTTTTCATGATCTGTTATCGGTTTCTGTGAAATGACATAACTTGTTTTCGCAAGGAACTTCTCCATTTTTTTCAATGCGCGTCTACTCCATATCCACTGAGAGATACCTAATAGAATACAGATAACAGCTATACTTCTCAAAACGATAGCCTCCATAAAGAAGGAGGTTATTCCAGCCACAATTGCTATACAAGTGAAAAGAAGCAAATACGTTTTTGTTTGTTTTTCAGTATTTCGTTTATTATGCAACCATTTTTGTTCCTTGTCAGTTTCCTCTTGCTTTAGCTTCTCTAGTATTTTATTTTCCTTGTAATCATTTAACTTCTCTTCTAAGAGGGACCGCTTGTCATGTGGTAATAGATTTCCTTGTATTTCTTGTACTTGTGCTTCTATATATTGTTGCTTGTTTTCTATTAATTTCTCTTCTTCCTGAAGCTTTTTTTGTTCATTCTTCAGCTGTTCGCGGGAATTTTTACAATCTGTCCATGACTTCTCGATATGATATGGAAAATGAAGATGATATAAATCTTCACTCGATAATCCGATACTCAGATCCCGTAACTCTGCTTCTATTCGAAGATTCAATTTCTGACTAGCTGCTTGAAGCTTATTCAGTTCTTTCTTGTTCTCCTTATAATGCGTATACCTGTCCAGAATATGCGATGCACTCTCATAATGCTGCTTTTCATCTAATGATTTCTCTAAAACACTTCTTTGGTCTCTATGTTTTTGTTCCGTTGTCTTAAGTACCGACATTTCACTTTGTAATGGAATTACTTTTTCCTTTAAAGCTTGTAGGCGATTAATACCATCCTCTGGAAAAACTAAATCTTGAGGTAGATCCGCTAATTGTGAACTATACGTATAATATTCATGGATTTCTGGTAAAGCCTGTAGCTTTTTTTCAAGCAGTATTTCCTTCTCTTTATCCTTATGTAGGCTTTCTGCTACTTGGTTCATTTCTGTTGTTAATTCCAATATATCCGTTTTCTTATTTCGGTAAGTAGATTCCTCTTGTTGCAGATCAATCAAGGATCTATGCTGCTCTTGTAATGCTTGTAAATGGTGGTTAATTATTGGCTTTTTACCATATGGTTTAAATAATTCTGCTAGTTTATTATCCAACCTTTTTTCTATAGTGTTAATATGAGACGAGCCCGTTAAGCCAATACTTAGTAATACTTCGCCCATGTTTTCTTCTTTCATGGAGCGTATAGTTGCCAGATCTAATGCTGAAAACGAGAAAATAGATTGATATGTCTCTAAAGTCATTCCATTTAACCGCTCTCGGAGCCAATTTTCATCATATACTTTTCCATCTGGAGTGTAACAAATTGCAGCACCATTACGTGTCTCATCCATTCTTTCAATTGTAAACTCACCAACATTCGGATCAAATATGGTTAACCTACCGCCCATTTTACTACTCGTTTTTGGTCGATAGAATGTTCGCATTTTAGGTGGGAGTCCGAATAACATAAACAAAATAAAGTTATTTAACGATGACTTTCCAGATTCATTTTTTCCATAGATAACTGTAAACGGATATTTTTCAAAATCAACATTAAAATCCACCCATTTTGCAAATCCATGTACAGTAGCTTGTAGTAACTTCATCTTCCACACCTCATTTTCGGAGTAGCTCATGAATTAATAACTGATAAGCTTCCTCTTTTATTTCTTCTATTTCTTCTGATACGTTTTCAATATACTTTCTTGCTTCCTTATGTTGAAATAATTCATGTAAAAAAGGCTGAATAGATGTACTTTTATGTAACCCAGTTAATTCTCCTAAAAAGTGTTCACCTTCATAAGATAGATGTTGGAAATTTGAAGACCATGTAACATGAAATCTGTGAATATACATCCAATTTTTTGCTGAAGTTAAACCTTCATTTATGATCTCTATTATGTCTCCTATTAGATGTTCATTTTTCCAATGTTTAATTTCCTCATGCTCAGCATGTATTGTTAAATCAATTAGTTTTGGCGTGTTTCCACTATGTTTCACTTCTAGATTTTTTCGAATATATCCTTCTAACTGATGAACTTCCTTACATTGCGTGACATCTATGGTAATGGGTTGAAATTGAATTGCTTGAAGAGGAATAAAATCGGCCTGACATTCCGTTTCTGCCATTGTTATATGATAGCAACCTTTCTCACCGGATTCCTTCCGATTACGACCTTGTATATTTCCTGGATAAATAATTGGTGGGTGTTCCTTTAATATTTCACGTTTATGAATATGCCCTAATGCCCAATAATCAAACGGCTTCTCTGCTAAGTCACGCAATAGAAATGGTGCATACTGATCATGCTCCGTATTACTTTCAATACTCCCATGAAGCATAGCAATATGAAATGGGGTATGTTCATCCTTTATGTTATATTCCATCACTTTCTTTTGGGTCACTGCCCGATTTTCGTAACTGAAACCATAAATGTTAACGAGAGGATGATCCCCACGATAATGTGTCACATGTTGAACTTCTTCATTGGGAAATATATATACATTTGGCGGATATGTAATAGGATGGATATTTCCCTTTATAAAGTCATGATTACCATAGGAAATGTACACTTTAATGTGATAGAGATCCAATTCTTCAAATGCTTTCCGTAACTTAATTTGAGCTTTTAAATTTTGCTGTTCGTTATCAAATAAATCTCCAACCATAAGTACAAAATCTACATTTTTATTAATAGCCTGTGCTACTAAATTATCAAGTGCAGTAAACGTACTGTCACGCACCTCTTGAAAAATATTATTTGGAACATTTGCCAAGCCTTTAAATGGGCTATCCAAATGTAAATCAGCCGTATGGATAAATGAAACTTGCTTCGGCATCGTAATCACCTCAATGATAATTTCTTTCCATCTATTTTAACAAAAACCCGAAGCGAATGCACGTTCGATTAATATAAAACTAGTTCTTAGGCTATTTCAGCGAGTGAAAGTATTTAAACCTTATATGTAAAAAGGTCACGATATTCGTGACCTTTACTTACCGTTATTCTTTTTTCGTTAATTCTATTGCTTTTTTCATATCTTTTAACGAACTAGAACGCCCATACATTAATACACCACCCTTATACACTCTTGCACCGATTAATGCTAATAACGTAATGGTTGCTATTAATAACCCAATGGAGATAGCTACTTCCCAAAATGGGACATCTAGCATACCTACCCGAAGAAACATAAGCATCGGTGTAAAGAAAGGAATAAAGGATGTCACAGTAACTATAGTAGATTCTGGCATACTTAATCCAAACATTGCTAATAGAAAGGCAGCTACAACTAATAATGTCATTGGTGTTATTAGTTGTTGTACATCTTCTACTCGACTTACGAGTGAACCTAACATCGCAGCCAATGTAGCGTATAGTAAGTAACCTAACAAGAAGAAGACAATACCGTATATATAGACTGATGGTGCGGTATCCTGAATACCAAAGTAGTCAAATATTCCCCCTGTTAATTCATCCTTCTTAGACTGAACGACGGTATATCCAACTACAACAAATAATGAAATCTGTGTTAGACCCAATAATGCAATACCGGAAATCTTTGCAAACATATGTGTAACCGGGGATGCGCTTGACACTAGAATTTCCATTACTCGAGATGACTTCTCTGTTGCAACATCGGTCGCAATCATTGTTCCATACATTAATACAGCCATATATAGGATGAATAACATAATATATACAATCCCTCGAGCTTGGCTTAGCTCTTCATTTGTTTTTGCACTTTCATCTAGCGCAACCTTTTGAAAGGTAACAGGTTCATAAATTTCCGTTATTGTATCTTGATCAACTCCTGCAGCTTGTGTCGCAATGGCTATTTTTAATTGCTGCAATTGTTGTTCCAGGTTCGTTTGAATTCCTGTTTCTGTAATATTATTCGAATAGTAAGTAGCTTCTGGTAATTGTTCGTCATTGATTTCCGTTACTACTAATGCTTTATACGTTCCTTCTTTGACTAATTCCTTTACATCGTCTTCTGATTCATCTACCAAAACTAACTCCATATCGTCACTATTGGAGGCAATACCTGCTTGTAATGGAGCAAATAACTCCCCTGATTCATCTAAAATAGCTATTTTGTTTTTGTCATCACCTGACAAGGTATCGATAATCGATTGAAAGTTAGCCATCCCAATAATGAACAATAGAATAATGGCCGTACTAATATAAAAAGACTTTGTCTTGAGACGTGTTATATACGTATGGGACAATATGATCCAAAACTTATTCATAAGCTGCACCTACTTTTTCTATAAAGATATCGTTTAACGATGGTTCTTCTAATTCAAATTTACGGACAAACCCTTTACCATGAATAGCAGAAAAAACCTTTTGCGATACATCTTCATTTTCGATTTGCAGTGCACATCCTTCAGTAACTCTCTTATAACGCAATACACCACTAATATCTTGCAAAAATTCTAACGGCATCTCCGCATGAATAATTAAATTCTTTTTACCAAAAGAACGTTTAATCTCACGTAAAGTACCTTGAACGACTGGCTTACCTTTATGTAAAATACATAAATGCTCACACAATTCTTCTACATGCTCCATGCGATGTGATGAAAACACGATAGACGTTCCTTGTTCTTTTAAATCTAGAACGGCTTCTTTCAGCATCTCTACATTTATTGGATCAAGACCGGAGAAAGGTTCATCCAAAATCAACAATTTCGGCTTATGTATGACAGCCGAGATGAATTGTATTTTTTGCTGATTTCCTTTTGATAACTCTTCTACTCGCTTGTCAAGATATTCAGGTACCTTAAATCGCTCCAACCACTCTTCTAATTCTTTGATAACTTCAGACTTACTCATTCCTCGTAATTTTCCAAGGTAAACTAACTGGTCCCTTACTTTTAATTTTGGATAAAGCCCTCTTTCTTCCGGCAAGTAACCAATTAAATGGCTCTTATCATAGTTAATCCTATCACCATTCCAAGAAATATCTCCTTCGCTACGATCTAACAATCCTAAGATCATCCGAAACGTTGTAGTTTTCCCAGCACCATTTCCACCTAAAAATCCAAACATCTCACTCTCAGGGATTTCTAGTGATAAATTATTCACTGCGATATTGTCTCCAAATTGTTTCGTTACATTTTTTAGCACTAAAGTCACATTATTCACTCCTCTTTTGAATTATAATAAGCAGCACATATACCATAGATCACACAATGGAGAATATATAATACCGTTATTAGAAAAAAACTAAATGAAATTCCGTCAAACATAATAATGATCGGCCATGCAACCAACATGACAACAAGCATGATATCCCAAGTTCTCCCCTTTGCCCTATTATTCACTTGGTAATATCGTTCATCATAGCGAAAATTTTTCTTGCCCAATCGGCGTTGTATAAAAAATAACAAAATCATGAACGCATAATTGCCGAGTAGAATCAAAATTACCCAAGGGTCTTGTAAAAATGCTTCACTCAATATTTTCATCCCCTTCAAAAACAAATAAATCTTCAATAGAACAGTTAAAAATTTGCGAGAGTTTATGTGCTAACACAAGAGAGGGTTTGTATTTTCCTTTTTCTAAAGAAATAATCGTTTGACGTGAAACCTTTAATACTTTGGATAATTCCTCCTGCGTCATGTTCATCTCATTACGTTTTTCACGAATTAACGTTTTCATTTTATCTCCCACTTCTCACGTAAAGTCAACTTCACGTAAAGCTTACATTACTTTCGGGATAATGTCAAGCCAACTTTACTCAAATAGAAACTATTTTTATAAAGTTCTTCCCGCATTGTTTGATACTATTTACATTGAATATGCAGCAACTTAAAAAGATGGCGCACTTCAGAATAAAGTGCCATTCGGTTGTTCATAGCAGTAATGAAAGCCCGAATGAAAGGAATATAGTGTCAAACGGTCGTTCATAGCAGTAATGAAAGCCCGAATGAAAAGAATAGAGTGTCAAACGGTCGTTCATAGCTGTTATGAAAGCCCGAATGGAGAACAGAAAATAACAAATGGTTCCCGTCAAAGTTACTTCGCATTTTACATCAATTACGAATAACTATATTTCTTAAAAGTACCATGATTTTAGAAAACAACCTTTAATAAGAAGGATTTTTACAATAGAGGTAGAATATTGTATATAAGAATGACTTCAAGGAGGGAAACATATTGCGCACGTACGTATTAACCGTATTTAGTAATACTGGTGAAAAACTATTGGATGAATCATTTGAAGCTAATAATGATCAAGAAGCAAAACAAGTTGGAACAGTTAAACTAGATGAAAGTGGATATAGCGAATACACCCATCGTTGTGTATCTCCAGAAGCAAAATTAGTATTGTTTCACCGGTAAGGTGTATTGTCTTAATTATGAAAGAATTAATAGGAAAACGAACTTGGAGGTTTTATCTTCAAGTTCGTTTCCCCTAATTATTCCCCTGTAAAATTCGGTTTTCTCTTTTCCAAAAATGCTTGAACACCTTCCTGATGATCAGCAGTATTTCGTAATTCCCATTGATTGTTTTGTTCTTCTTTCAAGTAATATTCTAATGAAGCTCTATTTTTATTATGATAGATCATTTTTGTCTTAAGCATTGCAACGGTTGGTGAAGATAATACTTTTTTACCAATCCTTGATGCTTCCACTATGACTTTTTCATTAGTCAGTACATCTACTAGTCCCATACTTTTCGCCTCGACACCTTGAACCTGTTGCATTCCCCATGTAAACTGTTTTGCAGCCTGTGCACCTAAGCGTTGTTCTAACCAGAAATGCCCTCCACCATCTGGTGCTAAGCCTACACCAATGAATAACATGCCAAACTTTGATTCCTTTTGGCCAATGACATAGTCAGCAGTTAAAGCTAAACTTAAACCTAATCCTGCTGCAGAACCTTGTACAGCGGAAACAACGATTTTAGGCATCATGTATAACTTCAATACAATCGTACTAATTGTGTGCATGACTTCATCAAAAAACTCCTTATTGGCGAAGTCCTTCATCATAGAAATATCACCGCCAGCACAAAATGCATTTCCATTTCCCGCTAATACGACAACATGATCTTCGTTTTTTTCTACCTTATCAAGAACATGCAATAATTCTTCAAGCATCTCTTTGTTCAAGGCATTATAGCGATCTGGTCGGTTCAAATAAATAAATGAAATATTGTCCTTACGTTCATATATCACTGTAGACATTCGATATCATCCCCCTATTCTCTCCTTATATTAATTCGCTATCTTCTTCTACATTCCTGCATATTTAGAATTAAAAAAACCTGCAAAAATTATTTTTGCAGGTTTTATGTAGGTTCTACTATTCTGTTGGCTCTTCTTGTGCACCATAAAGTTCTTCTAATGGCTTTGTAATAATACGGCTAATATCATTAATTACCATGTTCAAACGTTGTTCTTGCTCCATTAATTTTGAAATATCTGCATGCTGCTGTACTACTTCTACAACTTGACGTGCTTTCTCAACTTCCTCTTCCGTGATTTCTTCACCTTGCATTTGTTTTTGTTGTAATTCCATTTGAGTATCACGGAAATTTTCAAACATTTGTTTTGCAGAAGGATCGTTCATTACTGCTTCAAAAGCTGACTTTAATCCTTGAAACTCCTCACTTTCGCGAACAGCCTTTTCCAAGTCATAAGCACTATCATACATATTTGGCATGTTATTGCCTCCTTTGATTATTTACTAAAGTATCTAAAAGAAAAATCGTTCACCAACTGTGTTTTTCTCATACTTTAATCATTCTTGATAAAGTGTAACAAACGAAATGGTTCATGTATAGTGATTCGAAAATACATGACAAATACAAAATTATTTTTTCCCTATTCATACACTGCTATAATTAAAATAAGTCCCAATAGAAAAGAGGATTTTTCCAATGATTGAACAGCTAAAAAAAATATTTCCATCTATTATAATTACTACTAATATTGAACAAAACCTTGATATGCAATATGAATGGTATCTAAGCAAAACAAAAGAATTAATCGGTATTCATAAAAGTGAGCTAACAAATAAAGAAAAAAAATTACTAGCTACCTTTTTGCATCCGTATAGTATTACATTTCCACTTCCAACAGAAAAAGAAAAAATTTGGGAAGATAGAATCCATCAAAAAAACCATTCAAAGCTTGAAGAAAATATCAGGTATCGATTCGTCTATTTTTCCATTGCTAATAATCAAATAGACCCGAAATCTTTTAAAGAAGCAATTAATGAATTATTTCATGCACAAGTTTCTGTTATTTGGGATAATCAACGTGAAGGAATCATTATCGAAGAAACAACTTCAGATAGGGACGAGGAGATATCTTATGAAGAAATCATAGATATATTAATGAGTGACTTATATGTCAAAATAAATGTATTAGTAGGTCCATTTCAGGAAGACTTATATCATATTAATGATCATTATCACAATATATTAAAAAGTGCCAGAGTCTCTTTTACCTACACAGATCGAAATGTCATTTCCTATGTAGAAGCGATTCCACACATACTTATTAACCAAGTAGATGTAGCATTTAAGCGAGAAATATCAGCAACTGTTCTAAAAGAGTTCGCAACTGACCAAGACATCATTCAAACGATAGAAGTATTTCTAGAGAGTAATTTAAATATTTCAGTCGCTGCGAAAAAATTATACATGCATCGCAATAGCCTACAATATCGGTTAGATAAATTCTATGAAAGTACGGGAATCGATGTAAGGGATTTCCACCAAGCATTACCAGTTTACTTGGCTTTACTAGCAAATCAGTAAACGTCTTTGTAAAGGTGCACAAAGAGTAAACACTTCTTTGTGCACCTTTACTATTTACGGACAACCTGCATCTAGCTATACTAAATATATATAAAACGCTTACATTTCAGGGGGAATAAAAATGGCAGAATTAAGATTAGAACATATTCAAAAGAAATATGACAAAGAAGTAGTTGCAGTTAATGATTTTAACCTTCATATTCAAGATAAAGAGTTTATCGTATTTGTCGGACCATCAGGTTGTGGTAAATCGACAACTTTACGTATGATTGCAGGTCTAGAAGAAATTACAGACGGTGGATTATTCATTGATGATAAAAAAATGAACGATGTGGCTCCAAAAGATCGTGACATAGCGATGGTATTCCAAAACTATGCATTATACCCACATATGAATGTATACGATAACATGGCATTTGGTTTAAAGCTTCGTAAATTCAAAAAAGATGAAATTGAAAAACGTGTACAAAATGCTGCGAAAATTTTAGGATTAGAAGCATATTTGGACCGTAAACCGAAAGCACTTTCCGGTGGACAACGTCAGCGTGTCGCATTAGGACGTGCAATTGTTCGTGATGCAAAAGTATTCTTAATGGATGAACCATTATCAAACTTGGACGCTAAGCTACGTGTACAAATGCGTGCTGAAATTCAAAAATTACACCAACGTTTACAAACAACTACAATTTACGTTACACATGACCAAACAGAAGCAATGACTATGGCAACACGTTTAGTTGTAATGAAAGATGGTATCATTCAACAAGTTGGTGCACCAAAAGATGTATATGACAGTCCTGAGAATGTTTTCGTAGGTGGATTTATCGGATCACCTTCTATGAACTTCTTAAATGGTAAATTAACAGAAACTCATTTTGAAATGGAAAATGTGAAGATAAAAGTTCCTGAAGGAAAAATGAAAACGCTTCGTGAACAAGGATATGTTAATAAAGAAGTTTTACTTGGAATTCGTCCAGAAGACATACATGATGAGCCGGTATTTATTGATTCAACTCCTGAAACAAAAATCACTGCGCAAATCGATGTCGCAGAATTAATGGGTGCAGAATCTTTCCTTTACTCAAAAATAAATGATCAAGATTTCATTGCACGCGTTGACTCTCGTTCTGATGTACACGGTGGAGACAAAATTGACATGGCGCTCGACATGAATAAGTGTCACTTCTTTGATGCAGAAACCGAACTACGTATTCGATAAAATAAGATAGATAAAAGGGGGATTCCTTAAAATAGGATCCCCCTTTTTATATTACCTATAATAATTGCATTTTTTTTTCGAACTTCGAATCATTCTTATAATATAGTAAATACTACCATTAATATGAACTTCCTTTTTCTAAGAAAAAGGGAAAGCCATTATGACTTTCCCTTTTATTTGTAAGGGGTTATACCCCCGAGGCCATAGTTATTGAGATTGTCCATTTAATTGTTGTTGAGCTGTTTGCACTAGACGTTTAGTGATTTCTCCACCAACTGAACCGTTAGCACGAGAAGTTGTATCAGCTCCTAGGTTAACTCCAAATTCAGTAGCGATTTCATATTTCATTTGATCAAGAGCTTGTTGTACACCAGGTACAAGTAATTGGTTGTTGTTGTTATTAGCCATGTTTATCACCTCCTGTACTAACTATTGTGAGCAGAACCGCGAAACTTATCACAAATATTTGTTGGTAATTTGTTCTTGTTTTACTACAACATAGAAAAAGCCTGCTTTGTACACCATTCGTACAAAACAGGCTTGATTATAGTTTATTTCGGATGTGTCATCTCTTTTGGATTTACATACTTATCAAACTCTTCTTCTGTTAAAAGTCCAAGTTCAACAGCAGTTTCTTTAAGTGTTGCATTATCATGGAAAGCTTTTTTTGCTATTTTAGCAGCATTTTCATATCCAATATGTGGATTCAATGCTGTTACTAGCATTAAGGAGTCATTTAAATATTTTTCAATTTGTTCATGATTTGGTTCCATACCTTGTGCGCAACGCTCATCAAATGAAAGCATACTATCAGCTAATAATTGACATGATTGCAAGAAGTTATAAGCTATAACAGGTTTAAACACATTTAATTCAAAGTTTCCTTGACTAGCTGCAAAACCTATTGTCGCGTCATTTCCCATCACTTGTGCAACAACCATTGTAACTGCTTCACTTTGTGTAGGGTTTACTTTACCAGGCATGATGGAACTTCCTGGTTCATTTGCTGGAATGGCTATTTCTCCAATACCACAACGAGGTCCGCTAGCTAACCAACGAACATCATTGGCAATTTTCATAAGATCAGCTGCTAATGCCTTCAGTGCACCATGTGCATATACTGTCTCATCATGACTTGTCAAGGCATGAAATTTATTTGGTGCAGAAATAAATTCTTTTCCAGTATCATTACTTATTGCATGACAGACACGTTCAGAGAACTCGGGATGCGCATTTAAACCTGTTCCCACTGCAGTACCACCAATAGCTAGTTCTTTCAGATATTCTAGGCTTTGACTAATCATCGTCTCTGATTTTTCTAGCATGCGATGCCAGCCACTGATTTCTTGCCCAAGTGTTAATGGTGTAGCATCCTGTAGATGGGTACGACCGATTTTAACAATATCATGATATGCATCCATTTTAACTTTTAATGTATTCTTTAATGTACGTAATGCAGGTAAAACCACATCCTCTAATTTTAAAACGGATGCAATATGCATGGCAGTTGGATAAGTATCATTTGAGCTTTGGGATTTATTTACATCATCATTTGGATGTAATGTAAGCTCACTTCCTTGCTCTTGTAACCATTTATTTCCTACAAAAGCGATAACTTCATTTACGTTCATATTAGATTGTGTTCCACTTCCTGTTTGCCAAACTACTAATGGGAAGTGATCATTTAATTGATCATTTATTACCTGGGTAGCTGCGTATTCAATTGCTTCTGCTTTTTTTGGTTCCATTAATCCTAAATCACTATTTGCTTTCGCTGCATTCTTCTTCAGAATTGCAAACGCTTTTATTATTTCGTTAGGCATTTTTTCATTTCCGATTGGAAAGTTCTGCTTACTACGCTGTGTTTGTGCTCCCCATGATTTATCTGCGGGTACTTTTACTTCACCTAATGTATCTCGTTCAATACGAAAATCCATATGTATTCCTCCCAATGTCTATACTTTTTTAAACCCTCTACTATTGTACCAAATTTTGAGCAATATTTAATCATATTCTGTCTATGTGGTCACAAAAAATCAATTATTTCATCAAAATCACTGTAAGTCACAAAATTGTCTTTATTTTTCACACCCTATTTGTCATAATTTGTTTTATACTAGTAATAGTGTTTTTTTAATACTCATATTTAAATTATTCATAGAAGCATATGCCATGATGAAATTTTCGCTGGTTGTTGTAAGGAGGATTATAAATGCCTAATATATGGACACATATGCTCTTCTGCGAAGATGTAGTTGATTCTATCGGAAAACCAAATCCATTTCCTACATATGAACGATATATGAATCTAGGATCACAGGGACCTGACCCCTTTTTCTATCATAATTTTTGGCCATGGGTTGAGGATGATCCGATACAAAATATAGGTTCTCTCATTCATCGAAAACAATGCGGTTCATTTTTAATGGATTTGATAGTTGAAGCAAAAAATGCTAGTGATGAGGTACGTGCTTATGTATTTGGATTTGTAACACATCATATTTTAGATAGAAATACCCATCCTTATATCCATTATCGTGCAGGATACAAAGGTAACAAACATCAAAAATTAGAAGTACTTATCGATACATTGATGATGGAACGTTATAAAAATTTTAAAACCTGGAAACTTCCTGTCTATAAAGAAATTAACGTTGGAGATACTTTTCATGAGGAAATTAAGCAACTACTTCATGATAATATTCAAAAGCATTATTCTAGCTTTGATCAAGATACAACTCATTATATTGAAAAAGCTTATCGTGACATGAAACTCGCATTACGAATTTTAGCTGATCCGCTTGGATGGAAAAATGTATTTTTTAAACCGTTAGTTTCATCATTTTCACATCGCCCTATTGACAACAATGTTGATTATCTTAACCTTGACGGAAGCACTTGGTATCACCCGGCAACAAATGAACCTAGTACCAAAAGCTTTATCGACCTCTATGAACAAGGACGTATCGAAGCAATTGAAATAGCTACTTCTATTTTAAAATACTGGAATAATGAAGGGATTTCTGAAGGCTATCTACGTGGATTAATTGGTGATGTTTCCTATGATACTGGAAAACCGTTGGAATTGGAGTTAGAAAATAAATATAGTGATCCAATCGTGTAGAAAGATAATTTACATGACGAGTTCTATTCCGCGGTAAAAAACGAATTGGACATTAGAAATTACGAGATATAATAACAAAATCGTACAGTGAATTCACTGTACGATTTGTCATATGTGTCCTGTTTTTCATTCTTCAACCTATCTTGGTGTAACTGTAGACATTCTTTTTGCATCTTTGATACCTTTATCTACATTTACTAAGCTTATTAGAATTATACCGACGATGAAGAAGAATACTAGCGACAAGATTCCTAATCGACTGTTTCCAGTTAATTGTCCCACTAATCCAAAGATAAATGGACCGAAAATGGCAGCAAACTTGGATGAAATGCCATAAAAACCGAAGAATTCCCCTTGTTTACCAGCAGGTACCATCTTTCCAAAAATCGATCTACTCAAGGATTGTGCACCACCTTGAACGAGTCCAACACAAATGGCTAATAAATAAAAGTGTAAAGCAGAAGACATAAAATAACCTAAAATAACAATTCCTAGGTATACGATTAATGATGCAATTAGTGCTTTCTTAGCAGTAATTTTGGTAGCTAACCACCCGAAAAAGAACGTACATGGTATCCCAACAAATTGGGTGATTAATAATGCGATAATAAGAGAATTTTGATCAATACCAATTTCACTTCCATAGATGGTAGCCATCCGAATAATTGTAGATATTCCATCATTATACATCCAAAATGCTAATAGGAAGATTAATAATTGCTTGTACTGCCTAATTTCTCTGAACGTGTTACTTACTCTAGAAAAACCTATTCGAATGTAAGATTTGTCACGCTTTACATGCATTCTTTTTTCATCTTTTATATTTTTAAACAATGGAATGGAAAAAACGAACCACCATATACCAACTGTAACAAAAGATACTTGGCTAGCAACCGTAGTATTCGGTAACCCGAACCAACTAGGATTTAAAATCATTAAAACATTGATTAGGAGTAGTAGTCCTCCCCCAATATATCCATAAGCAAAACCAGTAGAAGATACTTTATCCATGTCCTTTTCATCGGCTACTTCTGGTAGGAAAGCATCATAAAATATATTAGCACCCGAGAAACCGATAGAACCGACTATAAAAAGAATAGATGCAAAAATGTATTGCCCTTCACCAACAAAAGCTAATAAAATACTTGCAATAATACCCATGAAAGCGAAAAAACGTAAAAATTTCTTTTTAGCTGCCGAGTAATCACTTATCGCACCTAGTATTGGTGCTAAAATAGCGACGATGAATACAGCAATCGAATTGGAATAGCCCCAATAACTCGTAGCTAGACCTTCATCTAATCCTTTAGCGGCAACACTTGAATAATATATAGGGAGTATAGCAGCAAGAATTGTTGTTGCAAATGCGGAATTCCCAAAATCATAAAGTGCCCAACTAAGTTGTGCTTTCTTATTTTTATTCAATTTCGATCAACACCCCTCTCTCCTTCTATGCTACCAGTTCTTTTTTTTCTGAACTTATAATTATTGTAAATATTTATTAACAAATAACTCCTTTTCACAGAAATCACTTGCACATGATAAGTCATTCTTTATGCTTTTTCGAGTGTTGCCGCAACTTGATTTGTTTCCTCAATTGCTATTGCTAAATTGCCCATACGATTCGCTTGCTCATCTACCATAGCCTCTAATTCTTCAATAGTCGCAGTTGTTTCTTCGATAACAGAAGCCAAATCATCTACTGATTTATCAATCGTCTCAGATGACTGGTGTATTTCTATTGCTTGTGTTTTTAAATATTGGAGGTATTTAATAAAATTAATCAACTGCTCGGTAATTTTCTCAAAATTAATCTGTGCCTCTTGTGTGTTAGAAGCACTTTCTTGTAGCTGTGATTTATTGGCATGCACTTCTTGTTGGGCTGCTTTTGCATCATGTTCAACCATTGCCAGATTTTCACTTATTTGTTTCGCTGTTTGTTGAGACACTTCCGCTAATTTTCTTACTTCTCCAGCAACGACTGCAAATCCTTTACCAGATTCACCTGCACGTGCTGCTTCAATACTCGCATTTAGAGCTAATAAATTTGTTTGTTCCGCTATATCTTGAATTTTTGCTGCAAAGGAATTATTCTCCTGGATTTTTTGTACTAGACTTTCCATATTAATAGTTAGTTGTTCAAAGGATTGCTGGAAACCAATTATCGTCTCAGACAGGGTTACCATCGATTGCTTACCTTCTGAAGATAAATCAATTAATTCTTCTCCATCTTTTGTACTTCTCGTAAAGGAGGTCATCATTTTTTCAAGCAATTGCATTGTTGCGTTCGTCGTTGTGGAAATTGTAGCAGCTGTTTCGGATTGTTTTTGACTTGATTTCGTAATTTCTAGAAACCCTTCCCTCATTTCTTGCATCACTTGTACATTCAAATTACTATCCTTTTCTATAATGTTCATTTGGGATAAGACATTTTTGGCACCAGATTGTACGATTTGAGCTTGGTTCCTTTGCTCCGTCGATGCTGCTTCACTCTCAGCCAAAACAACCTGCATGTCGGTTAGAAAATTCCGGGCAACCTTCACTTGAATGAATAAGACGATGAAAACTAAAATAAAAAAAACTAGTGTAATAGCTGTGGCTCTGAAATCAAACCCTATAATAGGTCCCTTCGAAATAACAAAATACGTTAATAACGCTAACCCAAAACTACCCCCAGTAACTAAAACTGCCCGTGACAATGAAACGGCCGCCACAGCTAAGACATAAAAAGTAAATAACATATTCGTAACATAATCAGAACTTATCATGATAATAAAGGCAACACCTGTCAATCCAATGACAGAAATATATGGAATGATACTACTATATAGTTGCTTGTACTGAAAAAGACCAATCAATAAAACACAAAATCCTCCACCAATCCCTAGAGCCAACATATTCTCCGTAGGTGCACCCACTACAAATTCTGCACCTATGCCTAGAACAAAGGAAAATAAAAGTATGTAAAATAATATTCCATTTTGTCTTTTTTGAATAGCTTCATCTAGTTTCATAAAGTCCTCCCTTTCTTTTATTCATTAAAAGAGCCTCACCAAACCAGGCAAGGCTCAACAAAGATGTATTACGGTGTTTTCTTTATTCCCAAATATAATCCAAGTATGCTTTACGTAATTCTGAAAACGCTTCTTTATTTCCTTTTTCAATGGAGCTATTAAGTTTTGCTTCTAATTGTGCTTTATTCCAATTAAAGCATATTTCATCCAATAATAATCTTGCCGTTAATTTTATTTCATAAGGAATTTCTCTTCTCGCTTGAAGGACTTTTCCATCATAAGGATGATAACGGAAAATAACTTTTTCCTTTTTCATGGGAACACGCCCCTTTGCTCCTTTACTCTATTATCCTAAATTTTATGAATAATTGCAATGGAAATTTTAATTAATTTCCGTACATAGGCTTGGACTTTATTGGTGTGTTTTTTCCTTTCTGAAACTTTATTTGGACTAGCTAATTGTTATAACTTAACGCTTGAATTTTTCTCTAGACTCAGTCAATACTACTCTGGTAGACTGTTATAATCACCGACCTTGGAGGAAATTCCATGAATCATAGCGATAATCTAAAAAAGGGAGAAAAAGGAGCTTGGATTAGTATTTTTGCTTACCTTTTTCTTGCAATTACGAAACTAATCATTGCATACACCGGTAATTCCGAGGCATTACGTGCAGATGGATTAAACAACGCAACCGATGTTATTGCTTCTATAGCAATATTGGTTGGATTAAAAATATCGAGAAAACCTCCTGATGAAGATCATCATTATGGACATTATCGTGCCGAAACAATTGCCTCTCTACTTGCAGCCTTTATTATGATATCAATCGGTCTACAAGTTATCATTGATACATTCCAAAAGATTTTTGAGCAACAACACACCGAACCGAGTATGTTAACTGCATGGGTTGCATTAGGGGCAGCCTTTGTGATGTTTTTTGTTTACCGTTATAATCTTTCACTAAGTCGTAAAATAAATAGTAGCGCCATCTATGCAGCATCACAAGATAACCGATCTGATGCTCTCGTTAGTATTGGTGCATTCATTGGAATTGTAGGAGCACAGCTTGGACTTTATTGGCTAGATCCATTAGCAGGCTTTCTAGTTGGAATTATTATTTGTAAAACGGCATGGGAAATTTTCAAAGACTCTACACATACATTAACCGATGGATTCGATGAAAAACAGATTATGAAAATCAAGAAAAGTATTGCTAAAACACCGCAAGTAAAGAAAGTTGAAGATGTAAAAGGGAGGATACATGGGAATCAACAATTTATTGAAGTAACTATTTTGGTAGACCCACTTCTAAATGTAAAAGAAAGTCATGATATCACGGTTAGTATTGAAGATTTATTAGCCGAAAAACACGGTATTACATATGCCCATATTCATATCGAGCCATATAAGGATGAAGTGAAATAAAATGAGAACACCAACGTTAAGCTCGGTCATATATATAACCTATAAAAAGCAAGCGCTCTACGATGAGCGCTTGCTTTTTTTTGAGATTAATTCGTTCGAATTTCCTGGCGCATAAACAAGACGTAGGAAACTGCAAAACATATCATCGTCGCTGCCATTAGTCCAGTTAATTGGGGCCAGATTAATAAAATACTTTGCCCAAATGGCAATGGTCCTGCAACTGCTCCAACAGTTTGTTCCATTGTAAGTGGACCTAGCGTGCGAACGGACGGAGATAGTAACGTAGTCGTCGATTCGGAAAATAAATAATTTGGTGAAAGTCGCATGAAATTTAGTATGGTACCCTGCTTACTTATTGCTTCGTCTACATTTGTCATTGATTCTGGCTTTAGATATCCCTTACTAATAAAATCAATTACCATATTGTAAAATATACTAAAAAATATCCACACAGCAATACTTGATAACGCTGATGTAGCTGCTTGCTTAAAGCGAACGGAGAATAAGATCCCGAGATTTAACCAAAAAGCAATATACACAATGCATAAACATAAGAAACAAATAATTCTAAGGAATTCTTCTAAAGTTGGCGGAATACCAATAATTAATATTCCAAGTGCCATATTAAGAAATCCGAGTGCAAAAAATAGAACCGTACTTACTAATAAAGCAGCTATAAACTTTGCATTAATCACATAATCTCTTGGAACCGGCTGTGACATTAATCGTGTTAATGTACCTTTATTCCGTTCAGCATTAATAGCATCAAAACCCAAAGCAATTCCTAATAATGGGCCAAGGAACGATATAAATGTTATAAAAGGTGGTAGACTACCATCAGACGTTGTAAATAACTTTAGAAATAAATAAGAGTCTTTTGCAATCTCTCTAGCCTCTTCAGATTGTGATATCGAATCCTTTATTGTAGTAATTGCAGTATATAGTGACCCTAAACATGTTAGACCAATAATCAGTAGTAAAATAATGATCCGCCAGCTTTTGATGAAATCGGTAAATTCCTTTCGAACAATAACTAAAAATACAGGAAGGTTTTTATCCATCTTTTCTCTCTCTGTTCGTGGTTCATCTTCACGAAATTTTGGTAGTTTCATCTATTTCACGCCCTTCGAAATAGAGATGATATATTTCATCCAAACCATAGCTTTTATTAGAAAGTGCTAATAGATTAGCTTTATGATTAACTATTTCGTTAGCTATCAATGGTGTTATGTCTGTTTGACAATACATTTCTATTGCTGTTTCACTTATTTCTTTCATATTCGTAACGCCTTCTAGGCATTTTAAATTTGTCTTTAGCTCACTACTAATAGGATCAGCTTCCACGTGTACCACAAAAGCTTGGTTACCAAACAGTTGGTTTGCCAGTTCTTTCACATTTCCCTGTGCTAGCAATTGTCCATTAACAAAAATACCTACACGATCACAAATTTGTTGGACCTGATGAAGATGATGTGAAGATAATAATACAGTAATATTATTTTCTTCGTTTAATTGTTTAATAAGTTTCAATAATTCTTGCACACCTTTTGGATCAATCCCTAACGTAGGTTCATCCAAAATAATAATTTCTGGTTCCTTAATTAATACATCTGCAAGACCCAGTCGTTGTTTCATACCACGGGAGTATTTCCCTACTTTCTTATTCAGAGCTTCTCCAAGGCCAACCTGTTTTAATAAATGGTGCGATCTTTTTAACGCTTCTTTTCTAGGAATTTCATTTAATGATGCTGTATATAACAGATTTTCTAATCCTGTCATGTTTTGATAAAATCCTAAATCATCTGGTAAGTATCCGACTCGCTTTTTCACTTCTATCGGATTGCTTGTAGAGTTAATTCCACATACTTGGAGATTACCACTTGTTGGTTCAATCAAGCCTAAAAGCATAAATATCGTTGTTGATTTTCCTGCACCATTTGGGCCAAGTAAGCCGAAGATTTCCCCCTTTTTTATGGAGAGTGATAACCGATCAACTGCTGGCTCGTTATCATATATTTTAGTTAACTCTTCTATCTTAATAATTGCCTCGCTCACTGATTATCTCCTCCCATATTTTCTATATATCAGATACAAAACACCGATTACGGCAATAATAATAGCTACTCCAACTAACCCCCACAATGTAGAAGTTTTTACAGACATACGAAATGTTGCATAAGAAGTAGCCTCAGGTGTTTGGGCTGTAAATGTTGTTACATAATCACCAGCAATAGAATTATTTGGTGCAGAAAGTGTCGCCTTTACTGTTGCCTTTTCACCAGCTTGTAAAGTCGGTATTGTATCTTTATCAAACTCAGTTTCCCAATCTGGTGGTGTTGTTGCTTTTAGATCTATTTCTGTCAAATCCGTTGTTCCAGTATTTTCAATAACCAATTCAATGTTCTTTTTTCCACCAGAGGTAATATCGTCGCTTAATTTTCCATCAGGTGTTGTTAATGCAATTCCATACGTCCCTGTTATGACTGCTTCAATCTCTAAGTTACTCGATGTTGCTCCAGATGCAGCCGTTATAGGAATTGTATACGTCTCTGCCTTCGCATTTTCTGCTGGGGTAACTTTCACTTCTATATTTTTTTCTTCACTAGGTTCGAGTGTAACCGAGGTAACACCTTTTCCATCTGCCGTAAATTGTACATTCCATCCTTTGGGTGCTTTTGCACCTAAAGCATAATGCTGTTGTTCGGCTGTCTGATTTTTTAAGGTCGCATTATAACTGAATTCAGAATCAGAATGACCTTGCATGTTTCGCTGCTCCATAGAAAAGTTAGTTTTAAAGGTCCCTTCTTCAGACACGTTAACTAGAAAAGGCAAGGTTTCCTCATTTTCTCCATTTCCATTAGCTACTAAATTAAATTGGTATTCCCCTTTGTCCACTTTTAACGGCACAGTAACAACTACTCTAATATCTTCTTCACTACCTGGACGAATAGATAGTTGCTGTAAATTTGTTCCATTTGCAGAAATTGAATAATCCCATTCATCTGGTAGTCCTTGCATGTCAAATGTTACATTTTCTATTGAATTCCCATTGTTAATAATATCAACTGTATACTCAATATCTTCACCTGGAGTTACAGAAAGACCTGTATAAGGAGTATATACTGTTACATCAGCATGTGAAGTATTGGTATGAGTCAATAACCCTCCAAAGACAACCAAAATGATTAAAAATAACCTTTTTTTCATATACAAATCCTCCTCCATTTTATTACATTCAAAAATGATACGAAAAAGTTGAAAAAATGGATTTATTTTTTTAATATTTTTTTAAGTAAATTTTAAAATTAATAAAAAGCACGTAATATGAATACTACGAAAAAGGGGGAAGAAGAATGGATAAGCAACAAGAGGAAGATGTCAGGCTGTTACAATTGATTGCAAAAGGTTCACAATCTGCCTTTAATCAATTTTACGAAGCACATATCTCCTTTGTTTTACACGTTGCAATAAGCGTATTAGCAGATCGTTCTGAAGCAGAAGATACTTGTCATGACATTTTTTTAGAAGTGTTTCAAAAACCATTACAATATCAATCTCATCGTGGGAGTGTTAAAGCATGGCTTGCTGTAAAGACGAGAAGCCGTTGTATTGATAGACTGAGAAAACGGAAGCCGGTGCTAACGCATAAATTGGAGCAACTGCAAACAATAGAAGCTGTCCAGACTGAAATCGATGTTTTGTCGCAAATAGAAAGTAAGATTTTATTTGATGCACTAAAACAATTGCCCAAAAAACAACAAGAAGTGATATATGGCGCTTATTATGAAGGGAAAACTCAGGCAGAATTAGCAAAAAAATTCAACAAACCACTTGGTTCTATAAAATCTTCCATTCGATATGGAATACGAAATCTACGGAAGCAAAAGACACTATTACAATGGGCAAAAACGGAGAAGGAGTGAATTTAATGAAGCATATTAAAGAAGAAAGAATTGTTGATTATGCTTTAAATAAACTTTCTCATGACCAAGCACAAGAAATAGAAAACCATTTGTTTTCCTGTGAAAAATGTCAACAATCGTTGGAACATTGGAAACAACTTTTATTACCAGATCAAATCGAAAGTCCATCTCCTGATCTAAAAACGAGACTTAATCATTCGATTTCTAAGTTACAAAGTAAAAAGCGCGTGAGATTTCCGAGGAAAATTAGTTTTGTTATGGTTAGCCTTGCTGTACTCTTCCTGTTAGTGGTCAGTTTGCCCAAAATACAACAGGGGAATGAAGCTAGCGTAAAGAAATCCAATAATTACATTACAGTACAACATGATCCAACCTCTGAGGAAAAATTCATGCAAAAACCTGATACAAACCGTTTAGACATTATCCCTGCAACTATAAATAAAAATGTGCAAAGTGATGTTTGGTTAAACGAAGTGACAAATGAAATGGTTCTTCTTGTAGATGGTTTAGACCCATTATCTTCACAAGATTATCAACTATGGTTCATCCATCAAAATGATGATTGGTATGGAGAGTTATTACAAATTCGGGATGGGTCTGCATCTATCTACTATAAAGGTCCAGATATTCATCAACTGAAGCATATTAAAGTAAGCATTGAGCCACTGGGTGGAAGTTCAACTCCAACTGGTCCAGAAACATTTTATTTGGATTTAAACTACTAACAGGGACGGATGCCAACACATCCGTCCCCCTTTTTTAATCTAATCGTTGTAATAAATCATCAATACTCTGCCAGCCATAAGCCGTTTCTTGATAAGTTCCTTCCCCTATCGTTACTTTTTCGGTACCAATTGGCTTTGCTTCATAACGCTCATAAAACCTACTTGATGGGTTTTGCGTAATTACCCACACGAGGATAGATTGATATCCAAGTGTTTTCATTTGTTCGGCAAATACTTTTAGCAGCCTTGCTCCTAATCCCTGTTTTTGATACTCTTCTAACAAATAAATGGTATGGATTTCTCCATCAAAATGATTAAAATTCTTTGTTCTTTCGGGTCCTCCAGATACAAAACCTACAATCTTATCATCTTGATTTCGTTGAATGATATAGGTACATTGGCCCTGCTTCTGTATTTTTAATATGGTTTCCCATAATGTTTTTCGATTTTCATACGTAATATTGGATAAGTCTTTTTCATCTAGTAATTCTTTATATGTACTTTTCCAACTACTAACATGTACATTAGCTATTTGATCTGCGTCTCCCAAATTACCCTTTCGAATTGTGAACAATTGGTTCTCCTCCATTTTCCAGTAAAGTGTCTGGCCATGAAACTCCCCCTCCTATTCTACTATATCACGGCAGTAAGTAGGAAAACAGTAGCGATTGCACACGTAACTACTAAAATAACATTTAATCCGATATATGCTAATCCGATTGCAACTAAACCACCAATTAGGCCAATATGTGGTTCATCTTCTTTTACAGTTAATATTCCTGGAAATATTAGTGCTCCTAATGCAGCATAAGGAATTGCATTCAACCATCGATTTACCCAATCACGAAATTGTAATTTATCGACAATGAACGCAGGAAGTAGCCTTGGCAACATCGTAACAAGGGACATACCAATAATGATGAGTAGAATCAATTTTCATCTTCCTCCTTCAATAAAAATATTCCACTAAATCCACCGACGACCGTGCCTATTACGATTGCCCAACCAGCACTCATGAATTGCACACAAATAAAATTGATTAACATGGCAATAAGCGCAATTAATCCTACCCGTAATTCTTTTTTTACCGATGGGATTAATAAACCAATGAACATAGCATATAATGCAATTCCCATACTTTGACTTAATGTTTCAGGTATAACATCCCCAAGTACTCCTCCTAAAAAAGAACCAACGACCCAGGAAGCATATGCTGTTAAAATTAATGCGGTATAAAATAATGGCCCCTTATCCATTTTTGCTTCTTTCGTATGTAAGGAAGATACTGCAAAGGTCTCATCCGTTAATCCTAATGAAAGAGGTGCTTTCCAATTCAATCCTATTCCTCTAAGTCGATTCATAAAGGAAAGACTCATAACAAAATGGCGGAAATTGAGGACGAAAGTAGCAATAATAATCTCCAGCGCCCCTGCACCAACAGCAATCATATTTGCCCCCATAAATTGGCTCGCTCCTGCAAAAACCATTACACTCATTAATGTTAATTCCGTTAATGTCATACCAGCCTGTTTTGCTAATACACCATATGTAACTGCTATCGGTAAATAACCAAGCATGATCGGAAAACCGACAGTAAATCCTCGTTTAATCATTAGCATAGATTGTGATGTTTGGTGTTTTTCCGTATCAATTTTCTCCATCGCAGCTTCCCCTTTAAATTGATTGAAAATGTTCTAATAATTATAACTGATTTTTCGAAACTGAAAAAGAATTTGACCCTTTATTTTTCAAAAATAGAGGATACGTTATTATCGTTAGTAATAGATGCCATACTTTGCATTAAGGAAGGACTTCTCTCTTGTTATCTCTCATAAAATGAAAAGTTCGCTCACAACCAACAATTCACTCATAAAACTACTTCATAGAAAATTCGTCTGTTCTTCAAAAAAGAGCCTCCTAATAGTGCTAGGAGACTCTCTTTAATATCGGGCTTTCATTTAGGGGGGTGGCCATCAACCCAATACACGGATTAGTTTTTTTAAGCCCTCCAGCAATCGAGGTGAGGGCCGGCAATACAATGATTCTTCAAGAATATGAATGTTATTCTTTTGTATGGCGGTCATCTCATTCCAGCCAGGACGTTTCTTGAGTAATTCCGGGTTCATCTTTTCTTCCTTCACACCAACCCAAACCATGCAAATATGGTCAGGATTTCTACTTTTCACATCGTTCCAATCCGTTTGATAACTAGCTACATCATGATCAGCGAATATATTACGACCACCAGCTAGATAACTAATCTCAGTTAGCCAATTCAATCCCCCAGGAGTAAAAATTGGTTTGGGCCACCATTCCCAATACAAAGTTAGATCAGAATTGACGGACTTAGACTTATCTCGGAAGCTATCTATTTCCGCCATAAACTCATTAGCCTTTTCTTCTCCAAGTTCAGGGAAATCTATCGCACTACCAACTTTTCGAATATCTTCTGCAATTTCATCTAATGAATTAGGATCGAGAATAATATAAGGGAGTTTTCTATCTTCTAGTGCATCAATATTTTTCTCCATTCCGGGTACACTTAAGGAAGCGAGTACGAGATCAGGTTGCAGGTCCGCGACTTTATCCATATCAATGGAAAGATCTGGTCCAACCTTTGGTAAGCGGTGGATCGTTTCTGGCCAATCAGAATAATTATCTACACCAATTAACAGCTCTGTTTTTCCTAAATAAGCTAAAATTTCCGTATTACTCGGACAAAGGGATACAACCCGCATCTCGAACTCCTCCAATCATATTACTTATCCTGATCAGTAATGATTATTGGTTCATCTTTCGTAATGACAATCGTATGCTCATATTGAGCTGAACGTCCGTTATCAATCGTTCTAGCTGTCCAATTATTACTATCCATCTGGCTTTTCCAGCTTCCTTCATTAATCATTGGTTCAATAGTTATAACCATACCTTCTTTTAATCGAAGACCTTTATTCGGTAAACCAAAGTGTGGAATATGTGGATCCTCATGAATCGTTGGTCCAATCCCATGACCAGTGAAATCACGTACTACCGAAAAACCTTCTGTTTCAGCATAAGATTGAATAGCATGCCCGATATCCCCAATTCGATTTCCTGCTTTCGCTTGCTCTAATCCTTTATATAAAGAGGTTTTGGTCACTTCCATGAGACGCTTACCTTTTTCATCAACATTTCCTACGGCATAAGTCCAAGCAGAGTCTGCTAAACCACCATTTAAATTAACAACCATATCGATCGTAACGATATCTCCATCTTTTAATTTTTCATCTCGTGGGAAACCGTGACAAATTTCATCGTTTATGGATGCACACGTTACATATGGATAGCCATTGTATCCTTTTTGCTCTCCAGTAGCTCCGTGCTCATCCAAGAATTTTTCAACAAACGTATCAATCTCTAAAGTTGTGATACCTGGTTTAATCATTTTAGCAATTTGCTTATGAATCTCTACAAGTAGATCACCAGCTTTTTGCATTTGTTCAACTTCTCGCTTACTTTTACGTGTAATCATAATTTTATAAACTTCCTTTCTATTCCTTAACAGCGCTGTCTCTATGTTAAAATATTTTTATAGGTTATTTTACATTCATCAAGTTTATCATATAATGAAACTTCTTTCAGTAGCAACCTCCTAATCAACATTAAACATAAAGAAATGAGGGTACCAGATGATAATTTTAAATAATGTGACGAAAGACTTTGCAGGTAAAAAAAAGGCGATTGATACATTAAATTTAACCATCCCCGACGGAAAAATCGTGGGTTTTCTTGGACCTAATGGAGCTGGGAAATCAACCACTATAAAAATGATAACTGGGATATTGCCAATTGATGACGGCTCAATAACACTGAATGGCCATAATATTGAAACGAATCCAATCGAAGCAAAAAAAATCTTTGGTTATGTTCCTGACCAACCAGATATGTTTTTACGACTTAAAGGAATGGAATATTTAAATTTTGTTGGTGATATTTTTGATATCCCTGTCGAGGTTCGAAAAGAACGGATTGCAACCCTAACAAAGAAATTCAATATTGACCATGCCTTAGGAGACTACATACAAACATATTCACATGGAATGAGACAAAAGATCATTGTTACTGGAGTTTTGCTACATGATCCAGATATTTGGATATTAGACGAGCCATTAACTGGTTTAGATCCTAAATCTGCCTATTTGTTAAAAGAAATGATGCGGGACCATGCAAACAAGGGAAATACGGTTTTCTTTTCCAGTCATGGCTTAGAAGTTGTTGAACAATTATGCGATGAGGTTGCAATCATCAATAAAGGCCAACTTCTTTTTTATGGAACTTTAGAAGAAATGCGGCAAACATATCAATCCGATCAATCATTGGAGCAAGTTTTTTTGGAGTTGACAAATGATGAATAAATCGTTGCTCGTAGTAAGAACCATGTTAAAGATGCATTTTTCCAAAGCTGGGAAATCCAACTCCCAAATGGTCCTATTTATTATCGCAGGTTTATTTCTTTTCCCGTTCTTATTTGTTTATTTAAATGCGTTGAATAATTTAGTTAGCTCCTTATTTGAAATATTAGATCCAGTAGGACAAAGCTCAATTATTTTAGGCATGCTTTTCCTTATTCTTTCTGTTCTACTTTTTATTATAAGTTGTGTAACAATTATTAGTGCATTCTATTTTGCTGAAGATATCGAATCATTTATACCTTTTCCATTACAGCCTTATCACATATTATTTGGGAAGGCAGCAGTACCGTTTTTATATTTATACGCAACAACGGCTGCTCTATTTTTACCTGTGTATTTTAGCTTCAGTAGTCTGCATCACACTTCGATTTTAGAATATGTTTACGGATTAGTGATCTTTTTATTATTACCACTTATTCCATTTACAATTGCAGCTGTTATCATCATGTTTCTGATGCGGTTTGTTAATATAGCTAAAAATAAAGATAGATCCAAGGTTTTAGCTGGAATATTTGTATTAAGTTTAATCATTATTGTCAATGTTGTCTTACGTTTAAATACTGACCAGGAATCCATGTTGGAGAATTTGGCGTACTTCATCCAAGAACAAGATGGGCTACTCCACATGATCACGCAATTCTATCCTCCTGCATTATTTGGTACAAAGGCATTGACTGCCGGCGGATGGGGAGGATTATTAAACTTCTTACTAATAATAATCAGCAGCATCATATCTATACTTCTCTTTATATGGTTTGGACAACGTTTCTATTTAAAAGGAGTTCTGGGAATTAATATTAGTAACAAAAAAAATATTTCGTCTGAGAAAGTATTTCGTCGTATCAGAAAACGTGCTGTGTGGGTTACTTATATTCAAAAGGAATTACGTATCATTTTTCGAACACCTACTTTCTTTATTCAATGTGTCATTCAGAGTCTATTTGGTCCTGTTTTCCTTTTTATCATTTTGTTAATGGACACAAATTCTGTCTCATTGTCAGGGGCACTCCAAATGTTTAGTGATAAGCATAGTCTGTTAATTATTTTCGCGGCAACCTTATTTATTCTATCTGCAAATGCAACAGGGATTTCTTCTCTATCAAGGGAGGGGAAAAATTGGCACACGAATTTGTTTTTACCGTTCGAAACAAAATTGTTCTTTCTAAGTAAAATCGCGACTGCATCGATCATTAATCTAGTTTCCGTCCTATTAGTTGGCATATTGCTGATCGTTATTTTAAAAATAGAGCTCGTGCTTTTCTTCTTCTGGCTAATCTTGATCCTTATCGCAAGCTGGTTTACTAGCTTAATGGGAACATACTTAGATTTTTCCCAACCGAAGCTAAACTGGTCAGATGAACAAGAAGTTTTTAAAGCGCGATTGATAGGTTTACTTGCTTTACTGTATGAATTTGTACCATTAGGAATCCTAGTATTGTTCATTTGGAATTTGGACTTCATTAGTGGTTTAATACCTACGTTTATTCTTTTATTCATCTCACTTATTATTTATTCAGCAATCATACATTACTTGCTGCATAAAAAAATTGCTAATCGAGACCATCAAAAATTGATTTAATGATACTGGGACATAACTAAAACTTTCTACTCTAAAGACGAGCAATTACACGATAGGAAGATTTAAAATGTTACTTTTTCAACCGAGAAGTTGATGCAAAATGCTCAGTCTAACTGCAACGTGTTTTCCGCTGCGGGCAGTTGCTTTCCGCGGGCACGGCCTCAGCTAGGGTACTACTTGAATATGCTTCTTCGTTCCCTTGCGCTGAGGAAGTATACTTCGGAGCATAACTAGAAGACGCAAGCGCATCTGCGGGATCTTCGGACACGTGCTATTCCCGCAGGAGTCGACTGCCCTTCGCTCCAATCACTGTAACCAAAATATCGAATGCAATTCATATGTAATAAACATTGGGAGAGTGAAGAAATAAAAAGAGATTTCACACTAAACTAGCGGAAGAAATACACTTAGACTCCGGCGGGAGGAAAGGCATCGGTGAGACCCCGCAGAACGGAGTTCGAGGAGGCTCACGCGAGATTTGGTGCAGTAAATTTAATTTCTGATTTCACCGCGTTTTTCATTTTAAGTTAATGCACAGTCTATATATAATTAGCAACAGATTATACGAAACCACTCCCAAAAGAAAATCCTAACTAATTCGAATTCTATTTGAGAATTGATTCATAGTTAGGATTTTTCTTTGACTAATACTTTTGTCTCAGCCTCATACGTAGATGTAATAAACAGGTACATTCGCCCTGTCATGTTTATAAGAAATACATACATTAATATGGAGGAGGTGGGAATGTATGAGTAAAGGAGTAGAAAAAGGAACTGGTTTCGGTTTTGCGTTTATTGTTGTTTTATTCATTCTTTTAGTCATCGTAGGTGCTAGTGGTTTCACAGGTGGCTATGGTGGTGGATATGATAGCTATGGCGGTGGATACGGTGCCGGTGGATATGGCGGTGGTTGGTGGTAATCCAACCTCATTTCAAAAATAGACAATATTAATTGGAGGTGAATTCAATGGGCTATGCTGGTGGTGGATACGGTGGCGGCTTCGCTTTAATCGTTGTTTTGTTTATCCTGTTAATCATTGTAGGTGCAGGAGCTTTTGGCGGAGGAGTTTATTAACAAGATCAAACATTAACCCTCCAATTCTAATAAAGAAAATCTGCCTACTCTTAGGCAGATTTTCGATAATTTATCATTCCTTCTAAAAATAATCCTTCACATTATATATTTTTCCGTTAATGATACCTGCTTCATCCCATAAAATATCAAAAAGAACATTTCCGACAGAATTGACATCCCGTAATAGGTTTTGTTCCTTATAATTCTTAAATGTATCTATGTCAGCAAAAGCTTCTCGAGAACTTGTGCGGATTTTTTCTTGCATATTAGTATCCATAATGCCTGGACTAAAAGCAATAACTTTATGCTCTGTATGAAGATCTTCTTGTTCTAGAGCAACTGTCTTTGTATACATATTTATACTTGCTTTTGTGCTACAATACGCACTCCAGCCATAAATTGGCCGTTCCGCTGCCCCAGAAGTGACATTAACTCCAATGAATGTCGTTTTTACCTCCGTGGCAATTTTTAATAATGAATTCATAATTACCATCGGTGCAATGGTATTAACTTGAACGTGATTAGCTAAAGCATTACTATCAACATTCATTGCATGATCGATTGGATCAATAACAGCTGCATTATTAACAAGATAGACGGTTGATGGTTCATTTTCAGATATGTATCGCATGATCTTGTTTAACGTATTATCAATTGCATTTAAATCCCCTAGATCACAAGCATGATGCTGGTACGTAACATTATTCTCCTTAGCATGATCATGTAATTGATTGTTTCCATTGCGAGAAATTCCAATGACATGTACATCTGAATCTAAAAACAATCGCGCTACTGATTCCCCAAGCCCTTTCGATTCACCTGTAATTACTACTAATTTCATGAACATTACTCCTTGTACGCTCATTTTTATATATAGTCATACCCTATATATAAATTTATAGCCTTTTTGTTGGAACATCTATACTTTCTCTGTCCAATTCCCATTTCCAGTTCAGTAGTGGGTCTTTAGTAGATGATATTTCATTTATACAATTTATTCCGTTTCATCTTCTTCAATTTGAGCATTACGCATTGGCGAGAAAATGAACCAGATTCCGACAAATGTCAATCCGGCAACTGTAATCCAAAGTGATGTCCTGAATCCGAACATTTCCGCAATTAATCCACCTAGTGGTGCTCCGATTACGACCATACTGCGGTTGATGGACCGCATAGTGGAATTCATTCGACCATGTAATCGAGCCGGTGTAATGGATTGTCTATATCCCATTTCAAGAGGACCCTCAATACCTAAAGCAAAACCGTAAAAAAATTGTCCAAGCCCAATTAAAATGAATGTACTCGTTAAAAGAACTTCTTGCTCAGATGAAGGTGCTAAAACCATTAGTATAACTGCTGGACCATAAAGGATGCGTGAAAAAGCCATGCCAGATCCAATTCCCCAGCGATCACCTACTCGAGTAGAAATAGTGGAACCCAATACGGCTCCTATACCCGCTGCTGAAAGCACCAACCCTAGTGTTGATGCATTAAATCCTAATTCAGTGAGAGCAAAGGTAACGAGTACCGTGCCAAGCATACTATGGAAGAAGAACCAAATATGTGTATTGAAAGCCAATGTACGAAGATAGCGATGACTATATACCCAGTTCAATCCTTCTTTTATTTGTTTACCCATTCTTTTTTCTGACGTTTGCACTTGTAAAGGATCATGTTTAATAGTTGCCATGACCAGTCCCGAATACACATAAAGTATACCATTGACTAAGATGGAGTATGGTGCACTTATCCAAGAAATTAATAGACCAGCGACTGTTGGTCCACTAGTTTCGGAGACAGCTGCACTTTGTTCTAGTCGCGCATATGCACGCATTAGCAGTCCTCTTGGAACTAATTGAGGTACAAATGACTGGCTTGCAGCATCATTAAATAGAGACATCGCCCCAAAAAGTACCATAATAATCATTAAACTACTAATACTAATTTTATCTAGTACTACTAGAAAACAAATTACGGAAAGTAGAACACCACGTCCAATATCAGTAAGAACCAGTACTGTTTGTCGATTGAAACGATCGATAAATACACCTGCCACCAGTCCAAGTATCACGTATGGTAGCCACCTTGAAGAATTAATCCAGCCTACATCAACTGTACTTCCCTGCAAGTTAACCACTACTAGTACTTGAAGAGCAAGTGTTGTAATATAAGTGCCAAAGCTAGAAACTGTTGAAGCAAGCCAGAATCGCACATAGCTTTTTTGGTTGGAAAGCTTCACTCTTCGTCCTCCGCCCACTATCATTCATAAATGATCATTAAAATTTGATAGGAATATCGTCTTTTTACTATAAATCCAAAAGCTTCAAATACCTGGGTATAGTCATTTCGCTCTTCCCCTGCTCGATTTATTCGTTAATTGAATTCCAATAGTAAACTAATGTCTCCATTCCTTTATCATAGCTGTCCAAAGGAAAGCTTTCATTTGGAGAGTGTAGGCGATCATCTGGTGTCCCAAACCCTAACAATACAATTGGGATATTATAAATATCTTCAATCCACTCTACTACCGGAATGGATCCACCCATTCGAACATAAACCGTCTCCTTATCGAAGGCTTTCGTGTAGCTTTCAGCAGCTTTTTGAATTAATGGATGATTTGGTTCTACTTTATATGCTTTTGCTGATAGCTTTTCTTTTTTCACTTCTACAGTAACACCTGCTGGCGCGACTTTTTTTACATGGTCTTCCAGTAAACCTTGAATCTTTTGTGGATCCTGACCAGGCACTAAACGACACGTAATTTTGGCAGTCGCTGATGAAGGAATAATTGTTTTCGTACCTTCACCTTGATAGCCACCATATACACCGTTAATTTCAAAAGTTGGACGAGCCATTGTATGCTCTTTTGGCGTATAGCCTTTTTCAGAAGCTGTCTCCGAAATACCTGCCGCTTCCTTATAGTCCTCACCTGGAACATCTTTGATTAATGTACGTTCATCCTCTGATAATGGTTCAACTCCATCATAGAAACCATCAACTGTAACTACCTCATCCGTATTTTTCATCGAAGCTAATATTTGTGTTAATGCCATAATCGGATTACGAACAGCACCACCATACATTCCAGAGTGTAAGTCATGATCTGGACCATTTACCGTAATTTCAATACCTGTAAATCCTTTCAGCCCGTATAAAATCGTTGGCTGGTTTTTCGCAACCATTCCAGAGTCAGAAATTACCGCAAAATCGGCATGAAATAACTCTTTTTTCTCATGAAGCATATCATATAAGTTTTCACTACCTATTTCTTCTTCACCTTCTAAACAAACTTTCACATTAAGTGGCAATTTGCCTTCTGTCTTCATAATAGCCTCGAATACAGCTAAGTGCATAAATACTTGTCCCTTATCATCACTCGAACCACGAGCATACAAACGTCCGTCACGAACTTCGGGCTTAAAAGGTTCACTCTCCCATAATTCAATCGGATCTACTGGTTGTACATCATAATGGCCATAAAATAAAACAGTCGGTGCATCTGGCCCAGCCTCATTATATTCTGCATAGACTAAAGGATGCTTGCCTGTCTCCATTAGTTTTGCATTTTCAAAACCAATTTCTTCTAAATACGATTGTAAAAAAGTTGCAGCTTCCTTAATGTCTTTATTATGTACACTATCTGTGCTCACACTTGGGATAGCCAAAAAATTATATAGTTTTTGTAATAGTCTTTCTCGATTGTCAGTTAAATATTGCAATGCCTTTTCACTCATATCGTACACTCCTTTGGGATAGTATATTTTATATTTTAGCACAAATTAGAATAAGGAAACTATCATCGTGATTGGGTTGTGTTCGGAGTTTTCCTATTTGTGTTCGCTGTTTACTCACTAGTGGCCGATGTTCCCATACTCACATCCATCAGAACAAAAGCGCAAGCGCCCGTTTAGCGACGTACGAACTGCGCCAGCGTAACGCTGGTGGTTCAATGTTGCCACGCAAAGTGGCGGTTTTAATTGAACAGTCCCCGCAGGAGATAAAGGAAACACGGCGACCGAAGGAATTTAGGATGTTCGACTATGTCGAACTGTTATCGTACGGAGGTGAGGGAAGTTGCGCTAGTCGCTGGGCGCTGGTCGATGAAAACGCCACATCCTGTGGCATCATCGACACTAGGACGTCCTGTCCGTCGGAGCTGGACGTGGCTGTTCTTGCCAAGAAGTATCCACAGGTATTAAATTTTATAATTTCCTAGACTACAAAAAAAACAGGCAACCTATTCAGGCTGCCCATTTTCTATTTCAAAGCTTGCATCAAATCTTCCATTAAATCTTCACTATCTTCTATACCAACCGATACACGAATAAGTCCATCTGTAATTCCAAGCTCTGCTCTTCGCTCTGCTGGAATCGATGCATGGGTCATCTTAGCTGGTAATGAGATTAAACTTTCCACTGCACCAAGACTTTCTGCTAGTGTAAAATACTTCACACTTTCTAACACTTTTTCAGCTCGTTCTCCGCTACCAACATCAAAGGAAATCATGCCACCATGTCCAGAGGTTTGCTTCTCTGCAACTTTATGTCCTTTATGGTCTTCTAATCCAGGATAATAAATAGTAGATACCCCTTCATGACTTTGCAAGAACTCAACTATCTTTTTCGTATTTGCTTCAATAGCTTCCATTCGTAAAGCTAGTGTTTTAATGCCTCGCATTAGTAACCATGAATCCTGTGGTCCTAATACTGCTCCAACAGAGTTTTGGATAAAGTGAATTTTTTCCGCTAGTTCATCGGAATTCACCACTACTAATCCAGCTACAACATCACTATGCCCACCAATGTATTTAGTAGCACTGTGTAAGACAATATCTGCACCTAAATCTAAAGGTTGTTGCCAATAAGGTGTTGCGAATGTATTATCGACAATCAACAATAAATTATGCTTCTTTGCAATCTGACTCATCTTTTCTAAATCTGTTATCTTCAACAACGGATTTGTCGGCGTTTCAATATATAGTGCTTTTGTTTTATCTGTTATGGAAGCTTCCACTTCTTCTGGATTACTAGAATCTACGAATGAATGGTCTAATTCAAAGCGGTTTAGAACCTTAGTCATCAGTCGATAAGAACCACCATATACATCATCTGTCATCACAACATGATCACCAGAATCAAGTAGCATCATAACAGTTGTGATGGCAGCCATTCCTGAACCAAAAGCAAATCCTGCTGTTCCATTTTCTAAATTAGCGATAACTGACTCTAATGCATGCCTAGTCGGATTACCTGTTCTAGAATATTCAAAGCCACGGTGATTTCCTACACTATCTTGTTTATACGTACTCACTTGATAAATAGGTACAGAAACCGCACCAGTTTGTTCATCACCAGTAATACCACCGTGTATCATTTTCGTTTTTGCTCTCATATTTTCACCTCATGCTTACTTACCCTATTCGACTGTTGGGTATATATTTTTACTTAAATATCGATCACTGCCGTCTGGAAAAATTGTTACAATGTTCGTACCAGCTTTGGCTTTTTGAGCTTCCTGTAAAGCTGCAACCATTGCGGAACCAGAGGAACTACCGACAAGTAGACCTTCCCTTTCCGCAAGCTTTTTAACCATTTGGAATGCATCATCGTCGGACACGGTATAGATTTGATCTAGATAAGATCGGTTCATATAGTCTGGTAAAAACTCCATTCCAATTCCCTCCGTGCGATGTGGACCAGGTTCTCCACCTGCTATAATGGACCCTTCTGGTTCCACAATAACTGTTTTAATCGAAGGATTCTTTTCCTTAAAGTAATTGGAACACCCCATAAATGTTCCACCAGAGCCTGCACCCGCAACAAAAACATCAATTTTCCCATTTAAATCATTCCAAATTTCTGGTGCCATTGTTTTGTAGTAGGTCCTAGGATTTGCAGGATTCGCAAATTGCTGCGGAGAAAAACTATTTGGAATTTCGTTCACCAATTCCTTCGTTTTTTCTATCGCACCGACCATACCAGATTCTCGGGGCGTGTGAATTATTTTTGCACCCAATGCTTGCATAATGATTTGTTTCTCTTTACTAAAGTGCTCTGGAACACAAAATATTACCGATAAATTATTTTCCTTAGCTGCAAGAGCTAATCCAATCCCAGTATTTCCTGCGGTTGGCTCAATGATTGTCCCACCAGGTTGGAGTGTACCATTTTGTAATGCATCCTCAATTAGTTCAACACCTAGTCTGTCTTTCACACTGCCTCCAGGATTAAAACACTCTAATTTCGCATACAAACGAACTCCATCTGGCATTGGGAAATGATTCAATTCCAATAAAGGTGTTTGACCTATTAGTTCTTTCACCGAGTGGTATATTGCCATTCTTTTCCCCTCACGTTTTAGAAAACTTCATGCCATGTATCTTTTTTAGCAAGCATTTCTCTCGCAATTTCTTTCGCACCTTCTAAACTGTGGTTGGCTGCCCATCCACATTGCACTTCATTACATGCTGGTACCTCATTTGCAGCAATGACATCATGTAAAGTTTTCTCTAGAGTCTCTAATACTTCTTCATAATTATCGTTATTTAAGATAGCTAAATAAAATCCTGTTTGACATCCCATCGGACCTATATCCAATACATTATCCATATGATTTCGAATGTTCTCTGCCATTAAGTGTTCAATGGAGTGTAACCCTGCCATTTCCATATGCTCTTTATTTGGTTGTTTAAAACGAATATCATATTTGTACACTTTGTCACCATTAGCACCTTCTGTAACCCCAACTAATCGAACATAAGGTGCTTTAACTTTCGTATGATCCAAATTGAAGCTTTCTACATTCATTTTTTTAACCATTACTACATCTCTCCTCTATTTCCTTATTCTTTATTAGCTATGATAAGCCATACAAAATCATTCATTTGTTTAAACGAAATATTAAAATTATTTTTTTCAAATATTTTTTTTATATAATCAGTCACTGGATAATATTCCCGATTCAGATCTTCTACTAAATCCGAAAATCCATTTTCCGTTGCATCCATTATTATCTTATCTCTAACTTGTTCTGATTCAAACATCGTATCCGCAAAAACTACCTTACCGTTTATTGGAAGTATTTCAGCAAATTGAGCTACTGCCACTTCTTTTTCTATATCGGTTAGATGATGGAAAGCATAGGTGCTTACAATGGTATCTGTTTGAAACTTCGGCTTCCGAAATGAAAGGAAATCGCCATCTTCAACTAGTAGATTTGGTAATTTTTCATTTACGATTTCACGCATAGCCTGTGACGGTTCAATCCCATATACTTGATACCCAGCTTGCAATAGCTTTTCGGTTAGGTTTCCTGTGCCAACTCCAAATTCAAGTACATTACCGCATGATGCGTTGGTGACCTCATCTAATATGATATCATAATTCGCAAAAACAGCTTCATATTGCGGATCTTGACCAGTTACACTGTTATCATATTCCTTTGCCCAATCCTCAAAAATATCGATAAATTCACGTCCCATTTTTCAACCCCATTTTAATTCATAGTTTTCAACTCTGTTTAATACGAATTATATGTCTGACTATAGCATATGTTCATGTTTTTATCAAAGTAAAAATAAAAACGAGTGCCTATTTTCTTTAGGCACTCGTTTTAAATACTCTGTTCTGCTGTTTTATCTATTTTGTGGAAATAAACGTTCAATCATGTTACCCATTTGATCAAAGAAACCTTCGATAGGTTCACCATTATTCATATCATTCACATAGTTGTTCGTTAAATCCATAAAGTCCGGATTAGTTGAAACATATACGTTTTCAACATCATTATCAACTGATTTAACGATATCTGCAATTTCTTTTTTTACGTCGTCAGTCAACTCGTCGCCACTGTTATTATTATTTTTTACATTGCCATTATTTTGGGCATTACCATTATTATTTAATCCAGCAGCAACATAGGCATTATTATCCGTAGTGAGTACGTACGCACGCTCGATTTCATCGATTTGATTCGAAATTTGGTCAGCTGCTTCTTCAGCTACGTCATAACGATCGTTTTGTTGCCTATTATTGTTGTTTTGATTGGCTTGATTTCGTGTATTCGTGAAATTATTTCCGTTGCGTTCCTCGATATCACGATCCATTGTATAGTTACGATCTCTATTCATTCCGTCACCAGTATCGTCACCAATTCCTTCGTTGTTTCCATATCTTGTTTGATCGATATTATTATTGTCATTGTCGTAACCTTGTCCTTGCTCATCAGCTTGACAAGCTGCCAAAGCAAAAAACAGCAAAGTAACGAAGCTCATTATTTTCCATTTCATTTATCCTTTAAACCTCCCTTATTCGTTTGTTTTTAGTATGTATCACGTCCTTTTGTTTATGCTTTTATTTTGTTACAAACCTTATTTTGGAAACTACACCAATTTTGTTTAAGAAAATATATATATATTACGGGGAGACTATAATTGACCCTTGAATTATAAGGAGGGGAATTAATGGATATTCCAGATTATGACAAAGCTTTGTATTATACGTTATGGGGACAGTGGGACGACTTACTAGTACTAATGGTTCGGACAAATGATGATTTGTTGTCAAAAAAAATACAACAATTTTTACATGCCTATCACTATTCCTTGGATGAGCAAAAGGTTTTATCGTCACATGATAATCTTTTGTATTATATAGACCATGCAATGAAATACACACCCGCAGCTATTATGGAAGTGTAAACAAAAGCAACAGTGACCAACACAACAACTAAAGCCTTTACTGCAAAAAGAGGAATGCACCGATTGTGCATTCCTCTTTAATTCCCACGATTTTTCCATTCATACTTATGCTTATGTTTATTTTTCTTGTTGTGCTTATTGTCATCTTTTTCTTTTTTATGTTCTTTTCCTTTGTTATTTCCTTTTTGCTCTCTTTTACCCTTCTTGCCATTTTCTTTTTCTTTATTATGCTTGAATTCTTCTTTTTTGGACTTTTGTTTACCTAGTTGATTTTGATTCGATTTTTGTTTATTGATGCCGTTTAACTTATTCTCGTTTTTCTTTCCTTTCAATTGTTTCTCACTTTTCTTCCCTTGTGATTCACTAGGATGTTTATCCTTATCGGTTGGAGAGATTGTAACTTCATCGACATCTTTCTTACTTTCATCAGAAGATGACTCATTCTTTTCATCTTCATCTTTTATATTTTCATCAATAACAAGATTCTCTTCATTTTTATCATTATAAAAAGATTGTATAATTTCTATTTCATCATTTGATACAGAATCATCAATATTAGTTGATTGTTTGTCCTCATCAATTGATTTAGCTAGGACTTGATTCATCGACTGCTTCATTTCTCTTGCTGTGTCTCTCATTTCGCTTGGAATTTGCATCGTAACAACTTGCCATTCATAATTAGGATCTTCAGAAAAATAACCGTCTATAATTTCAAGAAGAGATGTATCATCACCTTTTACATAATTAATTCCAACTAATACATTTTTATCAATATTGGAAAGACCACTTTTCTCTGCTTGTTGTATAACAAGTTCAATTGCTGTAGCAATTTTTTTCCCTTTTATATGCTCTAATTCCTTAGCAATTTTTGAAGCGTCTTCATTAAGAGGAACAAGTGACGATACACGTAGTTCATTATCAATTTCTAACTCTACACTCGGATTGATATCAATATCGACATATGCATATGTTTTATCCTGATTAACTATCATCAATAATGGAATCATCAAAAGTGCGAAAACACAGGCTAAAGAAACTATTCGCAAACTCATTTTACGCTCTTGTAAAATGGAAGAAATAGCTATTCGTTTTTTGTTTGTAAGAGGTTTAAATTCAACTTCAGCACCAATATCACTGTTATTAATAGGGTATGCTCTTTGAAATAAACCATCCTTCGTCATTACAACCGTATATTTTCGATGATGCTCCATTACAATACCTTTGCTCAACATCCCACCCCCTTCAAATAGTCTTTTAAGTACACATAATCTTCACTAAGCACAATAAACATGGCAAGAATAAACTTTCTATTTCTTTCTAACGTTTTTTTACTCACGTCAACTTTTTTTGAAAGTTCCTTGATAGGAAGCTTTTTCTTTTCTTTTACATATACATGAAGTCGTTCATCATAAATTAATATTCGAGCAATACCTACTGCCGTATCACGAGAATCCCTATGTTTTGGTGAAACCTTTGTCAACTCAGTCAGTGTTAATTTATAGTAAGATAGCTTTTCACTAAAGTCTAGAATCTCTTGCTTACGGTACCAGTCATCTTGTTCTTGATTATATTTATCTTTTACAACCGCAAGTTCTAGCGGATTCTCCATCTGCTCCTCGTCATACGTTTCATCAAGAGAAACGGAAACAGGGCCTTTTTTAATATAACGTATATAATCAATTACTTTACGCTTTATTACAAGTGTAGCAAAAGTTAAAAAAGAAGTCCCACGATCTGCAGAATAAGTCTTAATTGATTCGTTAAAAGCAGAAAGCCCTATACTGAATTCATCATCCCTTTTTGGATCAATGTAACGTTTGCAAACTTCAGAGACACATTTTGCAATAAATGGCTGATATTTATGTAAAAGATAATTTTGAACAGACTCGTCTCCTCTTTGAGCTATTGTAACCATTTCTTCTAACGGGATGTCTTTTATTGCATTGCTTATAGTTCCCATTTATTTATTGTACACCCCAGTCTTTAATAATTTTCGTTACCCCATATATATTTAAGGGCGTCATAAAAATATACTTTATATATTTCACGATGATAATCACCATCTATTTAATCATTTTTAATACATATATATTAACTATAACGCAATGCTTGTCAACACACATCTCATTTTAATTACAATTTGTTTAAAAAACAGTAACTCAAAAAAAAGAAGAGAAATCATTCTCTTCTAAATAATACTATGATGGATATCTAAGATGTAAATAATCGATTGGGATAAACAGCCCTACTTTACCGTTCGTGTCATCGTTTAATGTTGCAAACACGACGCCAATTACTTCTCCATTTTGATTAATAATCGGACTACCACTATTTCCACGATAGACTGGTGCTTTTAGCATGAGTACCGGTTCGTCCCAACTCTTTAATTGCGTATATTCAATGATCGTCCCTTCATTTGCTATACCGTTAAATGCTAATGGATTCCCTATAAAATATATCTCCTCATCCTCCACAAAAGTTGTTTCCTCTGCCAGCTCCAAAGAAGGCAAATCAGATCCATCTTCTACTTCTAAAACAGCTAAATCAACGTCTGGATAAGTTTCCGATACGGTTGCCGTATAGAGACCATCATCGGGAAAAGCTATAGTAACTGTTTCATTATCATCTACAACATGATAATTTGTAATAATCGTTCCATCACTTGAAATCGAAAACCCTGTTCCCTTACTCTCTCCCGTTTCCACTACTACTACAGCTTTCTTATACGTTTTAATGTCATCTTGAGTTGAAAGTTTTGCAGATGTAATTAAGAAATTTATTGCTGGTATAGAAAAAGTTTGAGGTAAGATAGCTATTACATTGATAAACATCGCAATAGCAATGAGCCAAAACGTCCATTTGGGAAACGGACGTTTTGGTCTATTAGTTTCTTTGTCCATTGCAGCTTTTTTTAATGCCTTTTCTTTCTCTGCTTGAACTAATTCATACAGTTCTTCCTCTTCGAACTCCTCATAAAGATCGTCGTCAATTACGTCTTTTTTCTGTTCGTCATTATCCATAACCCACCCCACATTGGTAGCTTATTGTTATACTGCTGTTCGCTTTGAACTTCCTTGTTGCATTTGATACATTTGAAAATACGAACCTTGTTCAGCAATTAATTTATCATGATTTCCTTCTTCTATTATTTTACCATGTTCTAAGACAAAAATCGTATCTGCTTGCTGAATAGTTGATAGGCGGTGTGCAATAACTAATGTAGTCCTTCCTTGCTTTAATACCTCTAAAGCCTGCTGAATGATACTTTCAGTTTCCGTATCAATATTTGCCGTAGCTTCATCAAGAATAAGGATGGCCGGATCAAAGGCCAACGCACGAGCAAAAGATATTAATTGACGTTCTCCTAATGAAAAAGTACTTCCACCCTCTGTAACTTTTTCATCATATTTCTTTGGCATCTTCTCAATAAAACGGTCTGCGCCTACAGTTTGAAGTGCTTTTATTGCTGTTTCTCGAGAAATAGCCGGATCGTTCATTGTTACATTAGAAACAATCGTACCCGAGAAAAGGAACGGATCTTGTAAAACAATCCCCATATGACTTCTTACTTGTTGCCTAGACCATTCTTCTGTATCATGACCATCAATGGTTATCTTCCCTTTTTGTGGATCATAAAAACGAAAAAGTAAATTCATAATAGAGCTTTTTCCCGAGCCCGTATGCCCAACAAATGCAACGGTTTGACCTGATTTCACCTCTAAAGAAATATCTTTTAAAACGTATTCATCATCATATGCAAATGACACATGGTCGAATATTATATTCCCTCGATATCGATTTACAGGTGCGTTCTCGACATTTTCTCCATCACGATCCATCAGTTCAAAGACTCTACCTCCTGCCACCCTTGCTTGTTCAATAAGTGGAAGTTGATTTACGATGTCGTTTACTGGTTCAAAAAGTCTTGTTAAACAGTCAACAATGGCGTAAAGCATACCAATGGAAATAATACTACCTGGTTCCAATGAAAAGGAACCAAAATGCCAAATAAGTGCTACAAAAGCTATATTTCGAAATACAGTTACCAAATTATACGAAGTTAACGCACTTAACTTAACAAGCTTACGTTGGAAGTTAAAATGACGATTATTTAACACCTCAAAGTCTTCTTTCGTTCTTTTCTCTCTCCGGAATGCCTGTATGATCGGCATTCCTTGAATTGCTTCATTAATATTTCCGTTGATTTCACTAATCGTTGAACGAATAACTTTATTGTATTTGGTACCAAAGTGTTTATAAACTCTCATCCATAGAATCACTAATGGTATAAGCAATAAGCACCATGTTGCAAGCTTTGCGTCTAAAATAAATAAAACAACAAATATTCCTGCCATGTAGATCATACTTGTAACAACAATTGATAGAACCCGTTCATATAAATCACGAATTGCCTCTGTATCGTTTGTAATACGTGCAACAATTTTACCAGCTGGTTGATCCACATAATAATTAATAGGGATCCTTTGTGTATGCGCAAAAATGTCATTTCGCATTTTCTTTACAATCTGATTTGATGCTTTCTGCAATGTAAAGGTTTGGTAAAATTGGAAGAACCCTGCTATGACAAGCAAAACCATATAAAGCCCTAGTAAGAATAGAATTGGCCTTTGTTCTGGCTTAAAGAATCCATAAACTTCGGTCAATGATATTTTTTCAGATTCAAATGTTTCATTTCCTACACTCGTTTCGATCGTAATTTGCTCACCATCTGCTGTTCGATGTCCATTTAATGGAACATCTTCCTCTATAAAATAATAGTCTCTTCCTATTTGTAAAAGCGTATGAATACCTAATGAAGTGTCCGTTTCTGATAAACGATCTGCTCGTTTATAGTAGCGATCCCCATAGGGTACAGTATCTTTATCATTATTCGTTTCTACCTCATGCCAATTTCCTTCAATGCCTAAAATATGTTCATCAATTACCGTCTTCGCAATTAACGGTCCTGCTAGTTCAAGTGATGTTGCTATTATCAAGCAGAGGATTCCAAACAAAATCCCTCTTTTAAACTGCCATGCATATTGTAAAAGTCTTCTTTCTGTTGATCTCTTTTTCATTAGGAGATCACCTCCTATTGTTTCCTAAATTGTTTTCACACTGTTCTTTATACCAATTATTGCTTCTCATTAACTGTTTATGTGTACCTTCTTCTACGATTTTACCATTTTCCATTATAATGATATGACCAGCATTGACCAAGGTCGTAAGTTCGACTCCGGTTTTTAATATTGCTTTCTCATCACGTACTTTTCGTAAAGATGCAATAATTGGTCCTGCTAGTTCAAGCGCTGTTGCAATGATCAAGCAGAGAACACCATACAGGATACCTCTTTTTACATTCCGAACATACGTTAATAGACGTTCTTCTGTTGATCTCAAATTCATTAGGAGATCACCTCCCATTATTCCCCCAGTTGTTGTTGTTCGTATTGTTCTTTATACCAACCACCACTTTTTATTAATTGTTCATGTGTTCCTTCTTCAACGATCACTCCGTTTTCCAAAACGATAATGTGATCAGCGTGTGTAACTGCTGACATTCGATGTGCAGCAATAAACGTCGTTTTGTTTTTACGCTCTTTTCGTAAATGCTCAATGATTTTTGCTTCTGTCTTTCCATCAACAGCTGACATTGAGTCATCCAATATCAATATTTCTGGATTTTTAATAAATGCACGTGCTAAAGCAACACGTTGTTTTTGTCCACCAGATAACGTTACTCCACTCTCACCAACTTGCGTGTCCAAGTCATTCGGAAGCTGTTTCATATCCTCAAGAAAATGAGCTAACTCCATGACCTGATAAATTTCTTTATCTGTCGCATCGTCTTTTCCGAACTGAATATTCTCTCGAATCGTCTTCGAAAACATCATTTGATCCTGAGGAACATATCCAATCCACGAACGAATTTGTTCAAGGCTTATATTTTCCAATGCTTCATTCGAAAATTTTATTTTTCCATTAATACCAGGATATTGTCGAAGCATTAATTTAAATAGAGTCGTTTTACCAGAGCCAGTCTTCCCTACCACACCAATTGTTTGACCTTTTTTCACATGAAGGGAAATATCACTTAATTGATTTGACTCTGTACCTGGATATGAGAATGTTAATTGATCAAAGTCAATTGTATCAACCGAAGGAATCTTTTTAGGATTCTCAGGGTTTTGAACGTCAGCTACATAATTCATCGTTTCGTTCACCCGATCAAGTGATGCATTTCCTCGCTGTAAGACATTGATTAACTCTCCTACAGCAAACATCGGCCAAATTAACATACCAAGATAAACATTAAACGTAACTAAATCACCAAGCGTTAATTGATTCTCAAAAACCAATAAAGCACCATAACCTAATCCAATCGTATAGGAAAGTCCTACAAGTATTTTCATGGTTGGCTCAAACAAGGCATCTATTTTAGCAACTGCTATATTTTTTTCATACACATCTTCTGTCATCCTCTGAAACCTTTTTCTATCTTGTTGTTCTTGAACAAACGCTCGAATAACACGAACACCTCGAATTGATTCCAAAACTTCATTGTTCATATTCCCAAACGAAGCTTGTGCTTTTGTAAATCGAGCATGTATTGCTGAACCATATTTATTCATGACAATCGCCATAATTGGCAATGGAATTAAGGCTGCTAACGTTAATTTCCAACTAATTGTAAAGCCCATAACAGCAATAAGCATGAACATAAATGTTGTCGAGTCTACTAAAGTCAATATTCCAAAACCAGCCGTTTGGGCAATTGCTTTCAAATCATTCGTACTTCGTGCCATTAAATCTCCTGTTTTGTTCTTCCCAAAAAAAGTAGGTGTCATTTTCAAGAAATGATCCATCAATCGAGTACGGATCCATCGCTCTAAAATAACAGCTCCTCCAAATAAGGTATAATCCCACAGGTACGAAATCATATAATTTATAATGATCAAACATAAATACCCAATAATCAGCGTAATCAGTAGCTGCATAGTAAATGTCTCAAATTGTATATGATCAATTGCATAGCCTACTAACTTTGGCGGAATTAATGCAATTGCACTAGCAATTATTAGTGAAACAATTGCAAACGTATATCTTTTCCAATAATGTTTAAAAAACCAATCCAATTTCTTAAATACATCAAACACAACAATCACCTTCTTAATTTCTTGATTTTTTCTCTCTAAGCTAACTTCACTTTAAGGATTTTACATTTTTATCCATCCATTTAAGGCATAAAAAAAGCACACGTCTATGACGAGTGCAAATTTGAGAATGGTAAAATACATACCCATCCCTATTCATTACAAAAAGGTCACAGAACAAATGTGACCTTTAATAACAGAAGTTATGTAGAACGTGAAAACTATACGACAGTTCCTCTGAAGGTCACAATACTTATTAAATTAGCTTTTACTCTCAATACTCTGTTTTCCATTTTTGTAACCTCCTTTTCACTTTGATTCTCAACAATTATATTATTTAGAATATTTTTAGTCAACTATTTTTTAGAAAAAATTTCTAATCAGTTACAAATTTTCATTTACAACTTAGGAAGGTATTACTTTAAAACGTTTTGAAATCTACTTAATAACTGCTATATTTTAAATATGAATTCATTGTTTAGGAGTTGTGGAAATGCATTTAGACGAAATGTTAGCATACAACAAACGGTTTGTTGAAGATAAAAAATATGAAAAATACACGACAAACAGTATTCCAAATAAACGAATGGTTGTTTTTACTTGTATGGAATCCCGCTTAGTGGAATTATTACCTAAAGCACTTAACATTCAAAATGGTGATGTTAAAATGCTTAAAAATGCTGGAGCTATCATTCGTAAGCCTTTTGACAGTATTATGAAAAGTATTCTTGTGGCAGTTTATGAATTGCAAGCACAGGAAGTCACCGTTATCGGTCATCATGATTGTGGCATGTCCCGTGTAAACCCTGACGAATTAACCAAAAAAATGACTGACAAAGGGATTAAGTCGGAAACAATTGAAAGCTTAAAGCATGCAGGTATCAATTTTCATGATGAGTTTAACGGCTTTGAGACTGTAGAAGAATCCATCAAACAAAGTGTACTTATTATACGTAATCATCCCCTTCTGCCTCCACATGTAAAAGTTCATGGACTTGTCATTGATCCAGGAACAGGAAAAGTAGATGTAGTAACGAGACAAGACTAATTATTATCAGGAACAAAAGCGCAAGCGCCTGTTTAGCGACGTACGAACTGCGCCAGCGTAACGCTGGTGGTTCAATGTTGCCACGCAAAGTGGCGGTCTTAATTGAACAGTCCCCGCAGGAGATAAAGGAAACATGCCCCTTCATAGGGGTATGCCGACGTTGGGCGCAAAACCCGATTTTAGTCGGCCTTCCTTTAATCTTACAGTTTAAGGATGTTCGACTATGTCGAACTGTTATCGTACGGAGGTGAGGGAAGTTGCGCTAGTCGCTGGGCGCTGGGCGATGAAAACGCCACGTCCTTGAAAAAGAAAATCACTTTTTCTGCGTGCGATGTTACTCTCAGAAGATTTCCTTATCCTGTGGCGTCATCGACACTAGGACGTCCTGTCCGTCGGAGCTGGACGTGGCTGTTCCTGCCAATAAGTATCCACAGGGTTTTAATTTTATAATTTCCTAGACTATGAGAAAGGATCATTTTAACCCATGATCTTTTCTCACTTTTTTATTGCCTCCGATTTCATTTCTTTCATTATCTACCTTCTTTACTGCATTGAATTGTTTCTTGTGAGCGAATATTTCGATTTATGAGCGTATTGCTGCTGGTTGTGCGCGAATATTTCATTTTATGAGCGAATCGCCACCGCTATAGGAACAGATGTCGCAATCGTGCTGGAAGTGAAAACGAAGTGTTCTGCCGAAGCGGTTATATTGCACTCGATTCCAAATAAGTGAATTAAATCAAATTCACTCAAAAGTTACTCCCCACTTATATCAAAAATCAAGAAAAAAATATGCTATAAAAGCCTATACTGCTAAATAATTTTTCGAATTCCACACATACTAAGAATTACCATTCATCCTTTCTTGGAGGTTCAAATGCGAAGACGAAATAGCACTAATAAGAAGGGGAACTCTATTTTCCCATTAAAAATCGAAGAGTTGGAAAAAATTCTAACCAATAAATTTGAAAATAATCCAGATCTAAAATTTTCTACCTATGAACAACAAGGAGTAAAACTAGCTGTATTTTTTATTGATTATCAAGTTGATGTTGGGAAATTACAAAAATCCTTACTTGAACCATTATTAAATATGGAAAAGAAATGGTCTACGGATTCAATCTTAAACGAAATCCCCTTAAACTCTGGTTCAAGAGGGACAACACTAGATGAAGTATTGAAAAAACTTGTTATTGGCGAAGCGTTTATTTATGTGGAAGGAGAAAAAGAAGTTGTTTCCTACTTATTACTACATAAAGAAAGCCGATCATTAGAAAAAGCCGAAACAGAATCATTAGTACTCGGTCCAAAAGTTTCATTTACCGAGTCATTAGCTACAAACTTAAACATTGTCCGGTGGCGCATTAAATCTACTGACCTTGTCTTGGAAGAATTTAAAATCGGGAAAACAATGCCCAGTGATGTTCGATTAGTATACATGAAATCCATTGCAAATGATGAGGATGTAAATACTCTTCGTCAACGCCTTGAGGAATTAGATGTTGATGAAGTTGAAGACAGTGTCGTACTTAAGCAGTATTTGGAGGATTCACAAACAAACCTTTTTCCCCAATTTGATCACACCGAATTACCTGATCGTTTTACGTATGCTGTGAAAAAAGGGAAAATTGGGATATTGGTTGAAAATAGTCCATCTGGTTTTATCGCACCTGCAACCATATTTAGTTTTTTAGAATCGACCGAAGATTTATATATGCGATGGCAAGCAGGAACTTTTTTGAGGTTATTACGATTTATCGCCATAGCATTTTCGATTACAGTAACACCATTATATGTAGCTGCTGTTTCCTATCAATATAGCATTATTCCTACTGAAATATTAATCACAATTGGACAGTCTAGGGCAGGTGTACCATTTCCTCCATTAATTGAGGCATTGTTTTTGGAGTTTTTACTTGAACTATTACGAGAAGCGGGGGCAAGACTCCCGACCAAAGTAGGTCAAACAATGGGTATAGTTGGTGGTATTGTTATTGGAACAGCAGCGGTAGAAGCTGGTTTAACGAGTAATATTCTTATTATTGTGGTAGCAATGAGTGCCCTTTCATCATTTACCGTACCGAGTTACCTATTAGGTACAACCGTACGTTTAGTACGATTCCCACTTATAGTTTTGGCAGGAATACTAGGGTTTTTAGGAATAGTGTTTGGCCTATGTTTTCTCATTATCCATCTCTTACGATTAAAATCCCTTGGCCGTCCTTACCTTCTTCCAGTATACCCGCTTATTATAAAAGACTTCAACAAAGTCTTTTATCGGACACCATTTAACTATACGAATAAACGTGCTAGGTCTTATAGACCAAAAGATCTGATTCGATTTAATAAAAAAGATGCTACAAAAAAACGTGATATCGATGAGTAGGTGCTTAAATGGATATAAATGTGAATGTCAAATCAGCGGTTAAAGTCCGTGCTTTTTACTTATTCTACATTATTGTCGGAGTCCAGGTAGGCGTTGGCATTATGGGAGCACCCCAATTTATATTCCTGGAATCTAAGCAAGACGCTTGGATATCCATTCTCATCTCATTTGCATTTATGTGTATTGTAGTATTGGTTATGTTCACTATATTAAAGCAATATAAAAGCGCAGATATCTTTGGTATTCATGTTGATTTGTTTGGAAAATGGATTGGAACCATACTTGGTACAGTGTATATTTTGTTTTTATTTGCAAGTTTGCTATCTATTTTACTCACATATAGCTTGGTTATTAATGTGTTTCTTCACCATACTTTCCCAAACATAGCGGTAGGAATAGTACTATTATCGTTAACTATATACTCGGTTTTAGGTGGGTTTAGAGTCATTGTTGGCGTATCATTTTTATTTTTTTTCTTATCATTTTGGATTGTATTCTTATTATATGATCCGATTACCAGGATGGAATGGACGAATTTGTTACCGATGTTTAATGCGTCTATTCCTGAACTGTTAAAAGGGGCGAGAGCTACTACGTATACGGTTTCTGGATTCGAAATTCTGTTCCTGATCTATCCCTTTATCCAAGATAAGAAAAAAGCAAAGCTACCAGCAATTTTAGCTCTAGCATTTACCACCTTTGTCCTGTTAGTTACTACGATTATTTCAATTGGTTATTTTAGTCCACTCGGATTAGAACGTGTAGATTGGTCTGTGTTGCTATTATTCAAAAGTGTCACGTTAACTTTTTTTGAGCGGTTGGATTACATCATTGTTGTTGGATGGATTATGATAATTATGCCAAATTTGGTGATCCTGACATGGGGAATATCATATGGAATCAAACGATTATACAAAATTCCACAACGAATATCACTATATACCGTTGCCATAATTTTATTAATCATTATTAGCTTTGTTAGGTCTGCCCATCATGTCTATCAGTTAACTGACTTCATTTCAAAAGTCGGGTTCTGGATAGTTTTTGTCTATCCTTTCATTATATTGCCATTAGTCATCCTCAAAAAAAAGTGGCGACAGCGTAAAGGAAGTGCGTAAAATGAATAAAAGGTTCATTGTTGTCCTAGTAACTATACTTGTTCTCCTATCTGGTTGTATCCAATCCCAACAACTTGAACAACTAGGGATTATCCATACAAGGGGAATAGATATATTAGAGGATGAACAGATAGAGTCAACGATGTCTATCTTTCAATTTGAAGCACAGTCACAAAACTTCACAAAAATAGTTTCTGGAACAGGAAAAACAGTAAAAGGTACGTTGGAAGATGCTGGTAATAAATCAAATTATCGACTTGTTCCAGGAAAACTCCAATTAGAATTATTTGGACAAGAGGTTGCAAAGGAAGGGTTAATATCATACCTCGATACATTAAGACGTGATGCTATTATACCAGATGCACTATATCTAGCTGTAAGTGCTACCACCGCAAAAGATATTATGATGGTACAAGAAGATAAAATATCTAGTAATATTGGACAATATTTATCCGAGTTGATTGAAGAGGTGGCAAGAGATCATAATTTTCCAAAAGTGTCCTTACAAGAATATATGAGAATCGTCGGAACTACTGGAAAAGATCCGATTCTCCCTCAATTTTCAATCAAAGATTCAAATGTACCTGAAATTTCATCCATCGCAATATTTAGCGATGATAAATATGTTGGTGAAATCCCTATCAACGAAATGACATTATTTAATATAATGGAGAAAAAAATTGAGGCACGGTGGATTGAATTAATGCTACCAGTCGAACCACTGCAACAATATATTCAAAATGAATTAAGTGGAGAAACAAAAGAAGAAAAAGAGGGCTTCTTCCGTACAGCTTATACCGTTGAGCAGGGGAAAAGTAAAATCAAACAGAGTAAAGAGAATAAACTTGCCTTTACAACGGAGATAGAAATGGATTTAAGTTTATTAGAAATTTCCTTAACGTATAATTTAGAAGAACCAGATGCAGTCAAAGCATTGGAAAAGGAAGTAGAAAAAAAACTAAAGGCTCGTTATGAGTCAATTATGGATCAACTTCAAGAAATGAATGCAGACCCATTTGGTTATGGTGTTGTTTACCGTATCAATCAGGATAAGGAAAAGCTGGATAGAAATGAATGGAAAAGTATTTACCCGGATATCGAAGTAGATTTTAAAGTAAATGTAAACATTATACGTCACGGTACTTTAAATAAATAAAATAACTGGCCACCTCTGGCCAGTTATTTTATTATTTATAATATTCGTCACTTTCCTGTACATCTTCTGATACCAACCCTGATAACACATGCACACGTAATATGAAACCTACTAACTTCTCTTCGTCATTCACGACAGCAAGAGGGTACTTCGATTCGAGTGCTTTTGGGATGAGGTCATTAATATACTCCTCTTTTTTCACTACTTGAAAGTCATCTCGTAATATATCAGCTAATGTCTTTTTCGTTTTTACTGCTTCAATAGCATCATCGATTGTAACAATACCTTTCACATGTCTGCTACGATCAACAACAAATACAGATGAGATCCCATTTTCTTTCATCTCTTTAATCGCCACATTAACACCGTCTTTTAATGAAACTAACGCATTCGGCTTGATCATAATATGTTCTGCTTGGAATACTTTCGAGCGATCGATGTCTTTTATAAAATCGGTAATATAATCATTCGCAGGGCTTTCGATAATTTCTTCTGGTGTGCCAACTTGAACAACGTGCCCATCTTTCATGACGGCAACACGATCACCCAATTTAAATGCTTCATTGACATCATGGGTAATGAAGATAATTGTTTTCTGTAATCTTTCTTGAATATCTAAAAGCTCTAATTGCATCTCACGTCGAATAAGTGGATCAAGCGCACTAAAAGGCTCATCCATTAACAACACATCCGGATCATTCGCTAGTGCACGTGCTAGTCCTACACGTTGCTGCATTCCACCAGATAATTCATCCGGATATTTGTCTTCATAACCCTTTAACCCTACGATTTCTATATTTTTAAGTGCAATTTCTCTGCGCTCTTCTTTTGATACATTTCGGATTTCTAATCCATATTCCACATTAGCAAGTATGGTACGGTGACTGAATAACCCAAAATGCTGAAATACCATAGCTATTTTTTCTTGTCTTATCTTTTTAAGCAATGCCTTATCTGCTGAGACAATATCTTCATCATCAATATATATCGAACCGGTAGTAGGTTTGTTGAGTAAATTGAAACAACGAATAAGTGTTGACTTACCACTACCAGATAACCCCATAATAACGAAAACTTCACCTTGTTTGATATCCAATGAAGCATCATAAACCCCAACCGTATGATTTGTTTCTGCAAGAATTTCTTCCTTGGACTTTCCTTCTTCAATCATAGGGATTACCGATTTAGGCTTCGGACCAAAAATCTTTGATACATGTTCAAGTTTTATCTTTGTTGTAGTCATTACCTTTCCCCCCTATGTTTTTGAAACTTGTCTGCTACCCCATTTGTAATACGATCAATTATAACTGCTAAAAAGACAATACTAATTCCCGCTTCAAACCCTAATGAAATATCAATACGGTTAATTGCTACTAGCACTTGTTCTCCTAAACCTTGTGCCCCAACCATTGATGCAATAACAACCATGGCTAATGCCATCATCGTCGTTTGGTTAACACCTGCCATAATAGTTGGTAATGCTTGTGGTAATTGTACTTTTTTCAGCATTTGAAACCTCGAAGAGCCAAATGACTGAGCAGATTCAATAACTTCCTTGTCGACACCACGAATAGCTAGTTCAGTTAATCGAATTACTGGAGGTAAAGCGTAGATTAACGTTGCAAATATGGCAGATACGTTTCCTAAACCGAAGAAAAATATGGCAGGTATTAAGTACACAAAACTAGGCATCGTTTGCATTGCATCAAGTAAAGGACGCATGACGTTTGAAAAACCTTTACTAAATGCCATCCAAACCCCTAATGGAATACCTAGAACTAAGCATATAATTACAGCTGTTACTATAATCGCTATCGTTGTCATCATATCTGTCCATAACCCAAACGTTCCAATTAAGAAAATAAAGAAACCATAAATTCCACCAGATAAAATAGACTTAAAGTACCATCCTAATAAAAAGACAATAAGAATAAAGCTCCACCAAGGCATCCACACTAGAACATCTTCAATTCCATTTATAGTACGTGATGAAATAAATGTGATAAAACTGAAAAAAACATCAAATGTTGAATCCAAAAAATCTACTAAACTTGCTACATAATCTCCAATTCTTGTTGTTATATCTGGAAAATTCCCCATAGGCAGACTGCTGTTGGCAGTCATCCCACCTCTCTTTACGTATATTTTATAAATTCAGAAAAGCAGCTAACCAAGCGGTCAGCTGCTCTCATTTATTCTAGAGCATCTTTCACTTTTTCAGCGACTTCTTCTGATACCCAGCTAGTCCAAATATCTTCATGCTCTTTCATCCACCATTTTGCAGCTTCATCAGGCTCCACTCCATTTTCATCCATATAAACTAAAGCCTCTTCTGTAAGTTCACTACTAGTTTCATAGTTTTGAAGAAACTCATAGACGTCTGGTGCTTGCTCTGGAAAGTCTTTGTGAACAGTTACAACTACATCGTTTGGCGGAAATTCTGTTCCTCTTGTTTCATTCCAAACTTCTTCATCGTATTCTGGTTCTTCTAATAAGGTTAGATCATATTTTGCTGTTACTAATGTAGGTGACCAATAATAGCCAACCCATGCACGCCCAGCTTCGTATGCATCTACTAGGTCAGCAACTGCTGCTGAATCAGAACCAGGCATGAAGTTGTTCATTGTTTCGTTTAAACCATATACTTCAAATTTTTCATCAATTTGTTCTGCAACTGCCCAGCCACTTGGTGCATTAAGGATACGCCCACGTCCAGGATCTTCTGGGTCTTCAAATACTTCCGGATATTTTTTTAAGTCTTCAACCGTTCTTAGTTCTGGAGCAAGTGGTTCAATACCTCGCTCTGGATCACCTTCAATGACATATGTTGGAACATATAATCCTTGCTTGTTATCATCAAAGTTCACGGAAACAGTTTCAAAGTCACCAGCTTCTGTTGCTTCCTCATATACTTCTTTAATATTATCTGTCCATATTTCCATATAAACATTGATATCGCCTTCACGATGTCCTTGTACAGTAGCAGCAGTTGAACCTGACTTCACTTCTGTATCATAACCAAACCCTTCCTCCATAATCGTTTGTGCGATACTATTATGAACACGGATGCTATCCCAACCCGCATCACCTAAAACAATTGTATCAAGTTCTTCATCGCTAGATTCCGAACCGCATGCTGCAAGTACAGTCAACACAACTATGCATAAAAGTGCAGCTAATTTTTTCATTTTGTTACCCCTTTTCTACTAAGTTTATCATGGCATTACTATGAATTATTGCTACCTTCACAACACCATAAAAGAAATATGATATAAATACTTAACGAAGAAATAAGTATATTTTTTTACAGATCGATTGATATAGACATGTAAATATGTTTTGAAGATGAAATGTGGAAGTGAAGGACAAATATCATGAATGCAACATTATTAAGGTTATCGAATATGTCGAAATATCTCAAACAGCTTATGTACGTATATAACGGAATTATTTACGAATAGTCATTATTTATGATACTTATCCAATAGGTTATAGCATTATTGCCATAAATACTCTAATTACCTCCCGTATTCTCTTGATTTACTGATTCTTACAATTAATAACCCAACAGTTTTTTAAATTTACTGTGATAATACTTGAAAAATAGGAGTATACTTTGTATGATATAATAGTTCAATAAGTGAACTATTCAACAAGTGAACTATTATGACTGGAGGTGTCACGACATCATGGATTTAAAAAATATAGTTGACCGTCACCAGGCGGCCATGAATTCCATTTATCGAAGGGTAAACGTAATCTTAAAGGAGAAAATCCACTCTGATATAACGACAGATCAATTCAGTACATTAGACTATATCCGTAAGCATGAGCAATGCACGAGTTCGGATATTGCTCATGAATTCGGCATTGGGAAAAGTGCTGTAACCGCACAAATCAATCGATTATATGACAAAGGATTAATCGAACGAATTCGTGATGAGAAAGATCGAAGAGTGGTTTACTTAAACGTTACGGAAAAAGGTATAGATTTTGTTAACTTTACAGAAAAAGCGTTGCATAAGGAATTAGGTTCCTATTTATCGGGTTTTAGTCAGGAAGAAATACAATCGTTTATAACATTATTAGAAAGATTAGCAACCGTTATGGAGGAGAAATAGAGAGGAGATCATAAATTGAAATACATCATCAAATTTCGGTGGTTCATCGCTGCTGCTTGGGTTGCAGTAGCATTAGGCTTATTTTTACTTGCCCCTAATTTACAAGAACTTGTCCGTGAAAAAGGACAAATAGCTGCACCTGAAGAGTCTCCATCTGTGGAGGCACAAAAATTAATCGAAAATATGTCAGGTGATCATAATACAAATCTAATCAGTTCTGTACTCGTTTTTCATGATGAGGAAGGATTAAATGAGGAAGCAAAAGAAGAAGTAAGTGATGCAATACATGTATTAGAAGAAAACAAAGATAGTCTAGCAATTTCAGATATTTTAGATTTTACGGATGACCCCGCCATTGAGGACCAAACCGTCTCAGAAGATGGAACAACGATTATCGTTCCATTTCAGGTCTCCTTAGCAAATCAAGAAGTGGATGAATCTCGCGATAATATATACAAAGCTATGGAAGATGTAAATGTGGATCACTATTTAACCGGTGAATCCTATATTTCACAAGATATTATTACCAATTCTGAAGAAGGTTTAAAAAAGACGGAGATCATTACTGTTGGTTTAATATTTATAATCTTGTTTGTTGTATTCAAATCATTTGTAGCTCCATTTATACCATTGTTGACGGTTGGAATTAGCTATTTAGCAGCACAAGGCATCGTATCCATTTTAGCTGATACGATTGACTTTCCGCTTTCAACCTTTACACAAATCTTTATGGTAGCTGTTATGTTTGGAATTGGAACAGATTATTGTATTTTACTTATAAGTAGATTTAAAGAAGAAGTCGCTAATCATGATTCGATAAAAGAAGCTGTTATAACAACGTATAAATCTGGTGGAAAAACAATATTCTTTGCAGGATTGGCTGTATTAATTGGTTTTTCTACAATCGGGTTATCGACATTCTCTCTATACCAATCGGCAGTAGCAGTCGCAATAGGAGTAGCAGTAGTACTGATTGCACTAACAACACTTGTCCCATTTTTCTTAGTTGTATTAGGAAGAAAATTATTCTGGCCATTTGATAAGAATGTATCTCATAAAGAAAGTAAAGTTTGGGGAGCTGCAGGGAATCTCGCATGGGGTAGACCATTGATTGCAGTATTAATCGTCGCAATTATTACAGTACCTGCTTTATTATCTTATGATGGCGTGAAATCCTATAATTCATTAGAAGAAATCGGTGATGAATACGATTCGGTAAAAGGATTCAATGTAGTTGCAGACAGTTTTGGACCTGGTCAAACGATGCCTACAACCGTAGTATTAGAAACAGATGAAGCAGTTGATACTGCCGAAGAATTCCAACAAATCGAATCTATCTCACAAGCAATCACTAAATTAGACGGCGTCAAGGAAGTTCGTAGTGCAACTAGACCTGCTGGTAGTATGATAGAGGACTTTTTAGTTGATAATTTTACAGGTCAACTTGCTGATGGAATTGGGCAAAGTACAGATGGTATACAAGAAATTGAAGAAGGTTTAAACGAAGCATCATCCGAACTTAACCGTGCACAACCACAATTACAGGATGCTCAGGACGGTGTAGATCAATTAATAGAAGGTACGGATGAAGCTAATACAGGAATTGGTGAAATCCAAAAAGGTCTACAGCAAATTCAAAATGGAATCGAATCTGGCGCACTTGGTGCTGGTGAAGTTAAAACAAATTTGCAAACAATTAAAGACAATTTAGACGAAACTATTTCTGGAAATAAGCAATTGCTGGAAGGATACCAGGCCATCGAAGACGGACTAGAAGGTTTTGGTACTGATAACACCGTAAGCGATGAAAATTTGGATAATCTCCAAGATCTTATTGATGGACTTAAAGGAGTTAGAAGTCAGCTTGATCAAATAAAAGCAACATCTGATACTTCCTCTACTTTAAAAGAATCAAAGACTACGCTAGATAAGATTATATCGAATTCTGAAAGTTCTATTAATCAATTCCAGCAGAAACTATCTCAACTAGCAGAGGCTCAAACTCAATTACAAGAACAAGTTATTGGACCACTTGCTCAACTAAATGATGGGTTAAGTCAATCTATCAAAGGGCAAGAGCAACTATCTGCTGGTATCGGTGAATTAATCGCTGGAATGGAAGAATTACAATCTGGTCTTTATCAAGCTGCAGATGGTCAAGATGAAGTAGTAGCTAATATTCCTAGCTTACAAGATGGACTATCTCAAATAAATGGTGGCCAAAAGGAACTAAAAACAGCTTTTGGTGACATGCAGAATCAGTTAGGTGAACTATCTACTGGCTTAACGGAAGGTGCAGATGGCTTACAACAAATTGGTGATGGACTATCAGAGGTACAAACATACCTTGGAGATTTTGAAACGGATCAAAACAATCCCGTTGTTGTCATACCGGATGAAGCATTAGAAAATGAAGCGTTTATGGATGGTGCTCAACTATACCTTTCTGACGATAAAAAAATTGTTACATTTGATGTCGTATTAGACTCAAATCCCTATTCCACAGAAGCGCTAATGATGGTGGATCAAATTAAAGATAAAACAGATGAAGCAAAACAAGAAACAATCTTTGAAAATAGTGATCCTAAACTTGGTGGAATTAGTAGTACAAATAACGATTTACAGAATGTTTCCGATGAAGATTATTCTAGAACCGTCATCTTTATGATCGCTGGAATCTTTATCATCTTGATTATATTATTGAAATCGTTGATCATGCCTATCTATTTAATTGGTTCCCTAATTGTTACCTACTTTACTTCGATGGCGTTTAGCGAATTAATTTTCGTAAATATGTTAGGTTATGATGGTTTAACATGGGCAGTTCCATTCTTCGCTTTTGTTATGCTAACAGCGCTTGGAATTGATTATAGTATCTTCTTGATGGATCGCTTTAACGAGTATCGTCATATAAGCATAAAAGAAGCTATGCTTGCTGCGATGAAGAACATGGGTACTGTCATTATATCTGCAGCAGTAATATTAGGTGGTACTTTTGGAGCAATGCTACCTTCAGGAGTTCTATCTATTTTACAGATTGCAACTGTAGTATTAACAGGACTGTTCTTATATGCACTTGTTATGTTACCATTATTTATTCCGGTAATGGTACGAATTTTCGGTAAGGGTAACTGGTGGCCGTTTCACCATAAATAAGTTTTAAATAACGAAAAGGGCGTTCCTTGTGATAGGGCGTCCTTTTTCTCTTACAAATTTTTTTGGAATTATTCCTCACGTATATTTAATACATCATCTGAGAATAATTCCATATCTAATGAAAAAAACACAAAAACCGCCTTGTATGGATGACTCCATGCAAGGCGGTTACTTAATTTACTTCTTTATTTCTTTAATAACCTCAATCACTCGGTCACGTGATTTTTCAGTTTGATACTTTTTCATGTGATCCATCATAACCGGTGCTTGTTTTATTAACTGTTCAAGTTCGTTTACTAATGTATCTTCATTTAATTCCTTTTCTTGTAAAACAAGTGCATACTTTTTCTCTTCAAATGACTTTGCATTAATAATTTGGTCCCCCCTACTTGCTTCCATGGATAAAGGAATTAACAGCATAGGAAGTCGTAATGCTACAAATTCAAAAATTGCATTTGCACCTGCACGAGATAATACAAAATCTGTAGCGGCAAATATATCCTTTAACTCTTCGTTTACATATTCAAATTGAGTGTACCCTTTGCGATCATACGTTGTATCGGTTTTCCCTTGACCACAAATATGAACTATTTGAAAATGTGGAAGTAGCTTATCCAAACTATGTCTTACTGTTTCATTTATCTTTTTTGCACCACCACTACCGCCCATCACGAGCAAGACAGGCTTATCAGCTGTAAACTCGCAGCGTTCTAATCCTAGTTCTTTATTTCCTTCAAAAAGTTCTTCACGTATGACTGCTCCTACATACTCTGCCTTTTTTTCCGGCAAGTATTGCATCGTTTCTGGGAATGTCGCCAATACTTTTTTTGCAAAAGGTATAGCTATCTTATTTGCCAAACCTGGCGTATAATCAGATTCATGGATAACAGCAGGAACACCACGCATTTTTGCGGCTAAGATAACGGGAACAGATACAAATCCACCTTTTGAGAATATTATTGTAGGTTTACGTTTCCCAATTATTCGGGCAGCCTGCAAGGTTCCTTTTAGTACTTTAAAAGGGTCTTTGAAGTTTTCTTTCGACATATAACGACGGAGCTTTCCGGTTGAAATCGGATAATAGGTGACTTCGTCTAATTGCTCAACCAATTGCCGCTCAATGCCATCTTTTGATCCAATATAATCAATTTTCCACCCTTCACGTTGGAGTACAGGAATTAATGCCAAATTGACGATGACGTGACCTGCAGTTCCTCCACCGGTAAAGAGAATGCGTTTCTTTTTCATATTACGATTTCCTCTCTTTCACATTGCTTCATAAACCCGTATAATATAATAACATTTACATGTTAATGAAGTAATCACTTCTCTATCCTATTAGAAAAATATAAAAAAAGGAAGAGTTTTTATGTATGAAACAAAGACAATTAAAGAAAAAATGAAGCTATTTACGATCATAAGCCTACCCATACTTATTACACAGGTAAGTTTGTATTTAATGAATTTTTTTGATACAGTTATGTCTGGCCGAGCTGGTGCAGAGGATTTAGCAGGTGTAGCTATTGGATCAAGCTTATGGGTACCAATTTTCACAGGTATAAATGGAATTCTTCTTGCGATTACCCCTATTATAGCGCAACTGACAGGGGCAAAAGCAAATAATGAAGTCCCTAGGAAGATACAACAAGGAATGTATCTTGCAACTGCATTAGCTATAATCGTTATATTACTAGGAGCCATCATCCTTAATCCGATTTTAAATGCTATGGAGTTGGAGCACAGCGTACGGCATATTGCCAAGTTCTACTTGATTACATTAAGTACTGGTATCATACCATTATTTATCTTTAATACATTACGTTGTTTTATTGACGCATTAGGACAAACACGAATATCGATGATTATCATTCTAATTTCCTTACCGCTTAATTTATTTTTTAATTACGTGTTTATTTTTGGTAAGTTCGGTTTTCCTGCCTATGGTGGAATTGGTTCCGGAATTGCAACCGCAATGACTTATTGGATCGTATGTATCATTGCCATTGGTATCGTCAAGAAAATACGACCATTCCAATCGTTCAACGTGTTTTCAAATTGGGTAAAGCCAGTATTAGCGGAATGGTGGGAACAGTTGCGAATAGGGATACCAATTGGATTTGCTATCTTTTTTGAAACGAGTATTTTTTCCGCTGTAACGTTATTAATGAGTGTTTACAGTACTTATACCATTGCAGCACATCAGGCAGCAATGAATTTCGCATCATTACTCTATATGATTCCATTAAGTGTCGGAATGGCATTAACGATTGCAATAGGCTTTGAAATTGGTGCAAAACGATATCGGGATGCACGTACGTATGGATTAATTGGGATTAGTGGTGGAATCTTTATCGCATTGTTTAACGGTGTTATATTATTAATTTTTGATGACTTTGTTGCTAGTCTTTATAATACAAATCCAGAAGTCATCGCACTTACGAAACAATTTATTTACTTTGCGATCTTTTACCAATTGGCAGATGCTTTCGGTGCCCCGATTCAAGGTGCATTACGAGGCTATAAAGATGTTAACATTACCCTCATCATTGCGTTTGTATCGTTTTGGATTATTGGTTTACCAAGTGGATGGGTGCTAGCAAACTATACGTCACTTGAACCATTCGGTTATTGGGTAGGGATTATTATAGGATTAAGTAGTGGTGCTATAGCGTTACTATTTCGATTGCTTCAACTACAACGTAAACACCAACAACAAGCAAGTTTATCTGGTTTGAGCTAGTCTTTTGTTATCAGAAAAAACCCTCATCTGCAATAAAATTGCGAGATGAGGGTTTCTTTGGTTAATTTGGTTTTGCCAATGCTACCGCAGTAGAATTAGCAATTCATTATCCGCAGGTTGAGCTGTTGTCTCGCCTTTGGACTACGGAAAGTATCAGCCGTCTTATAAGAATAAACCAACCATTGTTGCTGATAGAATCGATGCAAGTGTGGCACCGATCAACAGCTTCATTCCAAATCCGGATACTTCTCCAGCTTTTTTACTATCAATACCTTGGACAGTACCAGCGATAATCCCTATGGAAGAGAAGTTTGCAAAGCTTGTTAAGAATACAGATACAATACCAACTGTTTTTTCAGATAGACTTCCTATCATTGATTCAAACTGAAGCATGGCAACGAATTCGTTCGTAACAATTTTTGTACCCATAACAGCTCCTGCCTCAATTACCTCACCAGGGGCAATTCCCATTAAAATACCAATCGGAGCTAGGATATACCCAAGTATTTCTTGCAAGGTTACACCAGCGAAGATTAATTGAATTAACCAGTTTACTAATTCTAAAGAAGCAATAAACGCAACTAACATTGCAGCTACAATTAATGCAATCTTTCCACCTTCTAGCGCACCATTAGCCATTGCTTCAAAAATACTTTTATCTTCAGATACATCTTTAATATCTACATGGTCTTCCTCTTTAGGGACATTCACCGGAGCAATTACAGATGCAAGGATCAATGCACTGAACATGTTTAGTGGTAGAGCAACTAATACATATTGTGGCGGAAGCATCTGCAAGTAGGCACCTACAATAGATGCTGAAACAGATCCCATTGCCGATGCACTGACAATATATAATCTATTTTTATTTAAATGATGAAATTGTGATCGAATCGCAATTAATGCCTCTGATTGACCAAAAAATATACTATTAACCGCATTAAAGGACTCAACCTTTGGAAGTCCTGTGATTTTTGAAATGAAACCACCAAGATATTTAATAATTGTTGGTAATATTTTCAAATAAGTAAGTACAGACAAGATTGTGGCGAAAAAGATAATTAATAATAGTACATCAAAAAAGAACACACCACCTTCTGCACTCAATACACCTCCAAGAATAAATCCTACTCCCTCTGATCCAAATTCAATTAATTTGTTAAACCCAGCAGAGATACCATTAATAATGGATTGGCCAATTTTTGTTGTAAACATAAACCAAGTTGTCAATATCTGCGCAACCAACATAATTCCGATGCCTTTAAAGTTGATGTTCTTTTTATCATTGGACATCAAAAATGCTAGTCCGAGGACGATAATAATTGCTACTAATCCTAGAAGTTTATCCACGGATATAGCCTCCCTTTATAAAATAATAATTTGAAAATGCTTACATAAATGTAACTTCACTTTTAGAATTTTAACAGGTTGTCAGACGTCTTTCAACCATAAATTTAAAGTAAGATTTTTTTACTTATTTAGTTATTTCCTATTTCATTGCTTTTATCACACGTGATCCCAAGCATAGAAAAAGCCCAGGAAATAATTACCTGGGCAAAATGATCACTAATTTTATTAATGTGCTGGAAAAAAGATCATTTGAATAAGGAAAATAACCCCAAACAAATATAGAATCCAGTGAACATCTTTCCATCTACCTTTAGCAACTTTAAGAATAGGGTACGTGATAAATCCAATAGCAATTCCTGTTGCAATACTAGAAGTAAATGGCATTGTTAAAATAATTGCAAACGCTGGGAATGCTTCATCAAATGATTTCCAGTCTATACGTGATAGTCCCTCCATCATAAATGTCCCAACGATAATTAAAACGGGAGCTGTAATAGCAGGAATACTTGATATCGCTCCAATGATTGGTGTAAAAAATATCGATAGCAAAAATAATGCCGCGACAACAATGGATGTAAAACCAGTTCTTCCCCCTGCTGCAACTCCTGAAGTTGATTCAATATAAGCTGTGGATGGACTCGTACCAAACATAGACCCAACCGTTGTTGCCGTTGCATCTGCTAGCAATGCTTGTTTCGCACGTGGCATTTTTCCGTTCTTCATGTAACCTGCCTGTTCCGCTACTCCAATCATCGTACCAGTTGTATCAAATATAGTAACTAATAAAAAGGCGAATACAACAGTATAAAGACCGTGAGAAAATACTCCTGCAATATCAAAATCAAAGAAAACTGGTGTCGGCGGGGCAGACAGGAAACCATCTGCAAAATCTAACTGTCCTGTAACATATGCTATGACTCCAGTTGCCATCATTCCTAAGAATAATGCTCCTTTTACTTTTAATACATACAAAATAATAGTTATAAAAAGTCCGATGACAGTAAGAATGATCATTGGATCATGTAAGTCACCCATGCCAACTATGGTATCCGGGTTCGAGGTCACAATACCAGAGTTTCTTAATCCTACAAATGCAATAAATAAACCAATTCCTGAGGTAATCCCATACTTTAAAGAAGCAGGAATTGCTTCTATTAATGTCTCTCGTAAAGTAGTTAAGCTTAATAAAATAAAAAGGATACCAGCTAAAAATACAGCACCAAATACAACTTGATAAGACAATCCTTGTGATGCGACCACGCTTGCAAAATAAGCATTTAATCCCATACCAGGTGCGATCGCGATTGGATAGTTTGCAAATAATGCCATGATCAATGTACCAGTAACAGCTGCAATAACTGTCGCCATAAAGACTTGGTCAAAAGGAACCCCTGCCGAAGATAGAATTGCTGGGTTAACGACAACAATGTAGACCATAGTTAAAAAAGTTGTCACACCAGCTGTCATCTCTGTTCGGATATCTGTATTATTTTCTTTCATTTTAAAGATTTTTTCCAATTTGAACACCTTACTTTCCGAATGATAAAAACAACATCCTCTATAATATTCGTTTTTGTCGTCATTTGCAATATGTATCTGTGATTTTCTTATATTTTTTCACAGAAAAAAACCTCGCAATGATAATGAGATCAATGCGAGGTTTACATTTTATTATTATCCTTCTAATAATAAATCATAAGGATCTTCTAATAATTGCTTCACACGTACTAAAAATTGTACCGCTTCTTTCCCATCAACAATACGGTGATCATAGGAAAGTGCTAGATACATCATTGGACGAACTTCAATCGAATCATCCGGCATTACCATCGCACGTTTTTGAATGTTATGCATTCCTAGGATCCCAACTTGTGGAGCATTTAATATTGGTGTCGATAACATAGATCCAAATGTTCCACCATTTGTAATAGTAAAAGTTCCACCTTGAAGATCATTTAATCCCAATGCTTTATCACGAGCTTTTTTACCTAGATTTGAGATTTCACGCTCTACACCAGCAAAATCAAGTCGATCAGCATCACGAACAACAGGGACTACTAAGCCGTCATCTGTAGAAACAGCAATACCAATATCATAAAACTTCTTAAGTACTAATTCATTACCTTGGATTTCTGCATTTAATAATGGGAAATCTTTTAATGCACCAACTACAGCTTTCGTAAAGAAGGACATAAATCCAAGTTTAACACCATGCTTATCCATGAATCTTTCTTTACGTTCACTACGAAGTTTCATTACATTTGTTAAATCTACCTCGTTAAATGTTGTTAGCATTGCGGCAGTTTGTTGAGCTTCTACTAAACGGTTTGCAATTGTTTGACGGCGACGTGTCATTTTCACACGCTCAACCGGCTTGTCAAATTCCGTTTTCTCTGTATCTTTAGGAGCTTCTTTCTTTGCTGGCTTTTTATCTGCTTTAGGTTCATTTCCTGCTTTTGCAGCTGCATCCACATCCTCTGGGCGAACTCTGCCAAGTGGATCTCGTGGACTTACTTCACTTAAGTCAATATTCAACTCACGTGCACGTTTTCTCGCTGCCGGAGTTGCAATGACATCATGCTTTGATTTCTCTTCTGTCTTTTCTTCTTGTTGTGGAGTTTCTGTTTTTTCTTCTACTTTTGGCTCTTCCTGTTTAGGCTCTTCTTTCGGTGCTGGCTCTGCAGCAGAAGAATCTCCAGTTGCTTCTCCATCTTCACTTACTTTTCCGATGACGTCACCTACTTCTACGTCTTCACCCTCTTCACTAACAATTTCTGTTAGTACTCCGGAAACTTCTGCGTTAACTTCTACATTAACCTTGTCAGTCTCTAGCTCAACAACAGGATCTCCTTTTTCAACTTTATCCCCTATTTTCACTAACCATTCGGCAATTGTTCCTTCTGTAATGGATTCAGCAAGTTCCGGTACTTTAATTTCTTTCACTAGAATCTCCTCCTGGGCTTAAGTTAATTGCTTGTTGTATGATTTGTTGTTGCTCGTGTTTGTGAATGTTTGGCTCACCGACAGCAGGTGCTGAACGATCTGGGCGTCCAATATAGCGTAATGATTGACCATCCTTTAATAAATCACGTAAATAGTCATCCACAAAATCCCATGCACCCATGTTTTTCGGCTCTTCTTGCACCCAAACAATTTCTTCTACGTTAGGAAGTTCTTTTAATTCTTTTTCTAATTCCTTTTTCGGGAATGGATAAATTTGTTCAAGTCTCACTGCTCGTAACCAGTCAAATTTTTCATCCGAGTTTATGATAGCTTCTTCGATATCTACCATTACTTTACCACTACCAATTAGTAAACGCTTTGCATTTTTCTTACTAACTTTTAAATTCGGTTGATTACGTAAAGCTTCAAACTTCCCATCTGTAAATTCCTTCGCTTCAGAAGCGATCATTTGATTACGTAATAAACTACTCTTTGGAGTCATTAATACTAAAGGTCTCGCTTCTTCTCGTCCACCTAATGCCGCTTGTCTACGAATCAGATGGAAAAATTGAGCAGATGAAGTAACATAAGCTACAATCCAGTTGTTTTCTGCTGCCATTTGAAGGAAGCGTTCTAATCTTGCACTAGAATGTTCAGGTCCTTGCCCTTCATATCCATGTGGCAATAACATTACCATATTTGATTTTTCGCCCCATTTTGCTCGAGCAGCTGAAATAAATTGATCAAACACAACTTGTGCTGTATTTGCAAAATCACCAAACTGCGCTTCCCAAAGAACCAGTGTTTCAGGTGAATGTACACTGTATCCATATTCAAACCCTAGTACACCCGCTTCAGATAATGGGCTATTTCGAACGTCAAAGGATACATTAGTATCATCTAAACCATGCATTGTACAATATTTTTCGTTTGTCTCCGTGTCGTTTAATACAACATGCCTGTGTGCAAATGTACCACGTTCAGAATCTTGACCTGTTAATCGAATAGGAATACCATCTTGAAGAATGGATGCATATGCTAATGCTTCCCCAGCACCCCAGTCCGCCTTATTCCCATCTTTCAGTGCTTCTTTACGGCGCTTCAGAATTCGACTTAGTTTTTTATTTTCATTAAACTCTTCAGGGCGTTTTAACAATCCTTCATTAAGTGCCTCTAACTTTTCTAAAGGAACTGCTGTTTCAAATTGTGTAAGATCTGCGTTTAATGCTTCAGGTATCGGCTGACATTTTACTTCCGTTCTATCATTTTCTTTCATGCCGTTATACATTTCTCGAAGTTTATTTTCCACTTGATCCTTCATTTGATTAAATTCTTCTTCTTTAAGTACCCCTTTATCTGTTAACACCTTCGCAAAAACATTTGTTGCTGTTGGGTGAATATCGATTTCTTTATATAATCTAGGCTGTGTCATACGAGGTTCATCCATTTCGTTATGACCATAACGACGGTAACCTACTAAATCAATAAGAAAATCTTTATTAAACTTTTTGCGATACTCATATGCAACTCTTACTGCTGAAATACAAGCAATTGGATCATCCGAATTAACATGAATAATCGGGATCTCAAATCCCTTTGCCAGGTCACTTGCATAACGAGTCGAACGGCCATCCTCTTGGTCTGTTGTATATCCTACAAGATTGTTTGCGATGATATGAAGTGTTCCACCAGTTGAATAACCAGGCAAGTTAGCTAAATTCAATGTTTCCGCTACAACACCTTCACCAATAAATGCAGCATCACCATGAATTAATACTGGAATTGCTTTATTAAAATCCTGCTTTGGATACCCGCTATCTGAGCGATCATCTTGGGCTGCACGTGCAAACCCTTCAACAACAGGATTTACAAATTCTAAGTGTGATGGGTTGTGTGACATTGTAATACGTGTACTTGTTTCTTCTCCATCCACAACGTCTTTAACAGCACCAAAGTGATATTTAACATCACCAGTCCAACCATAATTAATTCCTCGTGATCCTTCTGATGGAATTAATTCTTTATTTGGAGAATGATGGAACTCGGAAAAAATCTTATCCATTGGCTTTCCAAGAATATGTGCTAACACACTTAATCTACCTCGGTGTGCCATTCCCATCATAATATTTTTAACTTTATCGCGAATTGCATATTTAACAATGCCATCAAGCATTGGGACCATCGATTCTAAACCTTCAATTGAGAAACGTTTTTGTCCAACAAATGTTTTGGATAAAAACCCTTCGAATCCCTCAACCTGTGCTAAACGGTCTAATAATTGCTTTTTCTCATCATCAGATAAATCAAGACGTGCTTCACCTGACTCAATGACATTTAGTAACCAGTTACGTTCTTCTTCATTATTTACATGATCATATTCAAATGTTATTGTTCCTGTGTAGAATTTTTTTAGTTCCCTGACAACATCTAGACCATTTTCTACATTTCTAGGTGCTTTTTCCCAAAGCCATGTTGCCGGTATAGCTTTTAAATCTTCATTACTTAAACCATATGTTTTTGGGTCTACTAATTCAGATGTCCGCTCTCTTTGAAGGCCGACAGGGTAAATATCTGCCTCCAAATGTCCGAAACGACGAATAGCCTCAACAAGTTTCCATGCTGAGGTAAGCTTCTTCACATCATTTATAGAAGTAGATTGAGAATCTTGTTGTACTGTATTGTTTGTTTGATACAACCAGTCAGGAGCTCCATGCTGATCAAATAATTCCTTAATCGATGGATCAACTGCTTGAGGGTCCTCTTTATATAACTCATATTGTTCCTCTACATACCCCATGTTTGGACCAAAAAATTCTCCCCAGAATCCTTGTGCAGATTCATCATTCTGTGCCACGTTTTATACCCCCATTTGAAGTTAACTTTCTCCGTTGTAAACGGTTTTAAACTCAATTCTTATTATAGAACTGAGGAATGACTTCATCAACTAATATACCTTATTTTATATAAGAGAACAATATTTGATAGCTGGATTACGTAAATTATTTTCATTTCTTCAAAATATGTACCATTATTTGATTTACTTTGGTTAACTTACGCAAAAATCAAACTTATATTTCACGTTCACGAAATTTCCATTTCTCTTAGTTCACATTAAGGAAATTATTCGGTATAATAAGGGCATATTATATTGTAATAATAATTTACATAGTGATTTAACTATAATTGTACTTGATGAGGAGGACATGAAATGACAATCAAATTAGCATTATTATTAGGAGTAATCGTTACATTTATTTTATCAATGTTCACATCCGGTTACGATGCAAAGCCTGGCGTACCGAAAAATAATCAGTAGAAGATAAAGGTTCGAGTGCTTAGCACTAAACCTATTCGTTTAAAAAAGCCATCATGTTTAAAATACATGACGGCTTTTTTAATCGCATATTATTGAAAGTTTAATTTATGAAGACAGTTTCCTTAAAAAAGATTATTGATTTTCCAAGCAAAGAATTTTAAGTAGAAATTGATGTAAAATGCGGAGTAACTTTCGCTTGGATTTACTTTCTTTCACACATTTCGAAGGCATTGCTATACAACCGCTCCGGCAGAATACTTCGCTTTCCGCGGGCACGGCCTCAGCCAGGGTACTTCTCGAATATGCTTCTTCGTTCCCTTGCGCCGAGGAAGCATGCTTCGGAGCGTAACTGGAAGACGCAGGTGCATCTCCGGGGTCTTCGGACACGTGCTGTTCCCGCAGGAGTCTACGTATTCTGCCTACGCTGTTGGGTAGTAATCTGGTTATGGAGGGTAGTAACCCACGCTATCAATATTCAGTGAGGCTCTTCTAACCAATAAATGTAATGAAGTTGTAATCCACTATTCTAGCGGAAGAAATACACGTAGACTCCTTGAAAAAGAAAACCACTTTTTCTGCGTGCGAAGTGTCGCTGACGTAGCGTTCCTTGTCCAGCGGGAGGAAAGGCATCGGTGAGACCCCGGAGAACGGAGTTCGAGGAGGCTCACCAGCCGCCCGCGGCAAAGTAGACACTGTAAAAGCGACCTAAAGGAGCTTGAACAGATGTCGCACTTGTGCTGGAAGTGAAAGCGAAGTGTATTTCTGGAGCGAGGTTTGTTGCAGTACATTTAATCTCAAATTTCACCACGTTTTTCATATTAAGTTACTTCGCAGTTTATATAAAAACAACAACAAACAATGCGAAATGAGCCTGTATGAAAAAGAACAAAACACACCTATTAATACATATTCGGAAATCCTTGTTGGCGTAATGCTTCATAAATAATAATGGCTGCGGTGTTGGATAAATTCAATGACCGCACTTTATCATTCATATGAATCCGTAAGCATTGATCTTCTTTTCCAACTAATAAATCCTTCGGTATTCCATCTGTTTCCCTACCAAATACAAAAAATATGTCTTCCTCTGTATGACTGAAATCAAAATCTGTATAATGCTTCGTACCAAAATTTTCAATATAATAAAAAGACCCTTGTTGATATCTATCATATAATTCCTGAATCGAATTATACTCTTGAATATCTACATTCTTCCAATAATCTAACCCAGCTCGGCGTACCATTTTATCATCTGTTGAGAATCCTAATGGATGAATCAAATGAAGTGTTACACCTGTTGCTAAGCAAGTTCGTGCAATATTTCCTGTATTCGCGGGTATTTCTGGTTGGTATAGTACTACATGTAAACTCACTATTCATTCTCCTTGCTATTTTATCACTACAATATTATATCACTACTCACCGATTCGGAAAAACTTGTATTTTATATTTGGTGTATATGCTGTTGAATCCTCATAAGACCAGTATCGATGGCGACTGTTATCAGTATGGGCATTTACTAAAGGCATACCATTATTATCCCGAGATACGACAATCGTATTATGATCCCATCTACCATCTCCTTCAAAATCGTAACAAATAATATCTCCTGGCGAGAGGTCGCTCGCAGAATCAACTGCTATTCCCTTTAACCCTTGTGTTGAACCGTCTAAATACCATCTCAGTGAATGTGCTACTGACCAACTATAACTCCAGTTATTATTTTGATACCACCAACCTTGATTCCGATTTGGTGCACCACGCATAGGCGCACCACCTGCCCTTAGGCATTGTGATACGTAATTGGTACAATCAACATCAAATTTTCGATATGCAGGATTATAACTATTCCACCAACGTTCTGCATATTGAACAGCGGCCAGCCTATCATAGCTAAATCGTTCAATCTTTCCATTCCGAATCGTTTCCGGTACTATCTTTTCCTTTTCCACTTTTTCATATGGCAGCCCAATCATGTGGTTATCGACTATCTCACCTTCAACTAATCTAAATTGATAGGCATTTACGTTTTCTTCCATATAAAAGTGATCCTTCTGTTTCATTAAAAAGGTTATGTGTAATAAATAATGGACCGTTTCCCCGGACCTTTGAATCATTCGTTCGTATATACTGCCTTCTCCATTTATACGAACTATTTCCACGCCACGTTTTTTACACAAATCCTTTTTCCGCTTCCACCAAGAAATTTCATTATGTTCCGTTTCGAAAAATTCCAGCCAATATGCTCTTAACTTCTCCATTAGAAATCCCCTCCAATATATGTATATGGAGGGGAAGCTTGTCAAAGTTGTATTAGTTAAAATATAAAAGTAAAAATCCCAATAGTAAGTTAGGAACTGCTATTGTGGCAGAAACTAATAATACATTACTTCGTTTCCTTCGATCTTCCTTATTTTCAGAATGATAGTTTGCTCGTAATTGATCTGGAGTAGCAAACACACCTCCTAACAATCCACTTATTACGACAAACACTATACCTATACCAAGTGTAATGGATCCATATAGCTCTAAGTTTTTTGTAAAAATTCCAAGAAGTGTTAAAACAGCTGCAACCGAAAATCCAATAATGAAAGCCTTTTTAAAAATAGAAATCCCTCCGTATAGTATGAGATTACTATCTTATACGAAAAGACCTCCGAAATGTTTCACTATTTCGCAAACTCATGTGCTAATAAAAACTCTTTTTTATCAAGGCCACCATTATAACCAACCATCTTGCCGTTAGCTCCAATTACTCGATGGCATGGTACGATAATCGAAAATGGGTTTTTATTTACCGCCCCACCAACTGCACGTACTGCTTTCGGATTACCAATTGTTTCAGCTATATCTTTATATGATTTTGTTATCCCGAAAGGAATATGATCATAAAGTGCTTGCCATACCTTTTTTTGAAAAGGGGTTCCATAAAAATCAAAGTTAATCGTAAACTCCTTCTTTTGACGTAAAAAATAGTCATTCAGTTGATCTATAACATGCTGAACTTTTTCAGGCTTGCAAACGAAATTAATTTCACCGATATAGCGTCTTGTCCAAACTTCAAGCTTTTCTTTCATTACTGCCATCGAACCAAAATCTATCCGAACAATATTTTCACCATTACTAATGACGAGGATTGTTCCGATAGGTGATTCCATTTCTCCATAGTACAAGTGCTTATCCATCAAATCCCCCTCTACCCATGTTTCGCCTTTTCTTGAAAAGCCAAGCCTTTTTCCATTTCGAATCGAACCTGTTCATCTATTTCCTTTTCCGTTGCTTCACGAATTGCAGCATATGCTTCATCTGTTCCTATCTTCCCAAGTGACCAAGCTGCCGTTCCTCGTATAACCGGTCGAGGATCATTGTTCATTACTTCTATTAATTCTTCAACAGCAGAAGCATCTTTATAATGTCCTAATCCGATAATAGCATTTCGTTGGAGGGGCTTTTTGCCACGCCACGAGCCTGAAATATAACCAAAGGTTTCCTTAAATTCACGATTAGAAATACGAAGCATTGGTTTAAGCTTCGGCTTGGCAATGTCATGTTCTGGCTCAAATTCGGGGTGTATATGAAAATCTACTTTTTTATTTTTAGGGCATACGACCTGACATGTATCACATCCATAAACGCGATTACCTATTTTCGTACGGAACTCATCTGGTAAGTAATCCTTTGTCTGTGTTAAAAATGCAATACATCGCTGTGCATTGAGCTGTCCTCCTTCAACAAGAGCTCCAGTTGGACATGCATCCATACACTTCCGGCAATCACCACAGCTATCTTCAACAGGAGAATCCGGTGTAAAAGGGATATTTGTGATCATTTCTCCCAAATAAACAAATGAACCAAATTCCGGTGTAATAATCGATGTGTTTTTCCCACTAAATCCAATACCAGCGCGTTCTGCTACTGCTCGATCAGACAACTCTCCTGTGTCAACCATCACCTTCGTGTTCGCATCCGAAACTTTCTCTTTAATAAAAGCCTCTAATTTTTCGAGGCAGTCACGCAAAACATGATGGTAGTCTGTTCCCCATGATGCCCGAGCAAAAATTCCTCTTCGCTCTTCTTTCGTACTTTTGGGTGCATCTTTCATTCGGGATGGATATGCAAGAGCTATAGAAATGATGGATTGTGCCTCTGGTAATAAACGTTTTGGCTCCGTTCGTTCTTCAATTGATCCCTTTTCAAAGCCAGATTGGTATTTAAGTTCTTGTTGTCGTTTAAGACGTTCTTTTAGTTCCCCAAACACATCTGCAGTTGTAAAACCAATTTTATCTATACCTATTTTCTGACTATATGCGATTATATCTTGCTTCAATTGCTCTGTATTCAAGGGAGATTCCTCCTCTATATTTGCTTCACTTTAGCTGTCCGCATTCGATTCAATACTGCAGCAATTTCAAAACGACGTGGACGAGCAAGATCACCAGGATGTTTTTCACCAAACATAGTAAATGATGCCAGCCCTTGTTTTTCCATTTGTTCCTCTATCTGAATCATCAGCTCACGCAGTGGCTTATTGCCAATTCCATTTGTACGGTCTAAATACTGAATAATTTCCGCAATCATACGTGTTTGTGAAGAATCAATCAATTGTTCTGTATGATGAAAGGATATTTCTGAATATCCCATTAAAATCTTGGTTAAGCCTTTTGCTTGTGTCTTTGATCGCTTCCCTTTTTTCGTCTGTAGTGACTGTTGTAGAAATTGACGATTAGCAATAACGCCAAAATCTGTACTTGAGTTCTCTTCTCGATTTATAGGGTAACTATTCGTAACTGATTTTGCTTGAGTCGTTACATTATATGGTACGTATTCATCCATCATAATAACATGATCCGCGACATCGAAATAATCTCCAGAGCCACCCATAACGAGAATGGTTGATACATCTAACTGATCATTTAATTGTTTTATTTTATCTATAAACGGTGTAATCGGTTCTTTCTCTTTACGAACCAATTTTTGCATCCGTTGATCACGAATCATAAAATTTGTGGCGCTAGTATCTTCATCTATTAATAACGTTGTTGCACCAACCTCAAGAGCCTCCATTACATTCGCTGCTTGAGAAGTACTCCCACTTGCATTTGTAGTAGAAAATTCGGTCGTTTGCTGACCATGTGGAAGATTATTAATAAACGCAGATATATTTACTCCTGTAATTTGACGACCATCTTCTGCCCGTATTTTCACAGCATTCGGATCTGTCAATACAAATTCACGGCCATCTCTAAGTGTATGGGAATATACCCCTCTTTCAATCGCTTCTAAAAATGTACTTTTACCATGATATCCCCCACCAACGATCAATGTAATTCCTTTTGATATTGCCATACCTTTTATAGGTTTTGATTGGTGAGGAAGCTGGATTGCCACTTCATTTTCAGGTGGGCTTTGAAAGGTAACGGCATTTCTTAATGGTCGGTTACTGATCCCACTTTCTCTTGGTAATGTCGATCCATTTGCAATAAAAGCAACCCAATTATTTAAGCGCATTTCTTCCCGGATCGTAGCTTGTTGGTCTGCAAGCATTATGGCATCATCTATCGTTTTCTCTGAAATGGTAAAGACCGAATGATTGATGATTTCTGGAATGACATGTATAAACAACTTATCTGCTTCACGACCATTAATCCGTCTTCCATTTGCTGGAAGTCCTACAGATAAACAAATGGTAATAGCTGTTTTATTAATCTGAACAGCAGTCCGTTCGATCATTTCTTGACCAGGTTTATCAAAAAGTACTGCACCACTTTTTCCAGAACCTTTTATTAACGTACGATTACTGTCCACTGCATTACCAATTACTCTAGCAAATGCATCTTCCACAGCAACTTTACGGTAAGATTCATGAAACCACTTGGAATCAATAGCTCTTTTCGAATCAGAGATAACGATACGTATTTTGGATGGTGATGCAAAAGGATCGCCTTGTACATAATCGATGAATAAATCAAAATCAGGATAGGTGTAATGACCTTGTAAGTCTTTATATGCTTTATATCCTTTACCATCTAGTTGTTTTAATTGTTGAATTAATCTTTTCATTATAATCCCTCAAATTTTATTAGTAGTTATGTTTAGAATACGTTTGGAAAGTTAAATATTCAAGTGATGGGTGATATGTTTATGTATTAGAGGTTTAAAAACTCGAAGATCAATACATGTCAAAAGAAAAAACGCAACACCTCGTAAGTTATGTTACGAAACACTGCGTTATGACATATGTATGGAGCGGGTGAAGGGAATTGAACCCTCGACATCAGCTTGGAAGGCTGAGGTTTTACCACTAAACTACACCCGCATAAAAGTATAATTAAATTCAAGAATAGCTTACGCTCATTGTTTAGACAAGCTATGCCCCTACATCTGCAAGATTATTCATGGATGATAAGTGCTTCGGGGCAACTCGCAGATTACTCGGTGGAAGTATTGCTCGTAACTACACCCGCATAAAAGTATAACTAAATTCAAGAATAGCTTACGCTCATTGTTTGGGCAAGCTATGTCCCCTACATCTACAATTCTCTAAGTAAGCTATTTTTCGAATGCAAGATTAATTATAGCAAGTTATTTTTTACTTTGCAAGAGGAAATATGACATTTTTCTACAAAAAAATTATAACTTAGATTAGCTTTAAATTTTCATCCCCAACACAAGTTATACCATTCTCACCTTACCAACAATTTAACGAAGCACCAAATAACATTAAAAATTATACCGAATATCTTGTATAGAGATGTGAAATTAGAATTTAATTAATACATTTACAAATGTGTTCTTTACGTAATAAAATATTGATAACCACAAAGGGGGCGAAAGTCTTGTCTACTTATCCAATTATATTATCGCAAACGAAGTTTACCCATCGTGACAGTGTAAGATACCCAATCGAAGAACGCGCACTTCAGTTCGGTGATGGTGTTTACGAAGTTATCCGTGTCTACAATGGAGAATATTATCTTCTTACAGAACACGTGGATCGCTTATTTCGTTCTGCAGAAGCAATTAAAATTAAACTCTCCTTCACAAAGGAAGAGATTTCAAATCAATTAGTAGAATTATTAAATCGAAACAATATAAAGGAAGATGCAAAGGTTTATTTACAAATTTCACGAGGAACTGCACCACGTGATCATGTCTTCCCGAAAGAAGTACCACCGAACATTTACGCTTACGCACAAAAACAACCTCGTAATCTAACAAATTTAGAAAATGGGGTTTGTGTTACGACACACAAAGATATTCGTTGGGAAAATTGCTATATTAAGAGTCTCAATTTATTACCAAACGTATTGGCCAAACAAGAAGCAAGTGAAAAAGGATGCTATGAAGCTATTCTCCATAAAAATGGACTTGTAACAGAATGCAGTGCAGCTAATGTTTATTTAGTTAAAGATGGTAAAATTTATACTCATCCAGCGACAAACAACATTTTATATGGCTGTGTGAGATTACGAATTGAACAGTTTGCTCGTGATCTAAACATCCCATTTATAGAGGAACCATTCACCATAGATGATATTTCGACAGCTGATGAATTGTTTTTATCTAGCAGTACGTCCGAAATTATGCCGATTATTCATGTTGATGGAGAGCAAATTCGTGACGGAAAACCACAAATAATTACGAGACAATTGCAAAAAGCGTATGAGCAAGATGCTAGAATTACAAAAAACAGAATAAAACAAACGATGTAGCGGTTCTTAGTGAAATCGGTGTTCTAGTGCAAAATAATCAAATTACAATAGAATATGGAAACCTACTAGATTCATAAGGAAAGGAGCTTGGCACCAAGCTCCTTTATCAATAATCGTACTATTCTTTTATTATTTCTATATCACCTTCATGGTTAGGAACTTTATCAGAAAATGCAATCCAGTAACTTACCTCTAAAGAAACCCCTTCAATAGCTTCATCAAAATATGTTACTTGCTTTGCTGGTTCATCGAATACTTTTATTTCTTTCATGCTTTTTTCAGGTCTAATAATGGTCACAACAGGTGACCCTTTATCAGCAAGTATTGTCGTTTGTGATTGTATATTTTCCCCCAACACCCATTCTAAACCACTTTGAGTATGTTTCAAAATTGCTGCACTAAGCATTCTAACATTCAAACTCTGAAACACAACAAAAATATAATCCCCTTTAATATCATAATCTATAATAGTTACATAGTGGTTGTCATTCTGTACCATAAGTTCTTGAATCTTTTCTTCAAGAGATAACTCTTCGTGCTTCACTTCCTTATCAACTTCCATTTCGGAACAACTTATTAGGAAAAAAAGTATTATAAATGACAGAACTAACTTTTTCATAACATGATCCCACTCCATATTTAATATGTTCCTACTAACTTAATTCGCGAGTTCAAACTGCACTGTTTTTAAATGGAATCTATTACGATGCAGATAAACTGACCATAGTGAAAAGAACGGCTCCATAAAAAACAACGCCTACATTTATTTTCATTTGTTTATCATCTTTAATAGTTTCCTAATGTTCTTTATTTGTTTCAAAAGTTAATCCTGTGGTCAATGATCCTCCACGAATGTAAGCAAACACCCCTCTACTACTATTAAAGAAAAATAATACAACCGATAGTCCCAGACCAATAAAGAAAATCCATTCAACATATGAGAAAGAAACAATTATACTTGCTATCCATATAATTAATGCGATTATGAAGGATGTTAATATGGTATAGCTAACAATCTGTTTCAATTGTCTTCCTCCTTTACTTTTTACCTACGAAAACACTAACAAGAAAGTTTCATTTTAACTTATATATTCTGAAAATTATGTTATAATATACTTCTTATTTTTATGGAGGAGGTTTACAATGCAAAAAATCGCAATTATTGGTAGTGGAGGTGCAGGCAAATCTACATTATCCAGAACATTGGGAGCAATTTTGGACATACCCGTATATCATTTAGATGCCATCTTTTGGCAACCGGGATGGAAGCCACTTGGCCGAGAAGCATTAATTAACAAACATCAAGAGATATTTACCCAAGACACCTGGATTATCGATGGGAACTTTGGTAGTACTATGGATTTGCGATTACAAGAGGCTGATACTGTTATTTTTTTACATTACAAAACGATAAGATGCCTATACAGAATAATAAAGCGAAGGATTCAATTCCATAGTAAAACAAGACCGGATATGGGAGAGGGTTGTCCTGAAAAACTAGATTGGGAATTTTTTCGCTGGGTCCAACAATATAATAAAAATAATGCACCTTCTATCCTGAAACGACTTGCAACTTTATCACATAAAAACATTTATGTATTCAACCGTCCATCGGAACTTAATAAATTTCTTAATAATTTACGAGAACATTCCGAAAAAAACTAGCAATCTAATTGATTCGTTACTCGAAATAGTTTAGAATGAAACATAGTTTAGAAAATTATTGATATATATTGGAGGTAATTCTTGATGACCAATTCAAAAAGAGCAGTGACAGCTGAAGACTTTACTAAATTAGCAGTTTATAGCGAACCCCAGTTTTCACCCGATGGAAGTAAATATGCATTTGTTTCAACTACTGTAAATGATAAAGAAGAGTATGAATCACAGTTATTTTTACAAGATCTAACAACTAATATGCCGAAACAATGGACATTTGGATGCGAGAAAAACAGTCATCCACGCTTTTCCCCAGATGGCCAAAAGGTAGTCTTTCAGTCTAATCGCAGCGGGGTATCTCAGCTATGGCTATTACATACCGACGGTGGAGAGGCAAAACAAATAACTACGTTTAAAAATGGAGCCGTTAATCCAAATTGGTCAAAGGATGGAAAATATATTGTCTTTACTGCCTCCTTGGATAGTGATGATGATGTTAAATCACAAAAAGAGCAATCAAAAGAAGAACGTCAAAAAGAACGAGAAGAGAAAAAAAAGCAACCACTAGTTGTAACTAGCTTACGATACAAGTCGGATGCACAAGGGTTCCATGATGACAAAAAGAGTCAAATTGTCTTATATGATGTAGAACATGAGACCTTCACGCAACTAACTACTGCTGATGCTCACCACGGATATCAGGATGTTTCACCAGATGGCGCAACCATATTATTTGCTGGTAATTTAAATGAGGATGCGGATTACGAACTTATCAGTGACCTTTACACAGTAAATATTGCTACAAAAGAGATTACAAAACTAACAAATAGCAGTGGTACCTTCCATAGTGCAAGCTACTCACCAAGTGGTGATAAAATAGCTTATTTGGGACATGAACAAACACATGCTGGTGCAACGTTAAACGAATTATATGTATTTGACGTCAAGACTGGTGAAAGAACGTGCTTAAGTACGGATTGGGATTTTCAACTTGGTGATTTAATGATCGGAGATACTCGTCTAGGTACATCCACAACTGGTCCAGTTTGGTCAAAGGATGAGGATAAATTATTTTTCGTAGGTACGGATTTCGGTGCTACTGGTTTATTCCAGGTTAACTTACAAGGTGAATTAGAAGTACTTTATAAAAACGATAATCATGTTTTCGGGTTTTCATATGATGGAAGTTCGGAATCATTTGTTATCGGTGTAAGTACACCAACGAACCCATGTAATTTTTATTTACTAGATAATAGTTTAAAATTAACTAGATTGACGAATGCCAATACGGAATTCTTAGAAGAGGTAGAGCTAAGTGAACCAGAAACTTTAACCTATACTGCCCAGGATGGTTGGGAAATCCAAGGTTGGCTTTTACGCCCTTATGGTTTTGAAGAAGGTAAAAAATATCCATTTGTGCTTGAAATCCATGGCGGACCGCACGCAATGTACGGACAAACTTTCTTCCACGAAATGCAATTGCTAGCAGCAAAAGGATATGTGGTTTTATATACGAACCCTCGTGGAAGTCATGGATACGGCCAAGACTTTGTAGATGCAGTCCGTTCCGATTATGGTGGAAGTGACTATACGGATTTGATGAGTGCTGTAGACTACGTGTTAGAGAACTATAGCTTTATTGACGAAGATCGACTTGGTGTAACTGGTGGTAGCTATGGTGGATTTATGACAAACTGGATTGTTGGTCATACAAACCGTTTCAAAGCAGCAGTAACGCAACGCTCCATCAGTAACTGGCTGAGCTTTTATGGTGTGAGTGACATTGGTTTCTTCTTTACAAAGTGGGAACTAGGACACAATCTATTAGAAGACACTACAAAACTATGGGAATTCTCACCATTAAAATATGTAGAAAACGTAGAAACACCTCTATTAATCTTACACGGAGAACAAGATTATCGTTGTCCAATTGAACAAGGGGAACAATTATTTGTTGCACTGAAGCATTTGCGTAAAGAAGTTGAATTTGTTCGCTTCCCAGGTGCAAGTCATGAATTAAGTAGAAGCGGTAAACCTGAAATGCGTATTGAACGCTTAAATCATATTTGCAGATGGTTTGAACAATATCTATAAAATTTTATTTTGTAGGCTGACGTACTGATAAGTGCGTCAGCTTTTTTTATGTGGGTGATTTTCTCTTGCTTGTGTCCGATGTTCCAGCGCATTCGTCCGATGTTTCGGCGCGTGTGTCCGATGTTTCGGAGCATCCGTCCGATGTTCCCGCTCTTGTGTCCGATGTTCCAGCACATGCGTCCGATGTTTGAGCGCTTCCGTCCGATGTTTCGGCGCGTGTGTCCGATGTTTCGGAGCATCCGTCCGATGTTCCCGCTCTTGTGTCCGATGTTCCAGCACATGCGTCCGATGTTTGAGCGCTTCCGTCCGATGTTTCGGCGCATGCGTCCGATGTTTGAGCGCATCCGTCCGATGTTCCTTCTCATACGGCCGATGCTCCCATTCCCATTCCCGCATCCGATGTTCTCTCCGCCCAAAGATAACCAAAAAAAAGAGCTCTCTACCACATGTGATAGAAAGCCCTCCCTATTTAATCGAAATATTCACTCAAAAAGCCGTTTAATGTCTTGATATATTTTTCTTCATGAATAACAAACGCTTCTCCATGGTTAGCTCCGTCAAAGGTTACCATTTCCGCTTCACTTTTCGTATTTTCATATAATTCTTCTGTCATTTCAGTTGGTACAAATGTGTCTGCATTACCATGAATATATAATATCGGTACATCTGCTTTTTTTACTTGGTCTAGTGCGGATGCCTCTGTAAATGAATAGCCTGCCTTTGCTTTAGATACTAGACTTGTAGTATTTAACACCGGAAAAGGAGGCAATTTGAACATTCTTGAAATTTGGTATGAAAATAAATCCTGTACACTCGTAAAAGGACTATCTGCGATAACAACTTTCACGTTATCAGGTAATTCCTCGCCACTGGTCATCAGGACGGTTGCTGCCCCCATGGAAAGTCCGTGTAATACGATTTCCGTATCTGGACCAAGCCTTTCAATCAACATATTTATCCAACTAACATAGTCTAAGCGATCATGCCAACCGAACCCATAATAATCTCCCTCACTATCACCATGCCCTCGTGCATCAGCTGTGAAAAAACTATAACCTAGTTCTTCGTAATAATATTGTCCATATAGCCCCATTTGTGAAGCATTTCCTAAATATCCGTGTGCCATAATAACCAATTTATTAGTTGGTTCTTTAGCTTCTAGAAGATAGCCTTTTAGCGTCAAATCATCGAAGGATTGCATTTCCATCTGTTCAAAATCTTGATTTTTCATCCATTCTCGCCAGCCTCCTTCAGTAAACACATCCATAGCCTCAGCAGAAACTTCTAGATCCTTGTTTTCTTGTAGAAATTCCTTTTGTCCGCGACTAATTGCTAGATTATAAAAATAGAAACCAGCAATAATATCTATGATTAACAAAACTGTAATAATTGAAATAGTTATCCTTACTATTCTCTTCCGAGTCATCATGGTGCCCCTCTCTGATCGAAGATTCATTTTATCCTGCGACTAAATGTCCGATTCGTTTAACTAACATTCAGTGGGTATGAATATCCCCCCACTGTATGAAGTTTCACTTTTTCTCTATAATTCTATTATACAAAAAATTCACACCAAATAGGGGACTTTAAGGGACTTTTCTCCTGGTATATATTTCAAGAGTATTACAGAGTATTTCAATAATTACTTTTTAACAAGCCTAAACCTTCCTTTGCCTCTTTAATCTGTTCAATATGACGCATCTCATGATAGCCTACAAAAGCTATAGTCTGTCTCAAATTCAAATAGCCGAAAGCAGGATGTGGTATCCCTTTTCCCTCTAATTCTTCTGGGTCAGCATTTTTGGCTATCTTAATCATTTTCTCATGGGATGAATTTAACAATTCCCTTAATTCCACCAAGGTTTTATACGTATCACCCGGAACCATAATTTCAGGTGACTGAACCTTGTAGCTTCGATCAACTGTTCGTTCGACAGGCTGGTCCTTCGCATGAACAATTTCACCACCAGCCAATTGCTTTTCAATCATTCTAGTAAAAGCCGTTTCACATAAATACAAATGCTCTAAAATTTGCTTGATCGACCACTTATCTGTAGTAGTTTTTTTATTTAATATTTCATCGGTTATCCCTTCGACTTCTTTCCATAATAATGTCCGTGCTTTCGCATTTATTTTCACATGTATCTCCTCCTACATATATGTATTATATTATAACAATTTTTAGAATATATAAAAAGATCAACTGCACGTAGCAGTTGACCTTTTTTACACATGTCTTCGTTCCATCAAATGAATACCAACACCCATGAATAGTACTCCCATTAAGATTAAAATACTAATTGGATACAGTAATTCTTCTAGCGGATAACCATATATGGCAATACCATTCATTAGTTCCATACCATATGTTAATGGATTTATTTTTGATAATGCTATCATTATTTTAGATTCTACGATTTCTAATGGCCAGTATGCTCCACCTATCATTGCCATGCTTACCGATACAATCGGGATAATAGCATTGAACTGTTGTACATTTTTTACCACCGCTGTTAGAAAAATGGATAGGGCAACGATTGCAAATACATACGGAATTAATAGTACTAGTGTCATCCAAAATCTATCATTAAAATCAACACCAACTATATATCGGAATACGGTAAATATAACAGCTATTTGTAGGTACCCAGTCAAAAAGCTATATATTAAATTGGCAACATACATTTCCCATTTTCGTACTGGGGACAAAATAACACGATCCCATACCCCGTCTCTTTTCTCTGTTAAAATCGGTAAGACATTATAAGCTATGGTATAGATGACAAAAAATAATGTAAAACCGAATAACGATTGAAATGTATTATCATAGACAACCGCATCATCACTGCGAAAATTACCGGTCTGTACCGAAAATATTGGCGATTCATATGCTGCTTCTAATTCAGTTATAATTGTATCTTCGTCTGTATTGTCTGAATCTAATGCTGCTAATATCTGATCCCGCTGCTGTTTTTCCACATAGATTCCACGGATCGACTGTTCAATCATTTCAATGTTAGGAGACTCCACGCCTACAACAACTTGAAATGTATCTGTAGATAACTTTACACCGACTTCTGCTTTGCCATTTGCAACACGTTCTTCCAGCTCCTCTTCTTCCATCCATTGAAATGTATAAGCATCCATTTCCTTCATTTCATTTCCGATGAAGCTATTTTGAATTGCATCATCATCGGTATAAACAGGCACTTGAATGGAAGCCATATTACCAGTTCCACCTATAAGGAAGGCAAAGCCAATTGACATCGCAGTAAAAATCGCAAATGTCCATGGATTTCGTATGAACACTTTACATTTTGCCAGTAAAATTCCAATCATTTTATTGCCCCCCTTTTCGGAAAACTACATGCTGCTATTACGATCGTAGCTATGGCAAAGATAATTAACAATAACAGATGCTGCAAATTGTCTGTTAATCCATCTCCTCTTAAAATCGACAAGTAGGCAGCCATACCTGCACCATTAGGAGTTAATTCACCCAGCATACGTATAGAGGGAGAAAAGTCACCTATCGGAAAGAAGCTTCCACCTAGAAATGCCATGATCGTGACAATAATACTCGAGAAAAAATTAGTAATAATTTCCGAGTTAAAGCGATAACTAATTGCCGTCAGCAATACGGTTATTCCTCCAACAGCACTAGCAAAACCTAAGGTCACTACGAAAAATGCAAACATATCTGGCCAAACTACACCAAAAGCTATCCAGGAAAATGCATAGATAATCATTAACTGCATAAACCCAAAAATGGTACCGGATAAAAATATTCCAATAAAATATACCCAACGCGAGACATTCGCTAAAATAACTCGGTCAAAAACATGAGTGGTTTTTTCGAGAAAAGCCATAGAACCGATGGTAGAAGCAATAAATAAAACATTCATTACGGCCATTCCGACACTATAGTAGTCCTTTGATGAAATCGGATTTTTTTGACTAATTGAAGTTACTTCACTCACAATTTTTTCCTCATCAATTTGTACAACCGCTTGGTCCACATCATTTTCCTCTAGAAACATACCAAGAGTAGCTTGCTCCTGAAATTGTTTTACGATTGAATCTACAATACTAGTTCCAATTTGATGCGTATCATTATAGCTAGTGTGAATTATGGGATCTACCTCTTTATCTAAGATCATTTTCTCTAACAATTCATACGTAAAATTTTCAGGGACTTCAATAACTGCAGAATACGAATTGTCGTTTTTAATTTCTGCTAGTTGGGAAGGATCAGCTTCTTCCAATTGAATAATTTCTTGTAGTTCTTCACTTCCAAAAACCTCATTTTTCAATGCACTTACGAACATGAGATTTCCCATTTCTTTCTCAATAGCTGCAACAGCTTCAGGTGGCAATTCCTTCTCTAACATGGTCAAAAACCGCTCTACCTGTTCTGTTTCATGGTCATGTTCTATAAAAGCAACCTTTGCTTGAATGTCCGGATTATCTCCATTTACCCAATTACTTAATGCCGTTCCAAGAATACTAATTAAGATTATTGGTAACCCAACTAGCAATAGTAATTGCTGCCGATTTCGTAATAACACTAGCCCTTGTTTTTTAACAATTTGCCAAATCATGACATCACCTCAATCCCTTAATGCTCTTCCTGTAAGATGAAGGAATACATCTTCAAGAGTAGGTGTTTTAATATCCACCGAATTCAAATTAAGTCCAGATTCTTCGGCCAATTTTATGATGGAAGAGAATATATTTTCTTCTTTAGGAACCATAATCGTAACTTCCTTCTCTCCAGTAATCACCCGATTTACAGCTGGATAATTCTTTATTGCATGTAAAAAATCATTATTAAGCCGATCCGCTTTCACTAAAATGGTCTTCTCTGCCGAAAGAATACTTTTAATTTCCTCCTGTGTACCCGAAGCAATCAGATTACCTTTATCCATAATATAAATACGGTCACATAGATACTCTACTTCTTCCATATAGTGACTCGTATACAGAACAGTCATCTGTTTCTCCACGTTCAATCGCTTAACCGTTTCTAAAATATAGTTTCGTGATTGTGGGTCAATTCCAACAGTTGGTTCATCCATTATGAGTAAATCTGGTTCATGTAACATCGCAACACCAATATTTAAACGCCTTTTCATTCCACCTGAAAACTTACTAACTACATCTTTACGGCGATCAGATAATCCAATTAGCTCTAACACTTCATCTACCTTGCGTTGAAGTTCAGCTCCCTTTAATCGATAAATCCTACCAAAAAATTGCATGTTTTCCTCAGCTGTTAACTCCGTATAAAGTGCTATATCTTGGGGAACCATCCCGATTATTTTTCGGAGGGGACCTGGGCTTTTAAGCATACTCTTATTCAAATAACGCACATCTCCACTTGTTGGTTCCGCTAATGAAGATAGCATAGATATTGCTGTTGACTTTCCAGCACCATTTGGTCCAAGTAGCCCGACAATTTCACCTTTTTCAATAAACATATTTACATTTTTTACAGCAAAAACTTGTTTGAATTTCTTTGATATGTCAACTAACTCAATCACACGAATCTCCCCCTTCTCCATTTAATGTACACGAATATACTCTTTGACAATACTATCTGTAGTCACTTATATTTTGATATCCTTATGACTTAAGTCACTTTTTAAGTCTGCTTGTAAATGATTGTTGCCATTCTAAGCTCCTTGCCCACGGAAAGCAACTGCCAATTTCCAAAATCACGTTGCAGTTACGTCGCATCAATATAGAAATAATCTATGCGAAATAAAAAATAACCTCCATACATTTCTAGAGGTTATTTTTTCCTTTTCGTATAATTTGATAGGTCATAGCACTAATAAAAATAAGGAAGTGCAATCCGAATAATATTCCCCCACCTTGCTTTTGTTCCATTATAGGATCAAAAGGTAAGAGTAATTGGATATAATCCGGGGTTAAAGTCTCCCCTGGTGGAAGGCATAACTCCATTGATGAAATAATAGAAGTCATATCGGTATAAACCAAATATAAGCTATCATTTATCAACCATAATGAAAAACAATACGGAATAATGAAAAGAATATTTAAGACAATATAAACTATTTTTTGCTTGCTCCTCATACGATTAGGCGAAATTATTGGAACCCATAGGAAAAGTGAAGCAATAAATAAACCGAATAAATAAAAATAGTTCCAAAAAAGGTCTACTCTAGCTTGGTCAAATATGGCTGGAATATGATAGATATATAACAACATATAAAATAAACCAATAATAAGAAACGGTTTTGTAACTACACGCAGTAATACCTTTACAATGTTAATTGCTAAAAATTGATCCACTGCCTTTTGTTTCAATCCTACTAATAGCAATGGCGGAACAACAAATAATAGTAACACCACTTGCATAATATGCGTGCTAAACGCTATTCGTCCGATAATATTCATCGGGCTACCTATTGCCAAAAATAGTAATCCGAGTCCACATAAAAAAGAGATAGATTTCCAAATGGAATGCCTATGATCATGTGGTAATAAAAATAAGTAAATAATTGCCACAAAGCTTAAAAATAAAAAAATCCCACCATTCCATAATGAAGTAAAATGAAATTCCTCGAGAATAATATCTAGCACAGGCTGTCACCTTCTTTATACAACAATATATTATAAGTATAAAGTACCTTCGAAAGAATCATTGCTAGATTTGTAACAATATCATGAACTCTAATTGGTCAAATCATGTTTTACTGCATAAATTGCTAGCTGTGTGCGATCACGTAATCCTGTTTTTTGGAGTATTTGTGTCACATGGTTTTTAACCGTACCTATAGATAGATAAAGCTCTTCAGCTATTTCTTTATTCGTTTTTCCTTCTCCTACAAGCTTGGTGATAGCCAGTTCACGAGTAGATAAATCAATTTCTGGTGTAGGATTTTTAGATTGCTGTAACAACCTCGGCATCACTTTTGCAGCAACTTCATCATGGATCGTCATCCCACCTTGCATGCAACTATATACTGCTTCTATTAGCTTTTGCGACTCTGCTGTTTTAAGTAGGAATCCACTGGCTCCTTCTTTTAAAGCCTGTAAAGCATATTCATCATCATTAAACGTTGTCAATATCAATATCTTTATGTGTGGCCAATTCTTTTTTATGACCCTAGTTGTTTCAATCCCATTCATTATAGGCATTCGGACATCCATCATGATAAAATCTATCATATGCTTGTCCAAAATATTTATCGCCTCTTGACCATTTCCTGCCTCATGTGTCACATGAATATTTGAATCTTGTTCCAATATAACTTTTAATCCCTGTCTAACGATCGCTTGGTCTTCAACTATCATTACCCGCCACATTTCCAGCAGCCCTCCTATTGTACAGGAATTGTTCCTTTTACAATGAATTGATCTTCTGTTTGATAAACGTCTACATTCCCATTTATCTCTTCAACACGTTTTTTCAAATTTGTAAGTCCAAACCCGAATTCAAATCCGCGTGTATGATAAATTGTGTTTATAATCTCAAACGTTAAATCTCCGACAGCGGATTTTCCTAATATAATTCGTATTTCTCTTGACTGCGCATGACGCATAGCATTTGTAAGCGCCTCTTGAATTACTCGATACAAAACAACACTTTTGTTATTGGAAAGCTTTACAGAAAGAACGCCTTGCTTTGTTGTAAATTGAACGGTAATATGACTCTCCGCTTCTAATCGTCGAATTAGATGAACAACAGAAGCGATTCCTTCATTTTCATCTGATTGCAGTGCTTTTACCGCATGCCGTGTCTCTTCTAAGCTTTCTTCTGCCATTTGCTTTAATTCACGAAAGGATTCATTATTTTCTTGAATAGCTAACACTTCTAACTGCATGATTAGTGCAGTTAACCGGTGCCCCACAGAATCATGGATATCCCTTGCGATTCTATTTCTTTCTTGAAGTCGTGCATCATCTTCTGCCACTAGATTCATACGCTTCAACTTCCTATACTCTCCTAATAACTGATGGTATATTTCTTCTTGTTCTATTCTAGTATTTGTAAAATGATTCATGGCAACGATGAAAAAATATACAATGAAACTGATGAACAGCAACTCAAAAAAGTAATTGTCACTCGTAAGTGATATTCCAAAAATAAGCAGTCCATGAACAACCAAATATATGGTTTGGTGCTTTTCCTTCAATTGAAATGCTGATACGGTCGCAACATAGAGCATGATGATTACGGTGATGGGTGCTTCCTCAATGAGAAGGAATCCATGAAGGAAGATAACAAAACATATGCCACCATATAAAAACACTAAATACTTCTCAAGAGATAGAAAGAAAAACAATCCTAATGCAATTGAAAAAAACAATATACTTATCGGAGGATTTGGGCTATACGTTATAATCATATATACCCACAATAATACAAATATACCAATACGAATCCAGAAAGATTTCACGCTATAGCCACCACCTTTATGCTTGCAAACTCTCCACAAAATGTTTCAAGACATGGACCGTTTCCATGCAGTCATTTAACTCTGACCATTCGGAAGGACTATGGCTTACTCCATCTTTACTTTGAACAAAAAGCATTGCTATTGGTAGCTTTTCACCGACAACCATAGCATCATGTCCTGCTCCACTAGGTAATTTATAGGCATTAATTCCTTTAGCGTGGCATGATTTTTCCAGCAGTTCTTGTTTCGCTTCTTCAATTGGTACTGGATCTACTCTCATTTTTTCAATAGATTCCACCGTAACACCATGTTTTTCAGCAACGCTAGTACCCGTATGGAGAACACTTTTGATTAGGTCATCCCTAGTTTGTTTATAGATATCACGTATGTCCACATACAAGGTAACTGAGCCAGGGATTACATTAACGCCATTTGGCTCAACTTGAATTTTCCCTATTGTTGCAACAGCTGAATCACTAATCTGTTTTGGAAGCTTACTAACTGCTTGGATAAATTCACTAGCTGCTACTAATGCATCCTTACGGTCGTACATTGGTGTATTACCCGCATGTCCTGCCTCACCAGTAAATGTGAATTCTAACCAACAAGGTCCAGCAATTCCAGTAACAATACCACATGGCAACTTCTCTTTTTCCAATCGTTTTCCTTGTTCAATATGTACCTCGATAAACATTTCGATTTCATCTAAATTTCTTTTGGATGCCACATACTCCCCAACCGTTAAACCAACATCCTGTAACACTTCTTCAAAAGATAATCCAGCACTATCTTGAAGCGTTAATTTTTTCTCCATATCAGCAATACCTATCATGGCTTCACTTCCACCGAAGCCACCATTAAATCTAGCTCCCTCTTCATCGGTAAAGATTACTACCTCAAAAGGCTTTTCCGGTCTATATCCCGTTTCATTCCATGCCTCTACAACTTCTAAGGCAGTTAATACACCAAGCGGTCCATCGAAATGCCCACCATTAGGAACACTGTCCACATGTGATCCACTAATGATTGCTGGAAGATCTTTCTTTCCTTCTAAGCGACCAAATACATTTCCTGCACCGTCCATCCTGACATCTAGCCCTGCTTCATTCATCCAGCCGATTACGAGTTCTTTTGCTTGTTTTTCCTCGTGCGAAAATCCCGGCCGATTGGATCCCCCTTCTTTTGTAAGACCAATATTTGAAATTTCACCTAAGCGATACGCTAGGCGTTTACCAGATATTCCATCATAGTCATGTTTGCTATCATAATTATTCATTAATTGTTTTTCTAAGTTTAATTGTTTCAATGTACTCACCTCTTTACTAACAATACCAAAATAATTGCAAAAATTACATACATTAGCAACATTACTTGCTACATGAGCCACTAAGGTGTTCGCTCAATGTGAATATACTAGTTTATTATGAATCCAAGTGAAGACAATTCATTACTCTTTTGATGGTGAGCAAATCCTCATGACGCGAGCATTTTCGAAGGGTAATATAGGAAATTTGTCATAACTTACAGATTACCGTGAATATTGTACCATTTCCCAATAATTGCATATTAATTTTCAAAAAATATAGTATAATGATGGGGACAGGAACTGTAGGATGAGTTAGACTTACAGCAAGTGGAGCAGTATCGGCGACTTTAAATCCCTTATGAAAGGGGTTGAAGTCTGTGATACCGATTGACAAAGCGATTGAGTTGATGCTCATGTTTTCAACGTTGATCTTGTTAGTTGTTAACAGCAAAGAAAAAAAGTAATCACCCTGTCGGTAAGGAAAACCCAGGATAATTACCTTTTTTTCGCTCCCAAAATAAAGTCGCCGAATCTTACATGAACTGTCCGAGTCGTAAGTTGCCCGCTTACGACTCGATTTTTATTGTATTCAATGATCCGTAAAAATAATACTAAAAATTTATTTTAGAGCGAGTCATTAAACACTCCCAAAAACTATTATACAAAATAAACCAAGCTAACTACAACATCTTTTTGTCAAAATTATTAAACTTTTTTACAAGTACGTAGTTATTTGTTGCCAATCCGCTATTTTTCCATCCAAGGTTTTGTTATACCTTCCAGGAACCGGACTTGACGATGGTAGTTTAATGACGTCAACGTTTAGAAAATTTTCTTTCTCAAAGTACTTATTAAATGTCTGAAAAGACTTTGTTCCATTACAAGCAATTAAACGAATACTGGGGAAATCTTTTATAAGTTGATCTAGGTCATTCGGCTCTTCTGCTATTATATCCGCATCAAGGCTTCCTTCCCTGTAACAAGCATTGATGGTATCCCACAATGCTATATGATGATGTTTTATTAGGGCTAGCTTGTCTTCGTAGTTCAGAATCGGCGTGTCATGCTCAAGAATATTCATCATAATCTTCCAGAAATGATTGCGTGGATTGCCATAATATTCTTGTTTTTCTAATGACTGTTTACTTGGCATGGATCCGAGAATGAGCACCCGTGGTTGATCTGAGATAACAGGCGCTAAACCAATTAATTTTTCTGACATATTATTTAATACCCCTTTTTACAAAATTCTACACTACTTGTCAATCTTTATTATTTACTAAATCTTAATAAGTGTCATAGAAAAAGTATCAAATTATGATTTAGGCTGAATTTCTTATCCACTCATCAAAAAAGGAGGAGCTCATTTAAGCCACCTCCTTCACAAATGTTTATTGATTTAGATCGTCTGATGTTATGACCCAAGTTGCCTTTCCAGAATCAAACGGGTCACTAAATTGAAGCTCATATTTGCCAGACTTTGGAACATCAAATGGAATTTCACCACGTAATTTTTTCTCAGGTGCAATTGTACCATCGAATTGTCCTTGAATACCTTCTGTTAATATCGTTGTCGTATAAGTATAGCCTTCCTCATCATATAATTCCACATTCACAATCGAACTTACAACAACTTCTTCCTCTGTATTATTTTCAGCAGTTAAATTAACAACTATGAATTGATCATTTTCCGGCTCATCAATTTCTCCACCTGGTTCCACACGCACTTCATTAAGAGTAACATTAAGTCCTTCCAAGTCGGCGGATTCACCAACACTCAGTTCTTCTTTATTCTCTCCACCCTTATTATCTTCCTTGTCATCAGCAGCATCTTCAGCTTTATCACCGTCTTTTTGCTCTTCGGTGTCCTTACCTTCTTCTTTATCCGCATCCTCACCATCTCCGCCACAGCCTGATAAGACGAGGACGAATGATAATAATAAATATGAAATAATACTATTTAATTTTTTCAACTTGTTCCCTCCAAATAAGTTTATCATCCCTATTTATTCACAAAAAAAGTTAAATTATACGAAAATGGACTACTTGGAGGTAGTAAAGCAATATAATATGATAAGATAAGTATAGAAGTAATTACGAAGCATTTGTACATATAGAAATTAACAAGGGAGGCATATTTTTGAAGAAATCATTAAAAATCACACTCACTGTTGTAAGTGGAATAATAATAGGAATTGCCACTCTTGTATTCACATTTATAAATGGAATGAAACCTAATGAGCAAGAGGAAGAAAAGTAATTGCGCAGGCAGAAGAATATATAGAAGAAAATTTTGATAGTGATAATTATGAAATATACGATGTTGTGTATGATAACATGGGGAATTTTACGGATTTTGATTATGCAGCCAAAGTACGTAATTTAAATACTGATGAAGAACTTTATGTGTATTATCATGAGCAATATAATCAAATAGTACATAGAACTAAAGAAGAATGACAATAACACATGAAATCCCAGTAAATATTGATAATCATTCATATATTCATGTGTCCGTCAGTTCGGAATTATTTTAGCAATAAAGAAAATAAAATTTTGATGGTAAGTTTTCCACCCTAATCTTGTCTATCTTGGACATTCGCAAGTGATGAAAAGAATAAACCGATTCCTAAAAAAATAAACATGACCGAATGTGATCGTACCAACTTAAAATCACCTTCGTTTATCTCCTGAACTAGAAAGATAAGACCCATAATCAAAAAAATCATAGCTAATGCAAATGTGAGTTTTGTAAATAATGATAATTTCTTCATCCTTCTACCTCATTTCAAAATGGTTATTAAAAAAATTCCTTGTATTTGAATGTGTGAGAAGAAGTAACAATGTATCCCTATCCACAATTTCTATTGCACTTATCTCCGTATCACTCGGCTGAAGATATTCCATATCTCCTACATATTCAACATGAAACATCGTTGTTTCTTGCTTCCTATAACCGATCGTGCTCTGTACCTGTCTAGGAAAGTCAAAGCATAACTTTTCGTCAAATTGTTTTACTACTTCAAAATCACTACAACCGGTTTCTTCTTTTAATTCGCGCAAGATAGCATCTTTAAGGGAACTGTCACTTGATTGAACACCACCTTTTACAAAATCCCATTCACCATTAATGTTCTTTTTCCCATGAGTTGTATTTATTTTTGTCTTATGCACAATTAAAAATCGTTTTCTATATGTAATAATTGCGCCAACTGCGATTCGAATCATATTTTCACCTACAATCCATTCTTTGGAATCACAACAGCATGACAGGCTTTTTCATAAAATTCCATTGGTCCAGCACCGCCGATAATAGCGTATTCATATCCAATATCTTTCATATCTCTCAAACAATGATGGAGCAAGGAGTAGCCAATCCCACGTACACGCTTATCCATGACGACCCCCATTGGTCCGAAATATCCTTTCTTTTGTTGATAAACATCAAAAGCTGCAAAACCAATGACTTTTCCATCATCATTACATGCAATATATATAGGGGGATGATCCGTGTGTATCCCACTTTCCACAGTTTGCTTCCATTCCGTTGAAAAGCACTGTTCCACAAAGGAGAGCAAATTTTCACGATCAGCTCTCGTTACCTTCTTGATATTTAGGGTATTAACTTTTTGTGGAAATGTATAACCATGTAAATGAGTTATCATATCTCTTGCGGTTGTACCAAGGTTTAACATGGTTTGCTTTTGTTCTTCTGTTATAAACCTGTTCATTGTAGCATTGGTCAGTAAAGCTTTCAAAACATGACCTTCATTTACTAATATTTGATTATAATGTTGCATATATATAGAAGCTTTTTCCAATACCTCTTTAACATCTGCAGTAACATATAATTGAAGTTGCTCATCGAAGAACGATTCATCATTAGAGGAACCTTCTGAACAATTCCGTAAAGCAACTTCATCCAAACTTGCTTTTAGCTTAATTTCTCCAAGAACCCCTGTTTTTTCTTGAAGGAATCCAAGTAGGAGATGCACTGGTGTTAAACTGCTATGATTGGTATTTTCCATTTCTTGAACGGCCAAGGAAAAAACTCGCTTCATTCTGTTTGTATAGTTCACGGTAAGACTGTTCAAAAAGCTCCCTCCTCATCTTTTATCGACACAAGCATCACGATAAATCAAATAATATATCCTTTAATTCTTGTGTAGATTTTTTGGATAGTGTATACACAACATGTGTATTTTCTACTCTCATTATAGAACCTCGTTCCATATCTTCCCTTAGCCAAAGATGAAATCCTTCTTCCTTACCATCAGAAGAGATCACGTTCAAGTCGAAATCACCAAAATCCATGTCAACTACCCCTTCTTCTTTCTTAGCCGAATGAATAGCTTCCATGAATGTTTCTACCGTTTCTTCATCCGTAAACACAACCGGATCTTCGTGATTCACACTACCGAATGTATCAAATTCAGTGACTTGGATTTCAACTACATTTGTTATATTTATATCGTTAGAAGAACACGCCACGATATTCATAACAACAATTAATAGGAATAGATTTTTAAACCATTTCATATCGAATCACCTTCTCCAATAAGTAGAACCTTGCAAGACGATTTACTTAGTATGTTTACGAATGAAAGAAATACACTTTTTCGCTATCATATCTTTGTCATTATCAAGGGTTGCCACATGATAACTGTTTTCTAGTATCACGATAGATTTATCATCTGATGAAATATTTTGGTAGATTTCTAAGGAGTTGTCTGGTGGAACAACATGATCTATAGTGGAAGAAAAAATAAGAGTTGGAACCGTTATTTTCTCTAAATCTTTCCGAACCATGTTCATTAATGCAAGCAAATCTCCCATTGATTTAACAGGAGTTTTCGGATAAGCTAACTCTTCTACTCCATCTTTTTTAATGTCGGAACCTATTCCGTCAACAAATCGTTCCTCACCGTCTTTGATCTCATGATAATACGACTCCATTTCAGGTAAGTTAGTCGCTGCATTTATCGGCATAATTCCTGCAATTTCCGGATCATTCTCCGCAAGATAAAGTGATAGTGTTCCACCCATTGATAACCCGACAACAAATAGACTGGAACATGTTTCTTTTAATTTTTCTACTCCCGCTTCAACATTTCCAATCCAGTCCTGGTATGAGGCTCTTTCCATATCTTCTTGATGAGTACCATGTCCGGTTAATCGTGGACCATAAACAGTAAATCCTCGTTCCGCTATCTGTTTCCCAATGTCATACATACTTTGTGTTGTTCCCGTAAAACCGTGACTTACCAAAACCCCTATTTCGTTTCCTGGAAAATAGAACTCCTCAGCGTTTTCCAATACAGAATACTTTTCTACCATACGATTAATCTCCCTTCACATTAAAAATTGTTTTATTTTTATTAATTACCTTAAATAAGCTTTCTTTCAAATAAGACATAGGAAACCAAACGATAAACGATTGGTATTAGTGCTAATAAAGACAGATATTTTTCTGGACTTGGTAAAAATAGGAGAAGCATACCAAGTATGACTGATATAACTGTAACTACATTACCAGCAAATCCATTAATCGGTGTATTATCTAACAAAAAAGATGTTGCGCCTTTTAAATCCTTCGAATAGCAATTTTCATGGTAGGCAACTATTCCGATAATCATGGTTGCTGTCACTAACTCCTCCTTGTTATCAATTGTGTCAGCACAGCGTTCACAAAAAACTTTTGCTTTGGTTATGACGATCACCTCAGACTATTTACTATACTTCTAATTTCGACATTTTCCTATCCATCTCCTTCTACTTACTCAAAATTAATAATAACCCCTTTCAAATTGATCCAAAGGGGTTATTACTCTATTGATCTAGATTTTTTAATATATTGTATCCAAAAATGTATATTCCTAAGACAGTAACAACTCCACCAATTGCTACAAACGTTAAGAATAAATCACCAGCACCTGAAATCGCTAGAGCTAACCCTCCCATCATAACTGGTAATCCAATATTATGGAGCCAAAAGTGGACTTTTGCTGAAGCAGTTTCAGCTAGGTGTGGAAACAGTTTATAAAAGATACCTGCGATTGCTAAGGATACCCAGCCAAGTAGATTGACATGTGCATGCACACCCGTTAAATTGTAATCATGTGCCATGGACATGTATAATCCCAGTGTGACACCAATAATAAAGTACCAAATGGATATTTTGATTAACGTATTACCCACAAACAATTCCCCTCTCTACATTTAGAATCGATACTAAGTATATGAATAGGGGGAGATACATAGGACTATTTTTGGGAAAACGGAATGAAAATAAGTAATTATTCTATTTTAATTTCAAATTTGAATCGGAGGTCGTAACCATGTCTAAAAGACTTATTTTAGCCTCAACATCACCGCGTCGACAAGAACTACTACAACAAGTCAACATACCATTTACTTTACGAAAACAAGAAACGAATGAATCTCAAATTATAACAAGTGATCCGGTGGATAAAGTGAAGCAATTAGCCACTCTAAAAAATAACAATATTTCTCTCGAGCATGAAGATGAAGTTATCCTGACTGCGGATACAGTCGTATCTTTTCATAATCATATTTTTGAAAAGCCAAAACATAAAGAAGATGCACATGAGATGTTATCTGCTTTGAGTGGAGAGGTGCATGAAGTATATACTGGTGTCATGATTCGATCAAAAGAAAGTAAACATGTATTTGTTGAAAAAACAGAAGTAGAATTTTGGTCTTTATCTCAAAAAGAAATAGAATGGTATATTTCAACACAGGATCCTTACGATAAAGCAGGTGCATATGGAATCCAAAGCATCGGATCGATATTCGTTAAACAAGTTGTTGGTGATTACTATAATGTTGTTGGATTACCGATATCCCGTGTCGTTAGGGAACTTAGAAATTTCTCTGTATTTCCAGAAAATAGTTAAGCTATTCATGCCACCTTTTCACTACTATAATCGATTGTAGTCTTGAATAAGTGGCAATTTCTTCTATAAAATTATCTTCTAATTATTCTAATATCTGCTATCATAAAACGTAGCAATAGATTTTTCAGAAAACGGGGGAGTTACATGAAAGCAATCTTAATTGGGCTCATTTCTGCGTTATTTTTTTCCGTTACCTTTGTATTAAACCGGTCGATGGAACTAGATGGAGGAAGTTGGATTTGGAGTTCCTCCCTACGATTTATTTTTATGCTTCCAATGTTACTCATCATTGTTGGGTACAAGAAAAATGTGAAACCAGTCATTCTACATATAAAATCCAACCCAATCGAATGGATAATTTGGAGTACCGTTGGTTTTGGTTTGTTTTACGCTCCATTAACATTTGCTACGATTTATGGTCCAGGCTGGCTTGTTGCAGCTACTTTTCAAATCACCATTATCGCAGGTTCGTTACTTGTACCTTTTCTGAGCAAAAAAAAGAAGCATACAATTCCATTGCAAAGTATACTTATTTCTTTGGTTATTATTGCCGGAGTATTCCTTATGCAACTTGAACATGCATCTGCTGTTTCCACTACAAGTGTTTTATTATGTGTCATACCGTTAATTATTTCAGCATTTAGTTATCCACTAGGTAATCGAAAAATGATGCAGGTTGTAGATGGGAAATTGAATACGTTTCAACGCATATTAGGGATGACTATTGCATCCATGCCATTGTGGATAGTCCTTTCCATTTATGGAATGTTTACACATGGATTACCTAGTTCAAGCCAGGTCACGCAAACATTCATTGTCTCTATTTCATCAGGAATCATTGCTACAGTATTATTCTTCTATGCAACAGAAATGGTTCGTAATGATAATCAAAAACTAGCTGGTGTTGAAGCGACACAGTCAGGTGAGGTTGTGTTTGCATTATTTGGGGAAATCCTTATCCTACATACTGCCTTTCCAAGCACCATTTCCTTTATCGGGATGTTCCTCGTTATTATCGGAATGATTTTACACAGTATTGTATCTGCATATGGAAACAAACATAAGAGCATCAAAAATATTAAGCAGGGTGCGTGACATATCACGCACCCTGCTATTTAACTAGACTTTCCCTCAGCTACCATTGCTGCACGCTCCTCAGCAGGAGTCGTCCCTTTGATAAAAAATGCTAATATAAGTGCAATAGCTGACAGTACTGTAGCTACATAGAAACTAACATTAACCCCATGAATTTGATCCACTGTAGTAGTTGTATTTCCTGATGCCATTGCCGTACTTGTCATAATCGTAACGAGAATTCCAGTACCTATCGAGGCAGCTACCTGACGCATTGTATTATTCATCGCCGTACCGTGTGGTATTAAACGGTTGGGTAATTGGTTTAATCCAGCCGTTGTTGCTGGCATCATAACCATGGAAATCCCAAACATACGAATGGCAAAAACAACTGTAATATATGTTAAAGATGTAGTAGGTGTTAGCTGAGTATATAAAAAGGAAGTTACCGTTAACAACGATAAACCAATAATCACTAGCCAACGTGCCCCAAACCGATCAAATATTCTACCATTGATTGGCGACATGATACCCATTAACAAAGCACCTGGTAAGATAACCAAACCAGTATCAAGTGGGGAAAAACCTGCCATATTTTGCATATAGATAGGAAGTATCGTCTCAGCGGCAATTAATCCTAGAAATGCAATCATACCAATTACCGTTGTAATGCGAAATGTCTTGTTTTTAAATACGCGGAATTCTAAAATGGGCTGTTTTAGCTTAAATTGTCTCAAAATAAATGTTGTTAAGGAAATACAGCCTACAAGAATAGCGATAATTACTGTCATATTAGTCCAGCCATAATTTCCGGCACTACTAAATCCATATAGCAATCCACCAAATCCAAAGGTTGATAAGATAATTGATAAGAAATCGACCTTCGGAAATGTTCTAGTAGTAACGTTTTTCATCACAAAATAAGCTATAATGATATCAATAATCACAAGTGGTAATACGATATAAAATAATATTTTCCAATGGTATTGTTCGAGTAACCAGCCGGATAGCGTAGGCCCAATCGCTGGGGCAAAACTAATAACTAACCCAACTGTTCCCATTGCAGCCCCTCTTTTTTCGATCGGAAATATTAATATAAATACCGTCATCATTAATGGTATCATTATTCCTGCACCAGCTGCCTGAATAACTCGGCCTGTCATCAGCAGGGCAAAGTTCGGTGATAGTGCACATACTACCGTTCCAATGGCGAAGATGCTCATTGCAGTTAGAAACAGTCTTCTTGTTGTAAATGTTTCAATTAAAAAAGCAGTGATCGGAATCATAATTCCGTTCACTAACATAAAGATTGTCATAACCCACTGTGCTGTATTTTCAGTTATATTCAAATCATCCATAAATATAGGAATTGCTGGCGCTAATAATGTTTGATTTAAAATTGCCAAAAAGGCTCCAGGCAATAATACAGCAACGATCGGAAAGTTATTCATTTGTTTCATATTTACTGATTGATCTTTCTTCAATAGTTTCAACTCCTTCACAGTTGCCACTTTAAATTAATAAGTTGCTGTCAATTTCCAATTATACCATTATCCATTTTTACAACCTACAAATAAATACTCATCCATCATTCTAATCATAGTAGCTGGAGTTACTTTTAGCCTCTTCATCAATATGTCCCCGTAGAAGGCTATTCTGTAGTACAGGATAAACTAAGACTAGTAGTTAAAGTTCATTTCAGAGATTCGAGCTACATAAACAATATCCAAGAGATGGGTATTACATATGAAACGTTTGGATTCGATCACAACCAACACATTGAATTTGAGGGGTTCGTTAAATGATGATGAAACTAATTGAAAAAGCACTAAATCTACCATTAATCGCTGTAGAGAAAGTGCCTTTTTATATTACTAATCTAGTACCTTATTATTGATAAAATGACGAACTCGTTCTTGAAATTCTACTGTCGCAACCTTATTAGCTTTCGTGTGACCTGCATCTGGAACAATCCACAATTCTTTGTCTCCTCCTGCAGCATCATACAATTCATGTGCCATTTTAGTGGGAACTAGTTCATCAGAATCCCCGTGTATGATCAATAATGGTCTTGTATTGTTTTTCACTTGATCCACCGCTGACGCCTCACCAAAGGTATACCCTGCCCTAATTTTCGTAATCACACTTGTTATATCCAGAAGTGGAAATGTAGGGAGGTGATACAGATGTTTTAACTGGTGACTTAATTCCTCTTTTACAGTTGTGTAGCCACTATCTGCAATAATTCCCTTTACTTCCTGTGGCAATTCCTCTCCACTTACCATGAGTACTAAGGATGCTCCCATCGAATTCCCGTGCAATACGATACGTTGCGTTTCGTAATTTTCAATTAACAGATTAATCCAATCCTGGTAATCTAATCGATCATGCCAACCATAACCAATATAATCTCCTTCACTCTCTCCGTGTCCGCGAGCATCTGGCATTAATATGTCAAAACCTTGGTCATAATAAAATTTTACAAGTTCATCCATATGGTCTCGATTACCACGATATCCGTGAGCTAATATAACTGCATTTCCTGTATTTGCTTCATTTTTGATGAAACCTGCTTTTAATACTAATTCATCAAAGGAGGTTATCTCTAATACCTCCGGACTCTGATTTTTATACCATTTTACTGATTCATCTATAATGGATTGTTCTTCCTCGCGTACCACAGCATTTACGGTCTCTGACTCTTTGTGAAGTTCTACTTCCGTACCTCGTTTGATTCCTTCATTGTAAAAGTAATTGCCTGCGAATAATAATCCAATAAAGACAATCCCAACTATAATTCCCATAATCATAAAAATTCGCTTTTTCATCGGTTCCACCCAAATCTACTAGTTCTATTTACCCTTATTTTATCACAGAAAGTCCTATTTCATTGGATTTGAAATGAAATTATATTAATTAATTCGAAAAACATTGAATATTACGTTCTGTAAATATAGAATATGAATAAGTACAAATTATTTCAATCGAGGTGTTATATATGGATGTATTACATTTTACAAGCAGGAAGAGAGAGACCTATCATATTCAACTAGAATACTCCCTCTTATGGGAATGTGCCTTAGGGATAGCTGCTATTACCAATACCCCAATGATTCATACGTTAGAAAAACCATCAAGTTATTGGCGTAATATCAAGCGTTCCTTATCAGAAGAATTAGTAGTGCAACTAGATTTTGTCGAAAAAAATAATACGTGGAAGGCTTTACTTCAATTGTTACATCAGGAAAGATTCTCCGATTTATTGGAGTTTACTTCATACATAGAAAAACAGTCAGATAACGAGTTAAAATTTATTTGTTTACCTTATATAGGAGCGAACTATCAAACGATTAGAAGCAAGGCTGCATCCGGGGAAAAATTAGCGATCAATGAAATGAAACAGTTAACAAACGGAAATGCTTTCTTTCCTCAATATATTGAATTCATTTGTCAAACAGATCCTAGTTTTCTCAAGGAACATCTTATCCATGTGATGAAAGGTTGGTACGAAGCTGTCATAAAGAAAGAGGAGGAGAATCTCCATGTGATCTTACAAACGGACTATCACATGAAAAAACAAATGGCAGAAAAAATGACTCCTGAGGAATTCGTTTCATGGACAACTGGTGGTGTTGCTTATTTGCCAGAACCAAATGTTAGCAACGTTCTACTAATTCCACAGTTCGTGTATCGACCATGGAATATAGAAGCGGATATCGAAGACACAAAAGTATTTTATTATCCAATAGCCAATGAAAGTATTACACCTGATGATCGCTACACACCAAACAACTTTTTAGTGCTAAAGCATAAGGCATTAGGAGATGAGGTTCGAATGCGAATGGTTAAATTACTATTTGAGAAAGATCGTACATTACAAGATATCACTGCACAACTAAACATTGGTAAATCTACTATCCACCATCACCTAAAGATCCTTCGATCAGCTAAACTAGTAAAAATTGTTGATTCAAAATATTCCCTTAAGAGGGATATGATTGACTTCTTACCTGAGGAACTAAACTTATATTTAACGAAGTAGTATTAGTGTAGGTACGAATAGGGGATAGCTGTTTTATGAAGATGAAAAATGATAGCTTTCGTTCGATTTGGATAAGTAGTGCTACCTCAGAATTAGGAGGTGCTTTATTTACTGCTTGTAATTCCATATTGATATATGAAATAACAGGATCGCCTACTGCATTAGGGTTAGTATGGCTAATATACTACATCCCTTCATTCTTGATGCAGTTATTTATAGGTCCTTATATCGATCGTTGGAGTCGCAAAACGATCATGATTAGTTGTCAACTTACTCGAATGTTATTAGCTTTGGTATTAATTTGCTCTCTTCTCCTTAATAACTTTACGATTACTTTTATTTATATCGTGCAAGTTATTGTTGGTATGATCATGCCCATTTTCACACCTGCCAATCAAGCAATATTACCAACGATTTTAAGGAAAGAACAACTAGTAAAAGCAAACGCATCACTAGAAAGCATACGCCAAGTAATGGCTATTATGGGACCAATTGTATCTGGCATATTTATTGATGTATTGTCGATTGTATGGATATTAGTTATTATTTCCATTGCCTTCGCATTAAGTGCCCTCGGACTATTGAAGGTAAATGAAAACTATGAGAAATCAACGATAAGAAAACCTTGGATGGAAGAATTTCGTGAAGGACTTCATTCCTATTTTAAACATAAATTAGTCGTATGGCTTGGCATATTTTTTGGATTTGTTCAATTTGGTGTTGGTGTAACGATTGTTACAACCCTCCCTTATATCACAACGATATTAAATCAATCCTACTCTGCATATGGATTGTTCATGGCAGGATTTCCAATCGGTTATACAATTGGGGCATTACTGCATACGAAATTAGGGAAGATTAAAGGTGTGGGAATTCTTTTTTCAGCGTTATTTATTGGTGGTTGTACCTACTTATCTTTAAGTATTACTCCTTGGTACTCCCTAGCTATTGTAACGGAAATTATTGCAGGAATGGTAATTGCCATCTTTAATATATATAACATCACACTCATTCAAACGTTAATCCCAAATCAACTACTGGGTAAAGTAACCTCTGTTCGTTTATTAATTATGCGGACGATGTTACCATTGGGTATCTTATTTGCAACACTATGCTCACCATTTATAAGTATTCGTACTTTGTATTTTGTCATTGGAAGTGTGATCTGCATAACAGCTTTTTGGGGATATTTATATGTAAATAAGAGGCATATAGGCGAACAACAGTTATTAACACATGAAGTTAGATGATTTGTAGATTGAGTAAGAGGTTGGGGCAATAGTGTTTTAGTCAAAGAAAAATCCAAACCATGATTCAAAATTCAATTAGAATTCGAATTAGTTTGGATTTTTCTTTGGGTTGTTTTCGTACTTTGTTGCTAATCAGATATAGATTGCGAAGTAACGTACTGCTCTTAACACCACGACGGAATCTTGCACTGTCTCTCAGGAGTCTTAGTGAAATTCCTCCGACCTTCACTCGTTAAATTGTTGCTTGTGAGCGAATATTTCATTTTATGAGCGAATTGCTACTGGAAATCGATATTCTTCAAAAGAAGCTGAAGCCGTGCCCACGGAAAGTTGGATCTGCCGGAGCAATTGCAAAAGTCATGGAGGAGTGTTTAAATAATTACAATGCCTCCTATAATAAAAATTAATCCTGTTACAATAACTGTACTTCTTATGAACGCTATAGGAAGTTTTCTAAGAATCCAATTCCAAATTACCAAAAGCGGAAATCCTTCATCACCAAGCTCGTTTCTCACCTTAAAATCACTAAAATCCTTTTCTTTTAGTTTGAAGAAGAAAAAAATCAAGGTCGTAATTCCCCATAAAATACTTAGAACACCCAATAAGATATTCATAAAAAATCCCCCTGAATTAAATTTATGAGCACTTTTAGAATAGACTAGATATAAAATATATAACAAACACGTTTAAGTCAAGTCCTACATAAGTTCATGATAACATATTACACATAGATCATTCGAAAATTTCTGACTTAAATTATTAATAAAAAGAACGGACTTCATTGTCCGATTCTCTTAGCACCCATTTCTTTGCAAATATTAACACAGGTTTCTCCACGAATTAGTAATTACTCTCCTATTAACCCCACTCCAAAAATTCTAACCGATTTCCAAATGGATCTGATACATAAAATCGATTTGCACCTGGTAGATTCTTATCGGAAATGTAATCAATGTTCCTGCTATCTAAGTATTTCTTCATAGCTTCTATATTTCTGACTCGAATAGCCGGATGCGCTTTCTTAGCTGGAGTAAAAGGCTCTTCTACTCCAATATGGATGTGAACCATACCAGCTTGAAACCATACCCCTCCACGATTTCGTAATGGCTCTGGTTTTTCTATTTCTTTCAACCCCAAAATTTCACTATAAAAGGTTCGTGCATCATCTTCTTTTCCAATTGGCGCCGCTAACTGCACATGGTCAAGCCTTTCATATACAAACGACATATAAGATCCCTCTTCCTTATGTTTGGTATCGACTCTATCATAAGGCATTTTCATTTCACTGTATAATACAAAAATATGATCAATTCTGAAAGGATTTGCTTATAGAGGATGTTCAAAAAGTCTGGTAAAAATGACACATCGAATTTCTTCGTTGGCTTGTTTCTACGCTGCTACGCCGCCTCGAACTTCACGGTCCTTTTCATCCTCCTTTTTGAACACACACTTATATACCAGAAAAAGTTAAAGACCAACCTCTAAAAAGAAGTTGGTCTGCCATTTACATATTCACTAGCCACCTATGCCGTACCTTCAAATAAAAAGTTTTAAACCACCACTTCACTAAGTGGGTGTTTGCAGAAACCTTCTTGCCTTCCGCTCTGTGACGGCACGGCATTTGAGTTTCAATGTAAAACTCCCTATTATCTATTTAGAGGTTAAAACTTAATTAAATACGAACATCGTAGCTTGTATTTATATATTACTACGCAGAAAGGAATATATCAATGTTAATTCTATCCAATAGTGTAAAATGAGATGATACTCCTATCTTCATCTAGAAAAGTAGTTCATATACCTCAGTTAATTGGTCCACCCTCGTATCATCCCCGACATTTTTTGCATAATTTAACTCTCTCTCAACTATAGAATCAAGATAACTCATCTCTTTATCATCCAGATCCTCAGCAAATTGCTCTTCACTTTCATAGTTGTTCTGCTCAATTTTTTGGAAAATTTGTTTACACAAATCATTTTCAATATAATTCGCTAGTGACTCACGTAAGTATAACAATGTATCATCGATGATGTTCACCTACTTTGAAATCCTATATTTTCGTATTCTTTTTTTTGGAATGTTGCTCTAATTGTGATCTCGGTTGCTGATCTTCAACATCTTCGGTTAATCCCTGTGGATTCACACTTGAATGAACCCGTTTTTTGCTCCAATTATCATTTTTTTTACTCATGTACCAACACCTCCACATTACATATTATTTCAAAAATAATTGCTATTATCCGTTGCCATCATAAAAAATTGATCTGTCTTCCGAATCATAATGGATATCATATGGCAAACAATAAATAGATCGTTTAAACTTAATTTAGGAGGTAATGTGGTATGAAACGTTCAATATGTAATATAATCATTTTGGTGTTAGCGGTATTCTTGTTTGCTTGCCAATCAGAAGATATTTCTTTTACTGATGAAAAACTAGAAGCTGCGATACGTGCAGAAATTGACAAGTCAGAAGGACAACTTTCTGATGAAGATCTTGATGGGATTACGGAACTTGACTTGTCAGATCAGGAAATAGAAGAACTTAACGGTATTGAAAAATTGGATGAATTAGAGGTATTATTTCTACAAAATAATAACATTCGCGATTTTTCTGTTTTAGAAAAACTAGATAGCTTAAAAGAAGTAACTATTGCTGGCAACCCTTTTGATCAAGACTCTGATGTATTCGTTCACTTAGCTGATCAAGACATCGAAGTTATTACTACATTAGAAGTAGAAGTTGTTGGTACACCTGATGGTCCCGGTGGTTTTCTCTGGAAAGTAGAAAATGGTACTACAACCGTTTATTTGCAAGGGACCATTCACGCTGCTACAGAAGACTTTTATCCACTTAACGAAAAAATCGAGCAAGCATATGCCGAATCTGATATTATTGTTCCTGAAATAGACTTAAATAACGTTAATCCGTTTGAAGTACAAGGTATTACGACCGAACTCGCAGCCTATCAGGACGGCACGACATTACAGGATCACATTCCAGAGGAACTGTTCACAGAGTTAGAAGCAACATTACATGGTCTTGGAATGCCGATTCAAATGCTACAAAATTTTAAGCCGTGGTTCTTATCTTCAACCATCCAACAGTTAATGATAGAGCAATTAGGTTATACCCACGGTGTTGATGAGTACTTTTTGAATAGAGCAGATCAGGATAACAAACAAGTAATTGGCTTAGAGACCGTTGAAGAACAGCTAAGCATTTATGCTGATACTTCACATGCCTATCAGGTTCAGATGTTAGAAGACTCATTAATCGATATCGAGGAATTTGACCAGCATTTGCAAGAAATGTTTTCCCTGTATAAGGAGGGCAACTCGGATAAATTGTTAGCTTCCTTAACGGACGAAAACATGGTAGCTAGTGCGGAAGATCAAGCATTTATGGAAGCATTAAATGATAATCGAAACTATGGTATGGCAGATACTATAAAAGAATTTCTAGAGAAAGATAGTGGTGATACATACTTTGTGATTGTCGGTAGTTTACATTTACTATTGGAACCACATATTGTTTCCATTTTGGAAGAAGAGGGCTTTGAGGTAGAACGAGTTCACTAGTTAAAGAAACACAAGTCGCCAGGACTTGTGTTTCTTTATTTATATTACCATTATATATGAGGAATCAAGTCTTATCCTTCATCCAAGTCCTCATATTGATCTCGTAATGATCGTTTCAACACTTTTCCACTAGGATTCTTTGGCAGAGAATCAGTAAAATCAACATATTTTGGTACCTTAAATTTTGATAATTTTCCCTTACAATGTTCGATGACATCCTCTTTTGTTAGTACTGCTTCTGCTTTCGGAACAATAATCGCCGTAACTGCTTCAATCCAATATTTATCTGGAATACTAATAACTGCAACTTCTGATACCCCTCCCATTTGATAAATTGTTTCCTCTACCTCTCGACTCGAAACATTAACACCACCTGTATTTATCATATCTTTCTTTCGATCGACTATTGTAATATAGCCGTCCTCATCCATGATACCGAGATCACCACTATGGAACCAACCTCCCCGAAATGCTTCGGCAGTCTTTTCTGGATCATGTAAGTAACCTTTCATTGCATGTGGGGTACGATGAACAATTTCACCAATTTCTCCACGAGGTACCTCTATATCGTTTTCATCTACTATCTTCGTTTGCATATTCAGTGTTGGTTTTCCAGCAGAACCAAGTTTACGGAGTTGCTCCTCAGGCTGTAACGCAGTAGCTAATGGAGCTACTTCCGTTTGTCCGTAAAAATTCCAAAACTTCGCATTAGGTAGCCGTTCGGAAAGTTCTTTTAAAATTTCACGAGGCATAATCGCAGCGCCATAATAACATTTCTCCAATGTCGTTAAATTTCGTTTATCAAAATCAGGATGACGAAGTAAAGCAATCCATACTGTTGGTGGACAGAATAACTGGGTTGCGCCCTCCTTTTCTATCGTATCTAAAATAATTTCAGCACTTGCCCCTGGTAATATCACCCCACTGGATCCAAGGTAAATACTTGGTCCTAAGAAACAGTGTAGCTGTGCACTATGATACAGAGGCAATGCATGAATTAAAACATCATTTTCTGCCATATTACCATCAACGATACAGCTCATATACTCACTAATAATACTTTTATGAGACAGCATGACACCTTTTGGACGTGATTCCGTTCCACTAGTATAAAGGACATGTGCTAAATCATCGTCTGATATATCTGCATCAACAAAAGCTGTTGATTGTCCTTGCCGTGCAATTGCTAACACTGTCCATGCTTCTAAGTCAGAAGATAAAAGGTCTTTTGTAGACACATCCATTACATACCGATGCTTGATTTCTAACCTACCTGCTGATTGAGCAAGAACAACAGCATATTCTTCCGATGCAATAAAACCATTCACATCAGCATGCTCTAAAATATATGACACATCTTCTACAGTAAGCATATAATTAATCGGAACCATAACTGCTCCAATACGAGCTAATGCAAAGTTTACAATCACAAAATCAAGACTGTTTTTAGACATGACAGTAATCATATCTCCTTTTTTCATACCATCATTTAAAAAGGCGTTCGCAGTCTGATTAACGAGGTCATCTAATTCAGCATAATTCAAACGCTGTTTACCGTATGCAAGTGCGAACTTGTCTGGTACTCGCTCCCTTGTCCTTGCAAGTAGATCCCCTAACGTATTTCTTCGTGCACGCTCCAACATCTTGTTAAGACCATCAAGTACATTTGTATCTGTGTTCATGAATTATCTCCACTCCTCAAAAGTATTTTGATGCCTGCTAACAAATGTAAAATTCTATCTTTTATTATAATTCGGAAAATTTATAGTGACAAGTAAATTTGTTCTTATATTGTTACAACAGCCTATTTCCCATTGGTCAAGTACCTAAATATTGTCAATTGAATATAGTGAAAATGACTATTTAATTAGGAGGATTACAATTGGATACAACAGAAAGCAGACAGCCTAGGCATTTAGCATGGCATGAAACATTAGAAATTCATGAATTAGTAGCATTTCAATCAGTTGGTTTAATGAAATTAAAGAATTCAGTCGATGAAATTAGTGATGGAAAACTTCGTGGATTATATGTTCAAAGCATTAAAGATTTAGAAAATAATATTAAAGATCTATTGAAATTTTATTCTTTAGCACCAAGAGATGAAATGAATGCAGAAGAAATGCGATTAGACAAAGGGTTCTACGCTGGAGATCTCTTAGCTTTAACAAAGACTGCTGTACGTAACTACGCTATTGCTATTACAGAGACCGCAACCCCTCAGGTTCGAGATACATTATCGAACCACCTTCAAAAAGCAATAAAAAGCCATGCAAATGTGTTTAACTATATGTATCAAAATGGACTTTACCCTTCCTATAACATGCAAAAATTGCTGGAAAATGATATGAACTTAGCAAATAAAGCACTACGAATGAAATATTAGTTAAATTAAAAGACACACACCATACTGGTTGTGTGTCTTTTTCGGTATCAAATACTTATTCATCAAATACGACTCTTGTATTTCCAATCATATCATGTATTCCTTGCTTTTCCCTTGTAAAGCCAACAACAATGTATAGTAGGAAAAGAAAACCAAATACACGATGGAGGAACCTTCCAATTAGTTCTCTAAAGATTAAATCACTCCACCGCAATGGCTGATTATCGTCCCGAACAACTTTAATTCCAAGTATCATTTTTCCTAATGTTTGACCAAATATTCTAGTCATGATTAGGAAATAGACATAGAAGATGATGGATCCGAGAATCCCCGTTAACGTCCAAAATCCAATATCAATCACCGCACCATCATTGATAAACTTAAATGGAATTAACAGGATACCGTTAATGCTAAAGACTACGATCAAATCAATTAAATAGGCCCAGAACCGCATCCAGAATCCAGCATATCTCCTTGGAGATGTGGGATCTTCTGTCGCATAGGCAACTATATTTTCACTCATGACGGCACCCCCTTAATTCGAATATAAGTACATCGCACGTGGTGCATTTGATTCACGTATGACATCCATCATGCTTAATAATTTCTTCTCATCACCAAATAAATTTTGTGTAGACATACCTAAGAACTGCTCAAAACCAAGAGCATTATTGTATTTCACAACCTGTACATCATCCCAATCATAATCTTCTTTCATCATGGCAATCGTATCGTCCATCGATCCTAATGCATCTACAAGTCCGTTCTCTTGTGCTTGTTTTCCAGTATATACGCGACCATCACCTATGTCTCTAACAGTAGCTTCAGACATCCCTCGTCCATCGACGATTACTTTAACGAAATCAGCATACATATCATCGATCATCGTTTGTAAAATATCCCGTTCTTCATCGGTCATTTCTCTAGAGAATGACATGATATCTTTAAACTCTCCACTCTTAATAGTATTAAAATCAACTCCTAGATCCTCTGCCAAACCAGAAAGATCATATCCTTCCATAATGACACCAATAGAACCAGTCAATGTTGCTGGATGTGCTACAATTTTATCTGCGGGTGCTGATATGTAATAGCCACCAGAAGCTGCCGTGTTCCCCATGGATACGTAGATCGGTTTTTCATACTCATTTTGAATGTCAACGATCTTATCATGAATTTCTGCACTTTCAACCACACCTCCACCTGGTGTGTTTACACGAAGAATAATTCCATCGACACTATTATCTTTCCCTGCTTCATCAAGCATTTCCAGAAACCGTTTATGGTTATAAGATGTGGTATTTATTAGTGTACTTGGCGCTGTATCTTGAATGACACCATCCAAGTGAAGTACTACAATTTTGTTACCAATCCCTTCTTCTACGATCTCTTCTACAAATTTCTTATCTTGAAAAGCAAACATTTGCTCAAAGTTTGCTGTAGCAAAACTGCTTATCAATTGCATTCCAATGGATACTATAAATAAAACTGCAGCTGCTAGTAGTGCAAACCAACGCTTTGCATTCATGCTATCTCCTCCATATTCTTCCATGTTGAATGTATAGTTAAATGATACACTATTTTTTATTCTAACTCTAACATGAAATTCCTAAACAAAATAAAAACATGGATAAGATAATTTATATCTCATCCATATTGCTTAAAGCTGTTTTTAAGTTTAATACATCCTCTTTCGAAAGGGTAACACCTTTCCCCATTTTTTCATGATCAGGTGCCCAATCTCGTATATCATATTTTGGATCCCGACCATTCCAGCTTATAAGGTTTAACTCCTTCGTCCACCCTTTTGGCGATTCCGACAGTACTGCAATTGTTTCCATGATTTCAAATTTTAATTCTGCCATGTTTCCCATCCTTTTCTTCAGTTATCGCTTTTCCACAATTACTAAAATAAACGTTGCTATCGGACCTAAAATAAGAGACAGTAAAAACCAATTCAAACCACTTCGGTTTTTGCCTTGAGCAATACCAGCATTTATTAAAGCAAGTGTCCCCCAACCAACATAATAAGAGCCTTCCAATCTTGTTCACCTCAATTCTTCCCCACTATTAAGGTTCTTATAATTGATAGTAAACTGGCATTCACCAAGACCTTATGCCGAATACCTTATGTAGGATAAGAATAATATAGATTTCTTATCTGCCAATAAATAGTTTACGGCTTTTCTTTGTTCGTTTCACTTTCGGTGGGTAATATCCCTTATCATAAATTCGTCCCTTTGTCATCGTACACTTTTCTAAAAATATATCAACGGAGTCAGTTTCATATGCTTCTAATGCTTTCATGAATACTTTAGCCGCCACTCGAGCATCTTCTAATGCGTGGTGATGGTTAAAGGTTATTTGATGGTGTGCAGCAAGAGTATTCAATTTATGGTTTGCTAAATCTGGCCACACTCTTTTCGCAATGTTTGCGGTACAAAGATAATCTAATTCAGGGTATGGTAATTGAACGTGATCCAGTGTTTGTCGAATGACACTCATATCAAAACTAGCATTATGAGCAATTGCTAGATTTTTATATAAATACATATTTATTTCAGGCCACACCTCCGAAAATGTAGGGGCATCTTTTACATCTCCCTCCGTTATCCCATGAATTCTAGTATTGAACGAGCTAAAGTACATTTGAGGATTAATTAAACTATAATATTCATCTATAATTTCAGTTTGATTAGCGATTACAATACCCACAGCACATGGACTAAACCGCTTTTCATTCGCCGTTTCAAAATCTATCGATACAAAATTCAACTTCACACATTCCCTTTATAAACATTTTTTTCTATCATAACATAAATGTGGTCCATGGGGTCAGGTCCACCTTCCCACGGACGAGGATGGGACGAGGGGCCCGACCCCCCTCTTGAAAATTTTTACATAGATTGATATGTTAAGGGAAAATATTCGAGGAATAGGTGATTATTATTAATGAAGGAAAAGTTCTGTCATTGAAAGATTTGACAATGCGTTATTCGAACAAGAGTGTGTTAAACGGAATTAACCTTGACGTGTTCAAAGGTCAGATTATTGGATACATCGGGCCGAATGGAGCTGGGAAGAGTACGACATTAAAAATCATGCTCGGTCTTGTTCAAGGTTACCAGGGAACGGTAGAAATCTTCGGCCAAGACATTGCAACAACGGATCATTCGTATAAGCGCAAAATTGGTTATGTTCCTGAGAATGCGGAGATTTATGATAACCTTACAGCTAGTGAATATCTTACATTCTCCGGAGAGTTATATGGAATGGATCGTAGTCAGGCAGAAGAAAAAGCAGAGCTACTTATGGAACAATTCGAAATGAAGGATGTTTTACATAAACGAATTGCCTCCTTTTCAAAAGGAATGCGCCAAAAAGTTCTTATCATATCTAGTCTGTTACATAATCCTGATCTGATATTTCTAGATGAACCACTTAATGGACTGGATGCTAATAGTGTAATGGTAATTAAAGACATTCTTGAACAACTTGTCGCCCAGGGGAAAACCATATTTTATTCCTCCCACATCATGGATGTTGTTGAAAAAATAAGCAATCGAATCGTCTTACTAATTGATGGAGAGATTGCTGCAGATGGAACGTTTGAAGAATTACAGCAGCAAAGTAAACAAGGTTCCTTAGAGGGAATTTTTAATCAACTGACTGGCTTTGATGAGCACAAGCATACAGCTAAGCAATTTGTCAGCATTGTCACTGAAGGTGATAGCCGTGAATAATTTCGTTTCCCTAAAGTTACTTGATCTATTTCGACCACTGTTTCGCTTACTACATATTGACTATGAGATGATGCGAAACATTCTTCAGGTTAAACTTACAATGGATCAGCGACGTGTACCGACTATTTTTGCTTCTAATATGTCCAACAAAAAGGACAATGGAAATCATTTTTTAAAATCGTTGCTTATTTATGCATTATACGGATTAGTATTGATTCCATTTATATTACTTGGAGAAAATTATATTTTTCAGATTAGTATTATGTTTGGGATTTCCATGTTCATTTTAATGACATCCATGATTTCCGATTTTTCGTCAGTGCTATTAGACGTAAAGGATAAAACGATCCTACATACAAAACCAGTGAATATAAGGACGGTAAATGCTGCTAAAATCGTCCATGTTACCATTTATATGAGCATGTTAACTGGTGCATTTATTGGAATTCCATCTTTAGTTATTCTTGGTGTACAAGGTATCGGCTATTTTCTTCTATTTTTTGTAGAGGTTATTCTATTAATCTTATTTATCATGACAATAACAGCGTTGGTATATATCTTTATCTTGCAGTTTTTTAGCGGTGAGAAACTGAAGGACATGATTAATTATGTACAAATTCTTTTATCGGTTGGAATCATTATCGGTTATCAAATTGTGATTCGTTCTTTTGAGTTTGTCGAATTGGATTTCGTTTACGAGTTTAGCTGGTGGCATCTTTTCATTCCACCAATATGGTTTGGAGCGCCATTTGAATTACTTCTAAATGGAAATCATTCTACGATTATCATTGTTCTTTCCATCTTGGCACTTATCGGTCCACTCCTTTCTATTTTCTTGTATTACCGCCTCATGCCATCGTTTGAACGAAATTTGCAAAAACTAATGGAGGATACAGGAAAAAACAAAAAGCAGAAGTGGAATATTGGAGCTTTGTGGGAACGGTTAATTTGTAATAACAAGGAAGAAAAACAATTTTTCCGATTCGCTTCTATCATGTTAAGTCGGGAAAGAGATTTTAAATTAAGAGTTTACCCTTCATTAGGTATTGCTGTTGTATTCCCATTTATTTTTCTGTTCAATTATGTAAGTAACAATTCGTTTGCTGAGTTATCCAACAGTAATATGCATTTTAATATATACTTTTGCAATATTATGATTGGTGTCGTCATTTTTATGCTGAATTTTTCTGGGAAATATAAAGGTGCTTGGGTATTCCAAACAACACCGATTACCAACCCATCCCTTGTTTTTAGTGCAACATTGAAGGCATTTTTATTGAAATTGTATTTGCCAATTTTTCTTTTCTTATCTGTAATTTATGTAACGATTTTTTCCGTACGGATAATCCCTGATCTGGCTGTGGTTTTTGTAACAGCTATATTGCATACCTTAATATGCTTTAGAGCAATCAAGAATGAAGGTTTTCCATTTACGAAGCCATTTGAATCTGCACAACAAGGTGGAGAATCGATGAAAACCTTCTTGTTGATGTTTATTGTTGGTATGTTTTTTGTAGTTCATTATTTTGTAAGCAAAATGGAATATGGTGTAATTATTTACCTTGTTATATTAATAATTGTCACCATATTGTCTTGGAGAATGATATTTAAGAAAAGATCGATTCAGGATTGAATTTCTCCTAATAAAATTATAAAAACAGTTCCTTAGCAATTTATAAGGACTGTTTTTACATGTATAATCAACCCTCTTTCACATTATATTCTAACGATTTCCCCAATCAATTCCTTTATAACTAGTTGCCCTCCTAATGTTTTGCACAATATCATAAGGAATCGTCCGTTGCTTTACGATTAGAGACCTTAATATATAATCCTAATATTAAAATAAAGAAAATAATATAATAGTCATATTTTTACTAAAATTATAAATAAATATTTTACATTCTATTAATTAAACTGTATATTATTGGTAATCAATTTATTACGTGTTCAAGGATTTAGTATATTAAATAGTTTTTTACTTACGTGCGTTGGCAGAACAAGTCAGCGCGTTTCCTACATAGGAGGGGAAATAAATGTTTCGTATACAATGGCGACACTTACTTGCTCGTCCACTTCAGCTTAGTTTAAGCATACTATTACTCACCATCATTTTAGCACTAATTCCAATTGCAGCGAACTCACTATCAGAGGCAAACGAACAAGTACAAGCTGATATTACTGATTTTGCTCGGGGTGAATATGATTTACTTGTTCGACCTGATGGTGCACCTTCTCTCGTGGAAGAATCACTTGGTGTAGTTGAAGAAAACTACTTAGGCGTTGGTAATGGAGGTATTACGATAGATAGATGGCAGGAAATCGCTGCAGATGAGCGGGTAGAATTTGCTGCACCTGTAGCAGCACTTGGGTCATTTACGAAAACAAGTCAATCATTTCAAGTTCCACGACCAGAAAAACCAGTACGCTATACGGTTGTACATAAAACGAGTGACGGAAAAGAAACATACAAAGTTGCAGAACAAACAGCATATTACTTGTTTCCTTACGATGGTAATTTCTATGACGTCTATTATCCAGAGGAATTAAGAAACTTTTTTACGAGTAATAATCCTGGTTTTGTTATTCCTTCTTCCTATCATCCGGTTGTAGCTATAGATCCCATATCCGAATCAGCCTTAACTGGTGTTGACTTTTCTTCTCTTAACACGGAAATTAGTAGTAGCATGGGACCAGGTGGCGGTGAGGGAATTCCATTAGTTGGTATATCAGAGTCAAGAACACCGATTGAAACAACGATAAAAATGGAAACACTTGATGTTTCAGAAGATGAAATTGATTTACTTAAAAAGGAAGTAAACGTCCCCGATGGCCAAGGACTCGAATATGTTATCTACAATGATAATGAAGCGTTACAACAAACTGTTGAGTCGAAACTCTCTACTATAAAATCATTACATGATGAAACAATAGAAGTTGATTTTGCTGAATACCTTACCTCTTTTGAACAAGATTGGTACATGCTTGATGATAATTACAATGTAGTTATGGGGAAAGATTATGATATTAACATTCACGGTGAATCGATGATAGCTTCAGATTTTAACGTACAAAATATCTTTTACAGTGTTGCTCCACCAGAATATGAGCTACATGGTAATAATCTGTCAGTCAAACTTGTAGATTGGAATGGAGATATTCCAATACATAGAAACGTTAATCCTATAGAGCATCAATCATTTAAGGCTGGAGAGGAAAATGAAGATTTCGTTTTTCTATTTCAAACAGATACGGTATCGGTTGGGTCGGCTGAGAACGGTCTAGCTGCCAGCCCACTAGGAATCTATCAATACCATTACGGAACACTTGAAGAAACTGGAGAAGAACTCCATCCCACACATCTGGCAGGGAATTATTTACCCACGCCAGCTCATGGTCTTGTATCCATTGAATGGGCGGAGCGTTTTAAAGGTGATGCACCAATTGATGCCATTCGGGTGAAGGTTGCCGGAATTGATGGTTACACGGAAGCAGCAGCGAAAAAAATTCGTGAAGTTGCTGCAGATATGGAAGCAAAAGGTTTGCATGTTGATATTGTGGCAGGTGCCTCCCACCAGACATTGGCAGTTGATGTTGAGGAAATCGGTACGGTATTACAGCCTTGGACAACCTTAGGTGCCGCCGATACCATACTTAATAGTTGGAATGTATTCGGTGCCGCGACAGGTTCGGCATTTTTACTCATTGCCTTATTAGCATTGATTGCTCGTTTTCGAGTAATGAAAGCAGAACAATCTACGGAACGGGAACGCCTTGCAAAGATAGGGTGGTCCACTGGTATGATTCGCAAGTTTTACCGAGGTCAGTGGCTGTGGCAGCTTTTCGTAAGTGTCATCTTAAGTATCACCCCCCTCCTATTCATCTACGATTTGCACTACATGTTATTAATTGGATATGGTGGTGCACTCTTACTGATCTTGGGATTGAAATGGATTATCGATCATTTTTATGATGAATCACAAAACGAGAAACGGATATTTAAACCTAATCATTCCTTAATACTAACCAATATTCGTTACTACAAATCACATATAATTGCAGCCGCTATACAGCTGTTACTGGCTACAGGACTTTTGGCATTTATCATAACCTTGTCTGAAGCCACTGTTCGTCGGATGACAGAAACGAATCTCGGGTCCTATGTTCATTGGCAGCTAAATGACCAGCAATGGCTATTACTTACAGGGATGATAGCTTTAACAATTTTCACACTGACTGAATCCCTCTTCCGGCTTTGGCAAGCAAGACAAAGGGATATTCAAATGTTGTATAAGGTCGGTTGGCATAATAAAAGCATTCGAAGACTATTACGTAAAGAGACTTTTTCCTGGGTTGGGTTGATCGTTTTGATTGGCTTGGCTTGTGGTACTTTCTTCGTATTTACTACGACCGGATTCACCTGGGGGATGATAGTAACGAGTTGTATCGTTGCTTTGGTTGTATTTACTTTCGCAGCACTATTAAATGAAACAGTAATTGGTCGTATGCTTATTAACATTCAGAAAGGATGAGTGAAATGGAAATGATAATGGAATCATTATCAAAAACGTACAAATCGTCAATTGAAAAAAAGCTAGTTTTAAATAACATCTCTTGTCACGTCAATAAAGGAGAATGGATAAATATTATTGGCCCATCAGGTTCAGGGAAAACAACCTTATTGAAGTGTGTTGCTGGCATTATGAATGCCGATGCTGGATCAAAGGTATCTATTGGTGGTTTAGATATGGGAAATGCTTCCGAAGAAGAAAAACGTGATTTTCGACGACGCAATATCGGATACATCTTCCAAGAGTATGAATTGTTTTCTGCATATACTGCTAAGCAAAATGTTATGCTTCCCGAATGGCCGTATAAAAAAGAAGCAGAATTGCGTGAGCGATCGGAAACTTTATTGCGAACATTGGGATTAGAGGATCGGATAGATGCAGTTCCAACAAACTTGTCAGGGGGAGAGAAACAACGCGTGGCAATTGCTAGGGCACTATTAAATGACCCAAGTCTTCTTATTTGTGATGAACCTACCGGAAATCTCGATCGAGCTTCTCGTGATAATGTTCTTCACATATTAAAAGAATGCCAAGCAGAAGGAAGAACGATCTTTTTTGTCACTCATGATTACGACGTTTTACCATATGGTGACCGAGTCTTTCAATTGAAAGACGGAACAATGGAAGAAATAAATAAAAAATCATTCATTCTTCAACCTTAATAATTACTGCTTGACATAGTTTCTACACACGTGTATCTTAATAGTTATAAATTTAATAATTTTTAATTTCTTATCTAGAGAGGTGGAGGGACTGGCCCTTTGAAACCTCAGCAACAGACTATTATAAGTACTGTGCTAATTCCAGAAGCGAAATGCTTGAAGATGAGAAGAGTGAACGGTGTTTATCAACCTCTTCTTATTCTGAGAAGAGGTTTTTTGTTTTAAAACCCCTTCTCAGGCAAAAATCTCAATAAAAGAAAAGGGGAAATGAATAATGACGACAACATTAACAAAAGCACCTTATCGTGCTGACCATGTAGGAAGTTTACTGCGACCAGAGAATCTACATAAAGCAAGAGCAGATTTTAAAAAAGGAAACATTTCAGCAATAGAATTACGCGAAGTTGAAAACAAAGAAATCAAACGAGTTGTAGATAAACAAATTGAAATTGGTTTAGAAGTAGTTACTGATGGGGAATTCAGACGAACATGGTTCCATTTAGACTTCCTAGAACATTTAAACGGTATTGAGGGCTATGTACCGGAACATGGATATAAATTCAAAGGAGTGGAAACAGAAAAATATGACGTTCGTAATACTGGAAAAGTCTCTTTTAATGAAGACCACCCTTTTATCAAAGACTTCCTTGATTTGAACGAAATTGTAGATGGTCGTGCAGTAGCTAAGCTAACAATCCCAAGTCCAAATCAGTTGTTTAATAAAGGAATTCATAATCCGGATATCTACCCTGACATCGAAGAATATGCCAGAGATATTATTCAGACGTACCAAGAAGCTATTCAGGCATTTTATGATGCAGGAGTTCGTTACCTCCAGCTGGATGATGTATATATTGCCGGTCTTTCTTCAACGAACATCCCATTTAATGATGGAAAATACACGAGAGAATATTTAATCGATCTTGCTTTACGTGTTGCTAATGGAGCTTTGGAAAACAAACCAGAAGATTTAATCGTAACAACACATCTTTGTCGTGGAAACTATCAATCTACTTGGGCATTTGAAGGAAGCTATGCTCTCATTGCGCCTACTTTGTTAGCAAAAGAAAAAGTTGATGGGTTTTTCCTAGAATACGATGATGAGCGATCCGGTACATTTAAACCATTGAAGCATATTCCAACAGGTGGGGCGCGTGTTGTACTAGGTCTAATTACATCGAAACACGGTAAATTGGAGGATAAGAATACCATTAAAGCACGGATTAAAGAAGCTTCTCAATATGTACCTTTGGAACAGCTTTGTTTGAGTCCACAATGCGGTTTTGCATCAACCCATCACGGAAATAAACTAACAGAAGATGAACAATGGGCAAAACTAAAATATGTTGTTGATCTCGCAAATGAAGTTTGGAATAAACAGTAATTGATAATTAATGAATTATCTTTGAAGTGAATGTTATTAGGCAAAATATGTACTACAAAATAGCAGGGGAAATTTCTATCCGTTCTCCTGCTATTTTTCTATGTTTATCCTTTATGTTTGTGCAAAATATCGGTTATGAAGGACTCTCCTATGCCAAAATTTAAGTAAATCTCCTTCATCGGTTATTGGTAATATATAAAACAAATGTACCTTCTTTAAATGAACCCGTTTGGATTAGAAAATAGCCTTTTTTTGCATTTTTCTCGTAATTATTGGTATTTTTTAGTATATAATATATAATGTAGCAATTTTCAAAAAGAGGAGAATTACAATGTGGTGGTACTGGATTGTCGGAATTATTATTCTACTAATCGTAATCGAGGAATTCATTTACTATCTAGAAAATCGAATCGCTTTCGGAAAAAGGCAAGGAAGAATTAGTGGTTGGATACATAAATTAAAAAAGAAAGAGGATATACCTATTGATGATGGACCACAAAGAAGAAGGAGACGCTAATATGTAAGGATGCGTCTCCTTCTTCTTTACCCCTACCTTAAACTTTCAAAATATTATGTGGATAATTTCCCTGTTATTCTGTAGAATTAATTTTAATATACTATGAAAGGAGAACCTGAAATGTTATCCGACCAACAAATGCTACGAATTCCTGGGCCAACACCTATTCCTCCTAGTGTTCAACGTGCCATGAGCCAACCTATGATTGGACATCGAGATCGAGATACAAAAGAACTACTTCGAAAAATCAAACCGAAGCTAAAACCGATTTTCGGTACAGTACAGAATGTCGAAATTCTTGCTGGAAGTGGAACTGCTGGACTAGAGGCAGCTGTGATTAATACGGTACAGCCTGGTGATGAAGTTCTAGTAATCGTAACCGGAGCTTTCGGTGAGCGCTTCGTTCAAATATGTAACGCCTACAACATAATTACTCATCAAATACATGTCTCATGGGGAGATGCTGTTACTCCCGAAAAAGTAGAATCCTACCTTCAAAGTCACCCATCCATTAAGGCTGTAATGGCAACGTTTTGCGAAACATCAACCGGAGTTTTAAATCCAATCCAACAACTTGCTAAAGTCATTCATCAATCTTCTGAGGCATTATATATTGTTGATGGCGTCTCATCTATTGGAGCCATTGAAGCAAATATGGATGCCTGGGGAATTGATATCTTAGTTACAGGCTCACAAAAAGCTTTTATGTTACCACCGGGACTAACGTTTATTGCGGCTAGTTCTCGTGCATGGGAAAAAATTGAAGCCAATGATCAATCTCGATATTATTTCGATCTAAGAAAGTATCATCATAGTAGCTTACTAGATTCAACACCTTTTACGCCATCGCTTACTTTATTGTACGGATTGGAACAGGTAATTAAACTATTAGATCAAGAAGGTCTTGCAAACGTTTTTGGCAGACACGATCTGATGATGAAAATGATGAGAGCGGCATTTCACAATCTCGGCATTCCATTACTAACGAGTGAAAAAGCTGCTTCCCCTACTGTGACTGCAATTAAGCCTAATACCTTTCAGGCGGATGAACTACGAAAAGTACTAAAAGATACGTTTGGATTAGTTACTGCTGGTGGCCAAGGGGAATTAAAAGGAAAAATAATCCGTATCGGACATATGGGGTATTGTTCCCCCACAGATATTCTACAAGTGATTAGTAGTATAGAAATTGGCCTTAAAATGATTGGCATGGACATCACGCTTGGAAAAGGAACACAAGCTGCACAAAAGATTTTTCTAAGGAGTGGTAAACATTGACATATAATATCTTGATTTCAGACCCGCTTCACAAGGAAGGCATTACGCCATTACTAAACCATAAGGATATACATGTAGATATCCATACCGACTTAACTTCTGAGCAATTGGTAGCCAAAATAGGTTCGTATGACGGATTACTTGTTCGAAGCCAGACCCAAGTAACAAAAGAACTATTGGAACATGCTAGGAACTTAAAAATTGTTGGCCGCGCTGGGGTCGGAGTTGATAATATTGATTTGGATGCGGCTACGGAGCGAGGTATTATCGTTGTTAATGCACCGAATGCTAACACCAATTCTGCCGCAGAACATACAATGGCGATGATCATGGCACTATCTCGTAAAATACCTCAAGCCTATTTTGCGTTAAAAAATCATCAATGGGATCGCAAAAACTACGTAGGTGTTGAACTGAAAAATAAAACGTTAGGTATCATTGGACTTGGTAGGATTGGTACGGAAGTTGCTTACCGAGCCAAAGGACAGCGAATGAAGGTATTTGCATATGATCCCTTTTTATCGCCTGAGAAGGCTGAAAAGATGGGGATTGCGTTTGGTACATTGGAAGAAGTATTAAAAACGAGCGACTTTATTACTGTACATACTCCTTTGATGAAAGAAACGAAGCATTTAATTAACGAGGAAGCCTTTAACCTAATGAAACCTGGAGTACAAATTGTTAACTGTGCACGGGGAGGAATTATAGACGAGGAAGCACTTTACAAGGCCATCATTTCCAAAAAGGTTGCAGGAGCAGCTTTAGACGTATTTGAAAAAGAACCGATTCATCATCATGTATTGTTGGAATTACCAGAAGTGATTGCAACTCCCCATTTAGGTGCTAGTACAGTTGAAGCACAAAAAAATGTAACGATAGATGTTAGCGAAGATGTCGTTAACTTTTTTGCAGGGGATGTCGTTCGAAATCCAGTAAATATCCCATCCTTACCGTTGGATACTATGAATAAACTTGCACATCATCTAACTCTCGCAGAAAAGCTAGGAACTTTATTGATTCACTTAACCGAAGAAGCTATCGAAGAAATATCCGTCATATTTGCAGGAGACTTATCTGATATGGAAGTCAGTGCATTTACCCGAAGAACAGTACGAACAATTTTAAGGCGTCATCTAGGTCCACATGTGAATGAAGTGAACGCACTCTATCTTGCTAAAAAAAGAGGAATTATTATTCATCAGGGTAAAACATCTGAAAAAAATGATTTCACTAACCTTCTCACCCTTCATCTGAAGACAACTTCGGGAACTGGGTGTATTTCAGGAACGATATTAAATGGTCTTGGTGCTAGAATCGTAGAAATCAATGGTTATCGTGTAGATATTATACCTGAGGGTCATATTGTGTTTATTCACCACACTGATCAACCTGGTGTAATAGGTAGATTAGGAAGCCTTCTTGCGGAATATAATATTAATATTGCTACGATGCAGGTAGATCGTTCCGATGTTGGTGGAGATGCCATTATGGTGTTAAAGATTGATAGAAAAATAGACATCCATGTGGTACACGAAATTCAAGCGATGATGGAAATCAACGATGTAAAAGCGATTGATTTATAATCGGTGTAGTTAAGGGTCATTCTACCGTAACACATCACTTATAGAAAAAATGTTCCTCTACTCATGGAGTAGGTCATGCAAAATTTTCTGCATGACCTGAATTCTGGCATATTATATGATAGTAAGAATGTCCTCAAGTCCTGTAATTTCATAGCTTGGAGAAACATTTTCTGGCTGTTCATTTTTCTTTCGATTAACCCAGACAGACTTTATCCCAGTACGTGTAGCACCAAGAATATCTGTATGCAAATTATCACCAACCATAATCGCTTCGTCTTTGTCAACGGAAAGTAAACTTAGAGCATATTCGAAAATTGCTGGATCTGGTTTGCCACTTCCAAAATCTCCGGAAATTACTACATGGTTAAAAAAATCCTGCAAATTCGGTGTAAGTTCCAGCTTTGTCCGCTGTAAGTCTGGTGAACCGTTTGTTAAGAGCAACAGTTGATAGTCCTCCTTTAATTGGTGAAGAACCTGGAATGTATCATCAAAAACAAATGGATTATTCCTTCGCTCCTGTGGAAATCTTTCCGCCAGCTCTGTAGCAATGTGATTGTCATCAATACCTACATCTAATAATCCTCTTGTCCACGCTTCTTTTTTGTAGTTCGGTGCGATATCTCTTAATTTATGAAAAGAATCCCCTTCATCATGAAACTCTCCCCATAATCCTTCTAATGGATTAATTCCGATTTTCTTTGTAAATTCAAATGTATCATACGAAGCGTACAAGCTTCTTGCATTATCCTTTACCTTATCTTCTAGCAAGTATGGGTCTATACCATATGTCTTTTCGGCAATTGCACATGTCTTTTTAAAAGCTTCCGCTACGCTCTTTTCATCCCAAAGTAATGTATCATCAAGGTCAAAGATGATTGTATTTATCATTTTTTTCTTCCTTCATTTTGTTGGTTATACAAATAGTAACATGATGAACGTAAAAAGCAAGATCCCTTCTTAGGTTAAGTACTTCGAATAACATGGAGTAAATGTTAAAAAACAGCTTGAATTTCCTATCATAGCATAGCAGTATTAACCCACTAAATAACATATGAAAACACTTGGAATAAAGTTGTATTTAGATCATAAAGATAAAACAGTCGCTAATAAAGGACCACACATATTAGACCTGCCTAATATGTGTGGTCCTTTATTTTCTTCCTCAACGTCTTTGCTTGAATATCAATGACTGATTTCTATGTGGTTATCCTTGGAAAACCTTAAAGATTTTAGTCATAAAACGAAGAACTAAATAAATTACGAAAAAATTAAATAAAAAACCTAACATCTCAAAGTTAACATAGCCACTCGAATAATAATTGAACCATTGAGCGGGAAACCCGTAAAAATAATCACCATTTTCAATATAAACTCCTAGAACTGGTACAAACGCAAATCCTATCGTAATCATATAACTTATGAAATACAAGTTTTTATAAAGTCTCATGTCCTTTCCAAACAAATATAACCCAATAACTCCTATTAACAGAGAACCAATAATAACAGGTACTAAAAAACTTGGCTCTCCTATATTGTTATATGCCTTATTGCTAAAAATCATAAGTAATAGTAAAACACTAATAATATAAAAAACCTGGAGTTTGCCCATTTTATAATTCCCCCCTCATTTATGCTAAAGTAATCTGCTGCTATAGTTGATAACTGGTATATATATCGTATTGAAGTAAAGCATTCCCGCTGCTTAACTACAAGTTCTTTAGCTATGTTAATTTTATCATAATATTTTATTTAACCATTTGAAATTTTAAAAAAAGACCGCCAAAATTGACGATCTTCTTGTTCAACATTTGCACCCGATCAATTAGAAAAATTCATCTTTCAAAACTAACTAAGATATTAGATCAAAATTAGTAATTTGGAGGGGTAGAATTTTACCACCAAGTACTACGTTCCTTCTGCTTTTTCGTTCCCTTATCAACTTTATGATTGACCGATTCTTGATAAAGATCAGCATACGTTTTTGAATCTTCGATTAGCGCATCGCAGAAAGCAGCAACGTCTGTTCCTGTGACTTCAAGCACACCTTTCCCAGCAGCTACGCCTTCTTCAAAGAAGTTGAGAATTTCCGAGAGCAGTCCGATACCTTCGTTTAGCTCAACAGGACCGACTTTGAAGAGATATTTTTGGATCTCTTTATAAACAATTTGATAATCTTGTGGAAGTGCTTTGACACGCGAAACATGGGCTCTCCATTCTTTTTTTCCTTCGATGATTTTTTTGATACTCATTTTAGTCCTCCTAACTTTCTTGCTACGTTCTTGTTGAGTTGGTCACGCCATTTATCTCTATAAGTTTTTGCACCATCGTCACCAACAAGCGCTGCGCAGAAACCTTTGATATCATCTCCTAGTACTTCTTCGACGCTCTGGCCGTCCGCTGATGTAACTTCAAGCAGTTCGAGAGCACTTTCAAGAATCGGCATCAGATTACGACCAGTGAAATCTCCGTGAATCCAGAGATTACTTATAATTTCTTTCCAAGCAGTTTGATATTCAGCTGGCAAGACTTTTGCTCGCGCTTCAAAACCTTTCATTTCTGCAGTCATATCGCTACCGGTTATTTTTTCTAAAAAGCTCATTGTATTATCCTCCTTTAAGATACTAAGGTATTCTGTTCAGTAAAGTTCTAGTATTTAATCGTATCGTTGAGTTTATGATGATGCTTATCAACCCACGATTTTGCTTTCCACATACTCTAATATTCTTACCCTAACTGGCGTTTAAATGCTTTATTGGCGATAAAGTAAGCGATGATCATGATCCCCACACACCAGGCGAGCGCGGTCCAGATATCATTACCGACAGTCCCTTCATACAAGAGGGCACGAATCGAATTCACGATTGAAGTCACGGGCTGGTTCTCAGCGAATGCACGAACAATTTTAGGCATGGTTTCGGTGGGCACAAAGGCCGAACTGATAAACGGAAGGAAAATCAGCGGATACGAGTATGCTGTTGCCCCTTCCATAGACCCTGCTGTCAATCCGGGAATGACCGCCAGCCATGTCAGCGCCAACGTAAACAGCCCGAGTATCCCAACTACAGCGAGCCAAGCCAGGATATTAGCGTTTGATCGGAACCCCATCAAGAGAGCGACGAGGATAACCACCACGACAGTAAGCCCATTAGAAACTATTGAGGTCAACACGTGAGCCCACAATACCGACGAGCGTTTTATTGGCATGGTAATGAAACGCGCCATCAGTCCGCTCTTTACATCCGTAAATAGCCGCAAAGAAGTGTATGCAACTCCAGATGCGATAGTGATCAGCAGAATTCCCGGTAATAAATAATTAACGTAATTGTCTGTGCCTGTTTTTATAGCTCCGCCAAATACGTAGACAAACAGCAACATCATCATAATCGGCGTAATCGCCACCGTTATTATTGTATCCGGACTGCGCATGATATTGCGCATTAAACGTCCTAGTAACACCCCTGTTTTACTTTTCATTTACTTCTCCTCCTTTTTGCCGATGATCGCGAGGAAAATTTCCTCCAAAGTCGGCTGCTTCTCGATATATTCCACTTTCGTTGGCGGGAACATTTCCTTGAGTTCGGTAAGGGTGCCGGTCGTGATGATTTTTCCGCCATGCAGGATGGCAATACGGTCCGCAAGTTGTTCGGCTTCCTCCAGGTACTGGGTTGTAAGCAATATAGTCGTGCCACCCTCGGAAAGCTCCTTGACGGTATCCCAGACTTCAATCCGTGCTTCAGGGTCAAGCCCTGTGGTAGGTTCGTCGAGAAAAATGACTGCTGGAGTTCCGATCAGGCTCATGGCGATGTCCAGCCTCCGCTTCATTCCACCAGAATACTTGTCAGCACGGCGATTGGCCGCATCGGTCAGTTTGAATCTTGCAAGCAGATTGTCGGCGACTTGAGCGGGATTGGAAACTCCCCGTAACTTGGCAATCATCATCAAATTTTCCCGCCCGGTTTGCATTTCATCTAAAGCTGCAAACTGCCCTGTCAGGCTGATGCTTTTGCGAACATGTTCCGGTTGACGCTGAACGTCAAAACCGCAAATACTTACCTCGCCACCATCTGGCTTCATCAGCGTCGAGAAGATGTTGACTGCCGTGGTCTTGCCTGCTCCGTTTGAGCCAAGCAGTGCGAAAATTTCGCCACGCTGCACCTCAAAATTCACCCCTTTTAAAACTTCTTTGTCTTTAAAGGATTTTTTTAACTCTTTTACAGAAATCGCTGTATTGCTCATACTTTTTCCTCCTTATAATTAGTACATCAAGGTCGCTTGCTAGATCCGGAAAGAAAGTGCTTTGTCTGATAAGTGAGTGAGTTATTTGCCTTCAAACAAAGCGTAGTCATGATCTGGTCGATCTTCTTGTGCATCTAAATTGTCTATTCATCTACTTAGTTAGACTGATATTCTGTATCACTTACTACTAGATTAAAATTGAACTGAATAGTGAAGGTGACAATTCTCATTTGTAGCCAGCTATTCAGTCGGAATGATCTATTGATTTTACTTCTTCTTTCAATGGCTTTATGATACTCTAATTAGATTCTTCATAATGACATTTAACTGCGGGTTGCTCTGGGTTGATGCTAGGCGAAAATCCACTATAATTTCGTCATTAGTCATTACCAATCGTGTCGTTCAACTTCTCGCGGTATTTGTCCTTCCAAGTCTTCGCGTCCTTCACTAGCTCTTCGCAGAAAGCGGCCACGTCTTCACCCGTAAGGTCAGTGACTTTCTTGTCTGTCGCTACACCTTCCTCAAAAAGGTCGAGAATGCCGCCAAAAATACGTTTCATGTCCTTCCATTCAGTGAGACCACCAGCAGTCCACATATATTTTTGAATAGCTTTGTATGCGTCATGGTACTCACTTGGAAGTGCCTTCGCACGCGCCTCCATTGCCTTCCATTCCCGCTTTTCATCCAGACCACCGATAATTTTTTCAATTAAACTCATTTTACCATCTCCTTTTGATTTCTTTAGTTTTGAGTTCGTTCATTTTACTTGAGATGAAACCCCATTTTTCCCAAAAAATTTCGAGTTGCTTTTGACCCGCAGCGTTAAGTGTGTAAAATTTCCTTGGCGGTCCTACAGTGGATCGCTTTTTCTCGATGTCCACCAGTTCATTTTTCTCAAGCCGCATGGTAATCGTATAAACTGTTCCTTCAACCACATCAGTGAAACCAAGTTCTCGCAGATGTTGTGTGATTTCATAGCCGTAAGTTTCGCCACGACTGATGATCTCAAGCACACAACCCTCGAGTACTCCTTTGAGCATTTCTGTGATATTTTCCAATTTTATCACCCATTTGTATTTCATTATTTTTTTTCAGTACTCTGTATCACGTGTATTTAGTAATACTGATTACTAGTATATAGTAACGCAGAATAGCTCCACTTGTCAAACATAATTTTTTTTAAAAAAACACGTTATAAAGGGGTTCATACCTAGGTGCTTCTATCACATAGGATAGCTCATATTTCAATCTGATTTACAAAAATGAGCCACAGGGCTCGTTTTGATAAAAGTTTCACTAACAATGCTTCATCAAATGTTTTGTATAGGATAGACTGAAAAGTCAACAATGTAATTACCATATTCACCGCATTTAATTATTGTTGTTATATGTATAGTTTTCAGCATAACAATTAGCAGAGTGACAGTAGTCATTACTCTGCTAATTATAGTGCGAAAATATTTTTATAAAAACTGATATAATTTTCTCGTTAAAAACTGAGCTACTTATTCTTAGGTAATCTTGTTATTTACATGGATATACGAAAACAACTTTTACTAAGTATTAACTATCAGTTTTTTTCGGCTTCTCTTGCTTTACCGTCTTTGGTTTTTGGTGTTGCTTGTAAATATCAGGGTTCATTCGTAAAGTGGAAGAACCTAAATTATTATTTAACGCAGCTTCTTCATTTAATCTTTCATCTTTCGTCAAATCTGTTCCCTCCAATATCAGCCAGGATATTTTACTTATTTTATTCTTTCTAAATTAGAAAAATGTATGTGTACCCATATATAATATGCAAAAAATGTAATTCGAAATGATTGCATCTGGTATTGTCTTCAATCAATATTATTAATGCATTTCAATTTTTCCCTTGTATGATCGTTTAATAAAGAATTATTTACCTATATTAAGGTATTCTGATTTTTCACTAATAAGTAAACATAAGAACACAAATTACAATAGTACATACAAATTAAATGTCTATCTACATAGAAACACAAAAAAGGGATACGAATCGACTTGCGATCCATACCTCTAATCGTATATTATAAAAAGTTTTCTCGGTGAGAACTTAGCAAGTTAGTCTTGACCGAAATATTATACACTTTTTACCCTTGGTAACTTATCTTACCTGTTTCAAGAAATTCTTTAAGTCCCATGAACATTAAATTCCAACCGTGTTCTGATCCTTCATGATATTCTCCAAGAACTCTTTCAATATCTGATTCGGTCCAGTTTTCTTCATGTGGAACGATGATGTTTTGTGTAAATGTCATTTCACAGCCCTGTTCCATTTCTTTCATCTCAACAGTTATCGTGTCTTCTGTTTCACTAAACTGTGGCATTTTAAATGTAAATACTAATTTTTTTGGAGGATCTATTTCTATATATTCACCGATCGCTCGATAATCTTTTCCATCACGATGATCCACTATTTCCCAAGTGCCTCCTACTTGCGGATTACTTACTGCTACTTTATTTGTCGCTTCCAAAGTAAATAACCATTTTCTCATCACTTCTGGATTTAACCATGCGTCAAATACTCTTTCTGGTGCAACCTCAAACGTCCTTACCATTGTTAAAGTGGTTATTGAATAATCTTTCATTTATACGCTCCTTTCAATCCTTTAGTGTTCTTTCTTTTTTTCTTTCCTTAGCTCATTTTCAAGAAGATCAAAACGATCGCTCCAATATTTTTCATAAAAGGATAGCCATTCTGTAGCCTGGTGTAAGACCTCGGGATTCAAGTGACATATGTGTGTTCTACCATGAACATCCCTGATCACTAAATTCGCTCGTTCTAGCACCTTAATATGCTTAGAAACACCGGCTAAAGACATATCAAATGGAGTTGCTAGTTCAGATACCGTCCTTTCTTTCAGAGCCATCATTTGAACCATTTCTCTTCTTGTTGAATCAGCTAATGCATGAAAAATTTCATTTAATTTATCTTCCTTTTGATTAACCATGTAGTTAAATATAACAGACACGATAAAGTTATTCAACCATTTAGTTAAATATAAATGATACCTCCCCCTAGATGTCCATCCATTAATGACTAAATCAATTTATTTATTGATTCAATAATTACATCAGGTCTATCTAAATGAATAGCATGCGTTGCATTCATCGCTATGATCAATTCACTATTCTTACTAAGTTTACCTTGTTTTTTTATAAGTTCCTGCCACTTTTCCTCCAATAATCTAAGTTTAACTTCTGGTAGACCTTCCATAGTTCCCAATTTAATGTTGTATTCCTTATCACGACCGATAACAATTAAGGGTACATTCGAAAAATTCCCGAAAGCTTTTATCATCTCTGCATCCTTTTTCCAGTTACTTATTTCAGAGTGCATTGCTTTATACAAGGACGGTTTTATCTGAAAATCAATTAACCGTTCCTGAATATTGCGAGGAAATTGTTTTTGCTTATCAGTAAGCGTAGGATTAATAATTTTTCTTAATTGTTCTTGTTCCATTGTAGAAAATTCTAGGCATTTTTTTATCCAATCTTCATCCGTTTCACCTTCATCTAAACCATCCATGTCTAATTCATCTAATTCTTTTAAATCAACGGAAGTCGAATCCACTAATACTATACCAGCAACTTTTTCCGGTTTCTCTATGGCAAAATGCTGAACACATAAGCCACCATATGAATGTCCAACTAAGATTACAGGTTCATAAATTTTCAATTGATGTAGTATATCAGATAATTCATTAATGGTGGTTTGTGTATTACGGATTTCACTACCAATTTCACTTTCACCTAGTCCAGGTCTATGAAACAGGATAATTCTATTTGTTTTACATAATGATTCCGTCACTCCCTTCCACTCGTCAAAAGAACACCCCATACCTGTAAGGACAATTATCGGTGTACCTTTATTACCTTTTTGAAGTATTTCAATCTTTTTTTTATTTACTTTAAGAAACTGCCGAATATCATTCACCCCAAACTTATTAAGCTACCTATGTTCTACTACAATAGTTATTGCTCAATGATAAACTTTAACGGATTAGCACACAACATACCGTATGAAGACCCTAAGTTATTTCATGATACCCTTTTTCAAATTACTGAACGTTATAACGATTAATCTTGTTCTCTATGTGTTTTTAAATAATAATAAAGTTTTACATTGCCATATATAATCTTTTTACCAATCACCTCAATCTTTTTTTCGCATGATTTAATAATCTATGGCCTAGACAAAAAAATCTGATTGAGGTGATAAAAGAAAAGACGATACTCTACTTGGTTCACTAATTACTTCCCCATCTTTTAAGATTTGGTATTTGATTGCTTTAGGGACATTTTCCCACGTAAGAGCAATTTCTGAGTCAGACTCACCAATGGTGAATTGGATAACATCATCAGTTTTAAAGTCTGGATAAGCTGTTACTTGGTAAGTATCTATAATCTTTTCGTTTTGATCAACTGCTAGCAATTCATATTCAATAAAGCTTCCTTGTTCAAGTCCGTCTTTTTTAAAGCTTCTTTTAGATCCTTCATAGAGTATTTCATTGTTTTCTTTATCTACTAAAATATAGCGTTCCGCATCGATGTCATTCCATTTCAATTTAACAAAGCTAGAACCAGTCTTTGTGTCTAGTTTCAACTCCTTGTTTGAATCAGCGGATACCGATGAAAACCCAAGTCCACTTAAAAGAATTAATACTAACATCAAGCCCACGAAAAACTTATATGGTTTTTTTCTCCTCCTCTTTTTCAATATCGACCTGTCTTATATTTAACTTTGTAATAATGGTTCTATTTTTACTAATCTCATCAAGCAACCACAAAAAAAGAGATATAAGAACAGCGATAAATAAGAACTCATTAACTCTAAATCCTAATAGATTCATAGTAGTCCAAACACTATTTGTTATTTCTTGTACGAAAACAATATATAAGGAGGCTGAAGTAATGTGTATAATTAATGATGATAACTGTCTAATTCCTCCCTTCAACCTCTTAGTGATAAAGTCAGATAGAATAGAAATAGGTATTCCAAATAATAAAACAGAAGGTGCTGCTACCAAACTTTGAAAACCTATAGCACCAATAAATTCCGATAAATTAAATTTTAAAGGTATACCACTAGAAAAAATCATGAAAATTGTCAAAGCCATGTAAGTTGCAATTACTGCACTCACAAATTTTCTTTTTATCACCCCTTCAACCCTCCCTTAAAAATAATAGTTTGCTATTCGGCTTTAGGTTTTGGTTCTTACCATATAGACGCATACAAGTAGAAAATAGTTTCTTAAAACTGTTTCTCCCAGCAGCCAAACAAGAACCTAACCTTCAACACCATTCTTTTCGTCCCATGATCCTTGTAACTTTCTTATAAAAAGTATCTGCCCTGTATGGTATGCTGTATGGATACTAAGGTGGGTAAGTTCAGAAGCCCAGTCATCGAGTTTATTAGCATCAGAATCTTCGATAGCTATCTTCCATTCACTCATAATGTCATGTATTCGTTTAGCAGTATCATTCCAACTTAATTCTTCTACATTCCTAAACGTATTATTATCTACATTTTCCTCATTTTGTACACCTTTAAACCGATTTAAGTAACGTTTATTGTAAAATATCAAGTGATTTACAACTTCAAAAATAGAATTAGTAGATTCGTTCGATTTCCAATTTGCTTGTTCCTCAGTAAGATTATCAATTGAATTTATTAACGATACAAACCATGTGTTTTTATGACAAGCATCTACCTGTACTAATAAAATATCTTTAACATTCATCTTTTTACCTCCATATATAAACATTATTTTAAAACCTTACTTATAAAAAACCCCCAATTTCTTATGAATGGACAAAGTAATTGGGGGGGAAATCATTTTTAATACCTTTTAGGTTTCTCTATATGAATCATGAGTTGGATGAAACAAGTCTTCCTCTGTATTTCTGACAATGGAAAAGTGTTCTACATTATAATGACCGTGTAGTGTTTCATTATGATGCTTTATGATTTGTTCAGCAGGTAAACTGTCACTGTCCGCTGTTGAATGTCCATCACCTACTAATGTAACATCGAACCCACTTATAGTGGCTGTTCTTACTGCAGTATCTATACAGTGTTGTGTTGCACAACCCATTACAACAACATGTTCAATCTCTTGGGATTGTAAATGATTTAGAAGTTCTGTCCCATGAAAGGCATTTGTTGCAGCTTTATCGAAAATTTCCGCTTCTGCAGGCACATTAATTTCATCGTGAACCTGAAAACCTCTACCTTTACCTTCAGCAACATCGAGATCCCGTACAAACACAACCGGAACTCCCGCTTTCCTGGCTTTTTCTATTACTAAATTGATATTCCTTATTAGCTGTTCTTTATTAAATACCGTACGTTCATATTGGCTTCCATCAATTAAATCTTGTTGAGCATCAATAACTAATAATGTCTGATTCAAAATTTTTTCCCCTTTCATATGTTGGGAAACACTCAGAGGTTATCTAGTAAGTTGTATTCCCCTTAATTCTCACACTAACAGTTTGTTTGTTTATCATAATATCTACCTCCTAATAAAATTGCCTATAAATTTGTATTTATAATTTTTAGACAATTAAACCTTAGCATATTTTCCTAAAAAAAGATACTTTACAAGAAACAGGAAAAGGATATGATGTCCAATTGGTCTAATATTTTGTTCTTTAACAACTAAAATTTGTTACATTTTATGTATGAAATGATTATGATCAATACTTATTCTATAGAGATTCATTGTTCAGATTTGCTCTTCCTTTAACATTTCTTTATTCCAGTAGATTTGCATTAAGTTATACTCAAATATTTCCTTTCATTTAAGAAATAATGGAAGTTTATCTAACCTCCCTGGAGATATATCATATTCTTCTTGATATCCGTCGATTTATTGCTTTCGTAATGGAACGCTGATAATCTACAATATTCCCATTACCTACAAACGAATATTCTAAAGCGATATATAGGAATAGCTAAATCAAATATATAGTAATGCTTCTCACAATCCTGAAAATCAACCATTGTCAATTTTGAATCACGATCTACTAGGATATTTTCTAACCATAAATCTCCATGTATCAAACCATAATTTGAATGGTTTTTTGGAATATTTTTTATAGTAGATAAAACCTCATGTGAAATATCTCTAATCGCGCTTTCATCTTTAGGGATATATGTAGAAAAGTCATATTCCTCATTTTCATGCCAATCTTTAATATAATTTATTGGCTCTATACTTTCATATTTCTTTGTTATGCGATTGTATACATTCTATGTTTTCGGCAATCTTTTTTAGTTCAATCGATCGATGAATAATAAATTCTCTCATATATTTCTCCAAAAATAACTTATCAGCAATTACACCAAATAAACCAAATGGAGACTTATATTTAAATGTATCTATCATTAAGGTTCCATCATCTCTTTCAACAAATTGATGTTTATGGGTAAAAGAACTGAAAGCTCCTTTGATCATAATATCTACAAACTCAAAAGGTTTTTCCATATGAGTTACTTTAGCAGTTAGTCTTTGTTTTATACCAAAATGCGTAGCTTCCCACGTAACCGTGTCCCCTTCCTCTAACAGGCCTGTTGTCACTCCATCGACAGCTTTCTCCTTCGTTTCTGCTGTGGTTTTAGTATGAATATCTACATCTCTGGCAAGGTCAAAACATATTTCTACAGGTGCTTGTATAAATTGCTTATGTGTAATAGTTGGCATCTGCATTCTCCTCTGTGATTTAATTGTTCGTCTTTAAGTTCATTTCTCATGATGATAAAACGCAACAGTGGCTTCAGCCATTTTAAGAATCTTATTGTGCAGTTCTTCTGGCTCGATTACCTTTATTTGGTCAGCAAACCCTAGTATATATCCTTTCGCTTCTTCTTCTGTATCAAAGGAGAGTTTTACAGGTATCCATTCTTCCTCACTTCTATTTTCAATATCAATTTGACTTACAAAACGGCTACTAAATTTTAACCTTGGAAGAATAGACCGCGTGACCTCCACCCGTACTTCGTAAGTAGGCAATTTCTCTATAAAGGCTTTTGTTGAAGAACTCCAATAATGAGCCAGATTAAAATTTTCTGGCCTTTCAAATGTCTCATGAGTAGGTGTAGCATACTGAATCCGTGAAGCACGATAATTTCTAATATCACCATTTTCTTTAGCGGCAATAAAGTACCAGAGATTTCCCTTAGCCACCAATCCAAGTGGCTGTACAATACGTTCATCCATCCTTCCATCAGCACGTTGATATAAGATCTTTAGTTTATTGTCTATCCATATAGCATTTTTCAGTACCTCGAAAGAATCTATTCTTTCTTTTTGATTTCGCCACGAACTAGTATCAATATGGATCCGATGCCATACGTCTTTAGCGTTTTCACGATAAATGGAAGGAAGTGAGGCAATTAATTTATTTCTAGCTTCTTCCGATGTACGGGTCATACCTAAATCGTCTAGCAATTGTGTGGAAGGTGAAACAAACAACGCACGTATTTCAGATCCTTTTAGACCCGTTAAATCTGTCTTATAGTCATCTAATAATGACCAACCTCCATTTTTTCCACGTTCGGCAAATACAGGAATACCTGTTCCGCTTAATGCATCCATATCCCTATAAATAGTACGTTCAGAGACTTCCAACTTCTCCGCTAATTCTTTTGCAGTCATTCGTCCATGTGATTGTAATAACAAAAGAATAGATACCAACCGATCTCCTCTCATCATAGTCACCCTCTCATTTAAAATTTATTAATTAAATATATCTAATTAAATATGACACTTGTTGTCAAGAATAAGCCTTTATAATGAATCTAACCTACTTATGAAAGGAATGAAATATATGAAACCACTATCTGGAAAGATCGCTCTTGTAACAGGAGGGAGTAGAGGAGCTGGTCGTGGAATTGCCGTAGAACTAGGAAAAGCTGGTGCGACAGTTTATGTCACGGGTCGTAGTACGAAAGGAAACTCCACCAATAATTGGCCAGGCTCAATTGATGACACGGTATCTCAAATTGAAGACTTTGGTGGTAAAGGAATTGCGGTTCGATGTGATCATACGAATGATTCAGAGACTAAAGCAGTAATCACTCAAATTCGTAGGGAACAGGGGAAATTAGATATCCTGATTAATAATGTATGGGGAGCACATGACCTTGGGGTTGATGCTAAACCATTTTGGGAGTTGCCATTGGAGAATTGGGATAAGATGTTCACTGCAGGAGTTCGTGCCCAATTAGCTACAAATCATTTTGCCATGCCGTTACTTCGTGAAAATCAAAATGCTGTCATCATTCACACGACCTTTTGGGATGACAACAAATACATTGGACAATTTTATTATGATTTAGCAAAAAATGCTTTAACTCGAATGGCTTATGGGCTATCCATAGAATTAAAACAGGATAATATTGCAGTTCTTGCAGTTTCACCTGGTTTTATGAGGACTGAGCTTGTCCTAAAGCACCATATCGTTGATGAGAAACCTTGGCAGGAAATAGAGGAATTAAAGAAATCCGAGACTCCTCATTATATTGGACGCGGAATTAAAGCTTTGATATGTGATCCAAATGTAATGGTAAAAAGCGGACATGTGTTAAGAGTCGGTGATTTAGCCCAAGAATATGGGTTTACTGATATAGATGGCAAGTTAATTCCACCGTTTAGAATGTAAAATTATTTGTTAAATAGAGCCACATGATGATATGAAGGTGGCTCTATTCTTTAACATTCGATTATCAACCTTTTATAAATACAGGATTAATACACTTCAAAATTCTGCCCAGTTTGTCTGCCAGCCACACTCTTTTTAAACGCACGGGCAACCCGTTGGACTGGGACTGGTTCAAAACCGGCAAAGAAAGTACCTAAACGATCCCAGGATTCTTGCACAATGTTCGGACTAACACTATTTATTCGAATACCTCTTGGCATTTCGATGGAGGCCGCTTTAACAAATGATTTTACTCCACCATTTGCCATCGCTGCTGATGAGCCAAGTGGAATCGGATCATCCATCATAACACCAGTAGTTAACGTGAAGCTCCCACCATCATTTACATAGTCTAGACCTAGGAGAACTAGATTTATTTGCCCTTTCAACTTACTTTCAATCCCTTTTTCATTTAGTTCTGGTGTTAGCTCTGAAACCGATGCGAAATTGGCACCACCAGAAGCATTAACAACAGCATCAACTTTCCCCACGTACTCATACATCTTTTTTATACTATCAACCGAAGTATTATCTACAGATACATCCGCACCATTTCTACCCGCTCGAATAATTTCATGTTCCCCTTCTAATTCTCTTGTAATTGCCTTTCCTATCGTTCCACTTGCACCGACGAGAAGCACCTTCACGCATAACAACCCCTTTATCTAAATTAGAAAAGATCCTTCTTTTTCATAAAAAATACCCCTATATAAAAACATATCCAGCCAATCGCTATCATATGCCATTTATTTTATCGTTAATTATTAGAAAAAGCGACCACTTGGCAGTAGTCGCTTTTCCTATTACGCTTCTGATTGTACTGTACTAGCTTTTTCAGGCTTCTTATATTTTATGAGTATTGCAATGACAAGTCCGATTGCTGATGTTATACCGGCAACAACAAAGGATACATTTACTCCATGAATCATGCCTTGAACCCCTTCAGTAGGGATTGCTGCTGAAGTCATAACGGATACAAGTAATGCTGTACCCACGGCACCAGCTATTTGTCGCATCGTATTATTCATCGCTGTTCCATGTGGTAACAAGTCATTTGGTAACAAATTCAAACCAGCTGTTGTGACTGGCATCATCACCATCGCAACCGCTAGCATTCGAAAAGCATTAACTACCGTTAAATACGTAAATGTCGTTTGCTCCGTAATAATCGTAAACATGAATGTCGTAATCGTTAAAATAGAGAAACCAATGATCGCTAACCATTTCGCCCCGAATTTATCAAACATTCGTCCTGTAATTGGGTTCATGAAGCCCATTACAAGTGCCCCTGGCAACAACATTAATCCTGATTCAAACGCAGTAAATCCGAGCATATTTTGCATTAATAATGGTAGTACAACTGCCCCACCGATCATTGCGATAAATACTACCATACCAAGAGCCGTTGTTAAGGTGAATACTGGATATTTAAATATTCTAAACTCTAAAATAGGTTGTTCTAGCTTCAATTGTCTTAGTATAAACCAAGTAAGGGCGATCAAACCTACAACCAAGGAGATAATTACATGTCCACTAGCCCATCCACTACTTCCTGCTGTACTGAAGGCATATAAAATGCCACCGAATCCTAAAGTAGATAAGATAATAGACAGAATATCGACCTTTGGAAAGGTTTGTTTTGTTACATTTTTAAGAATAAAATAAGCAATAACAATATCAGCTACAACAATTGGAAAAATCACATAGAATAAACTTCTCCAAGGAAAATGTTCCACGAGATACCCTGATAAAGTTGGACCTATGGCTGGAGCAAATGAAATGATTAATCCGAACATCCCCATTGCTTGCCCACGTTTTTCAATTGGAAAAATCAAAAACATAATTGTTTGCATAAGCGGCATGAGTATACCTGCACCAGATGCTTGAAGTACTCTCCCCATGAGTAGGAAGGAAAAGTTAGGAGATACCGCTGCAACTAGTGTTCCTAATGCAAATAAACTCATTGCAGTAAGAAATAATCCTCTCGTTGTAAATCTCCCAATTAAAAAAGCAGTAACTGGTATCATAATTCCATTTACTAGCATGAAGATTGACTGTAACCATTGGGCCGTATTTTCATTTAATTGTAAGTCTTCCATAATATGTGGCAAGGCAGTTGCTAACAATGTTTGGTTTAAAATAGCAACAAAGGCCCCTGAAAGTAGCACAATCATCAATGGCACTTTATTTATCGTAGTTGGATCCCCTGTTTGTGCAGGAGTCTGACTTCTAACCATATTCTTCCTTCTTTCGTAAATTTCTGTTAGTATATTGATACCACAACACGTATTTTTTATGAACGTTCATTGATATAAACAACAATAGTGTATTTTATCATATGGGAACTTAATCGAAAAGAAATTGATTTCTGTACGCGGAATAAGGAGTTGTTCGCATGTGTTTAATTAATTTTCAATTTCATGAGCATCCACAATATAAATTAATTGTCGCTGCAAACCGCGATGAATTTTTCAAACGGCCCACCGCGCAAGCTCATTTTTGGGAGGATGTACCTAATGTACTTGCTGGCCGTGATTTATTACAAATGGGGACATGGCTTGGAATAACCAAACAGGGGAGATTTGCTGCATTAACAAATTTTCGAGACCCAGCACATATGGGAACTGGTAAGAAATCACGTGGTGACATAGTTAGAAGGTATTTAGCAGGACATGCCGAACCACAGAATTTTCTTCAATCCATCCAAAAAGAAAAAGAAGAATATTTTGGATTTAATGTTATATTAGGAAATCCCGATCAATTGTACTACTATAATAATATTCAAAATGAAATAAGCGAAATAAATAAAGGGGAGACCCACGGATTAAGTAATCATTTCTTGAATACGCCGTGGCCAAAGGTGGTAAAAGGGAGAAAGAACTTGTATCACTATGTAATGGAGACACCGAAAATTGATGTTGATCAACTCTTCCAAATTTTATTAGATGCTGAAGAAGCACCAGACGAGGAGCTTCCTAACACTGGAATTGGTGCAGAACTTGAACGGAAACTATCCTCACTTTTCATCCATTTACCTGATTATGGCACACGATCCTCAACAGTATTACTCATTGACCACAACAACCAAGTAACCTTTGTCGAGCGTACGTATCATGATGGGAAGTATGTTGGAGAAAAAGAATATACATTTATGATAGGATAGTTTTATACATGAGCATAAGGAATGCTCCTTGAAATTGCATCGCACGCAGGAAAAGCGTTTTTTCTTTTCCAAGGAACGGAAAATCAAGCCAACGAAGAAATTCGATGCGTCATTTTTACCGGACTTTTTGTCAACCTCTATTAGCATATTTGTCATAACCCAAAACTCGTGACTCCTTTCCACCGTTTTCCTACACGCTCTCACATAGATTGCATCTCCATCATATCCCACGTCGTAATAATTCCTAATAATTGTTCGGTGGGATCTCCATTTTCTGTAATGAGCAAGGCATCTATCCGGTTCCCCTTCTCCATTTGATCCTTAAATATCCCGACTGCTTCATAAACAGTTGTATTTCTACTGATGAAATTATAATTAGTATCCTTTTGATACGGGAGAATTTCTTCGATGACAGTTTCTGCACCAGATGCAAATTTATTATCTGCAAGCCACTTTGTAATAGCACTTTCGGTGAATAGACCTTTAAATTCACGATCATGGTACACAGGAAATTTTGAAAATCCGTTCTCGTGAACAGCTTCAAGAACATGTGATAATGAATCATTGCTTTGAAACGAAACGACCTTCCTTGAAAACATTGGAATAACAACTTTTGGTTGGGTAATCTCCTTTTCTATTTTGGCGATGTGTTCGACGACCGAGTCATGTGGTTCAGCTATAGCGTGCATGGTGTCTGTTTTATCATGAACAATAGCGTTTCGAAGTTCAGCGTATTGTAAAAGATCATCACTATATTGACGAACGATTGGATTGTATTTTGTAAGGATCTTTACAGCTTTGGCAAAACCTATTCCTTTACTATTATCCATTTCTTGCCGTAATGCTTTTTCAATTCTATTAAAGGCAGCTAAAAATTCCTCTGAATTCTTGTACATAATCGTTACTCCTCTTGAAAAAAATAGAGACTCAAAGTGACGGTTCACTTGAGGCTCTGTTGCTTATTTTTGGGTGATTTTAATCTTCCGCTAGTAGTTCTAAAAGTAGATCTGGGCGGTCAGTGATGATTCCATCTGCACCAAGTTCTAATAACTCGTCCATCATTTCTTTGTCATTAATTGTCCAATAATGGACATCTAAGCCAATTCTATCTGCTCCATGAAGTAATTTCCGATCCATTAAATCAAAGTTATCCTCTTGTGTTGGTATTTGTACTGCTTCAACGGATGGCCAATATAAACCATTTAATAGGAATTTATGAAAAGCCACATACTTCGTTACTTCCTTACGACCACCACTAACTAATGCTTCTCCATTAGTTATATCTAACACCATGTCAATAATTTCTTGATCAAAGGACGCGATTAGAACGTTTTCCTCCAGACCATATTGTTGAATCGTATCCCATAGTTTTTCACCAATTGGGCGGTATAATTCTGGATCATTGGAATCTTTTATTTCAATATTCCACCGCATGTCTGGTATTGCTTCAAAAATTTCTTCAACTGTTGGAATATACACTCCTTGATCGTGATAACTATTCTCCCCATTAAGATCCTTAAAATACGTTGCAGCATCTAAGGATTGTACTTCTTCCAATGTCATGTCATTCACTCTACCTTCACCATTTGTCGTGCGGTCAACGGTAGGGTCATGAATAGCGACAAGATGTCCGTCCTTTGTCATATGTACATCAAATTCAATCACATCAACACCTAGCTCCTTTGCATTACGAAAAGCTTCTAATGTGCTAGATGGAGCTAAATGCTCGCCTCCTTGATGTGCGATGACGAGTGGTCGATCATTTTCAAAATAGGAATGCTCCGCAATATTAGGAACTGGGAAAAAATAAATGACAGCCCAAATAAGGACCAAGACACCAATCGTTCTACCTACATATCGTAATGCTGATTTCTTTTTCTTGTTAGTAGTTGATGGGTTCCATTCTGCTTTACTATCCAACAATAACAACTCCTCATATCCCACTTAAAAACATGTTTGATGACGGGAGCTTGTCCCATCACCATCAAGAAATTTTAGTTCCATTTTCTACATGTTCATCTGGCCTTAATAGAACAACATCCCCTTCTTCTGGTACCCCACCAATGACGAGTACTTCAGATTTAAAACCAGCAACTCGCATTGGTGGAAAATTAACCACTCCCACTACTTGACGTCCGATTAATTGTTCCGGTTCATACCGTTTGGTAATTTGCGCGGAAGACTGTTTTACACCAAGTTCCTCCCCAAAATCAACCTCCAACTTAATCGCAGGTTTACGAGCTTCTGGAAAAGGCTTAGCCGATACAACCGTACCAACCCGCAAATCCAACTTCATAAAATCATCAATCGTCACCATAAACTAACCCTCCATCTAATTGTCGAATCTTGTCAGTGACAGGCACCTGTCGAAATATGTCGGTGCCTGTCACCTATTTTCTGAAATATTCGTATGTTGTAATTAATATTATACACCTATTGAATCTTTTTTAAAAAGAGGGTATAGCTGATTGCTAGTATTTCACCGCCATAACAGAATGATTTTTATTTAGGCTAGGGTTTCTAGATTTATATCAATGAAATAAGTTACCTTTTTTCGCTCCTTCTTTAATAAATGCCGCTACCCAGTAGGCTAACGCTCCAACAGTTTCACCTGGATTATAAGCCCCTATAGTTGGAAAGGACGAACTTCCAACAACGAATAGATTGTCTACCTCATGTGTTTGGCAATATCGATTTACAACGGATTCACTAGGATCATCACCCATTCTAGTCGTTCCACCTGCATGACTATTAAGTACCCATGGATCTCCAAGTTCCCCACCCCATATTTGAAGTGCTCCAGCTTTTTCATATATCTCATAAGCTCGCTGACGTAAAAAAGCAAGTTGTTTGGAAGTTTGTGGATGCCAGTCAAAGGTTACTCTAGGTACCGGCAATCCAAAACTATCCTTTACCTTAGGATCTAAATCAATATGTTTTTCATCTTGAGGAGGTTCGGTAAGATAAATACGAGAATTATAATGATGTGTATAGGCTTGCTTTATAAAATCCTTATATTCTTCACCCCAGTTTGGTATGCCCTCAGGAGTTGGCGCACCAGTGAACTCTATTGGTTGACCTGCTAGACCATTTTGATCCGCTCCTGTAATATTCCCACCCATTACAAAATCTTCTCCATACTCTTCTGGAGAAAAGTTATCATCAGCAAATTGATTAACCGCCCACCTTGGGGTCGGTCCAAGATAAGCATTCATCGGCTCATCGAATAATCCAATCAATTGGGTAATGTCACGCATATGAAAATAACGACCTACTTGGTCACCATTATTGGCTATTCCATTGGGAAATTGAGCTGATTTTGATAAGAGCATGAGATGAGTAGATTCTAAGTAATTCGCTGCAATGATCACAATCCGTCCTGTTATAGTGTGTACCTTTTTATTTTTATCGAAATATTTTACTCCTTCAGCATGTCCGTGTTGATCTACCGTAACTTCAAATGCACGGCTATGAAAACGAATCTCTAAATTTGGATTCTGTCTAGCTTTGCGTATTTCCGTAAGTCCTACATCCCCCTTTGCTTCCACTGTGCACCCATAGCTTTGACAAAAACCACAATAACCGCATGCACTGCGACCATCATAATCAACAGAATTAATTGCTCCCGGTACAGGAAACGGATCGTAACCCTTCGCTTTCGCTGCTTCCACAAAATGACGAGTGGCATAGATTGGTATAGTTGGGGGCATAGGATATGGCTTTTTGCGTGGGGGATTAAATGGATCTTTTGTATGATCGCCACTTACTCCTACTCTCTCTTCAAACTTTTGATAAAAGGGCTCCAAATCGTCATAAGAAATTGGCCAATCAATGATTGCTCCATTTTCCACTTGCCCAAAAACACTTTTGGCTTTAAAAGTAGCAGGTTGGAACCTCCAAGATTGTGCCCCCCAATGGAGGTGATCTCCACCAGGTCCCCAGCCATTCCATCCCGTAATAACTCTTTCCGTAGATTTACGATCGTCAGACCTCCATGTAAAGCGCGGTTCGTCCTGTGGACCCCATAAAACTTTATTACGAATGGGAAACTTTAATTCATCCATGGCGTATTCGTCAGAACTAATGTCTGGTCCTCGTTCTAATGAAATGACGTGAAGTCCAGCATCCGTAAGTTCTCTTGCTAAAATACCTCCTGCACAACCACAGCCTACAATAACAACATCCGCATCATATTGTTTTGTCATTGTTTCTCCTAACCTTTCCTCTTAAACTAACAATATCTTCTGTAACCCACCCCCGAGTAGTGTGATCGAGTGGATGAAACCTAGCTCCTGGATAGTCTATTAACTTCCAACCGAACATGTTTTGATTCCCACCATATAATGGGTCTGCAAACATTCCCTGCATGGTATGTTCCCTTAGTAACTCAAAGAATTCTGTACCCTCAACACCTTGAAGAATATGTATTCTATTCTTTGGGGAAAGATTTACAAACGTTTTTCCAAATTTTGATCTCGCTAATTTATCGAGTTGTTCAACCCCATCTTTATACGTTTGTCGATCCTGTTGATGGACAGTACGTAGTGAAATTAAAATAAATCTCGTAACGCCTGCATCCTTTGCACCAGGGAAGATGGTATCAACTGCCTCACGTAGAGTCCGAAGAAAATTGCTCTTAACTTTCATATTTGTAGCAGCAGTTACCCGCTTTTGATTCCGCTCTTCCCATTCCTTTTGTGTGTAACAAATTTGTGCTCTACCATCCAAAGGACGGGACCGAATATATGCTTCCCTTAATTTCTTCTGGGACATACTGAACCTCCTTCAACAAAAATATTGCCTTCTATCCATACTATTTTTGGGGGGCTTTTCCATATTACATATAATTACTTAATAAACGTGATTCGCTAATACGTATCAAATCACACAAAAAAGCACAGTGAATCCAAATCTGATTTACTGTGCTTCCTTTGTAATAGTTTTAGTGTCTAGACTTTTAACAAAACATATAGAAGATGATTTTTTCTAGTACATCCCAAACCAATAACCAATCGCTGCTCCAATATAGTTTCCTATTATATACCCAAGCGTTCCAACAATTAGAATTGGTGCTACTAGTTTGCTCCATCCTTTCGATATGGCCATCGCCGCTGCTGTCGTAGGTCCACCTATGTTAGCATTACTTGCGAGAATTACTTCTTCTAAATTAAACTTAAAAACTTTCCCTAATACGAATGAAATGATCATATTCAACGCGACCATGATAAATACAAGTACAAGTAAAAGTGGTGCATTTTGCAAGATTATTGGTAGTGACGCAGGAACACCAATAACTACAAAGAATATGTAAATTAAGTATGTACCAATTTCATGTGAACCTTTAATGCTTTCGAAATACCGCGAAAACATCGTTACAGCTAGCAACGTGATTGTTGTTAGCATTAAATAATTATCTCCTAAAATACCATGAAGAGCATGTAAAAAAAACGGGGCATCTTCGCCTGATGGAATAATACGCGCAAAAAACGCTGCAAGTTTAAAAGAAATAGCTACAAGTACAAACGCCGTACCGACTGCTAGTCCAATATCTTTCAAGGAAATTTCTTTTCCGTTCCAATAAGACGCTGCTAAATTTTCGCTTCCGTGATCACTCATCGATTCTACTTCATCAATATGTGGAGTTTTGAATTTCTTTCTGAAAAAGTTTAATGTTGGGATTAGAATTAAAACGAGAAAATAAAGTGCCATCATCAGGTTATCGGCTACCACTGCAGAAGAAACCAATTCCCCTGGTGTTTCAAACCGAGCAGAGAGTGCTGCTAAATTTACACTTCCGCCTATATATGAACCCGTCATCATAGCGGTTACTTTATCTAAACCAGGGATAAGATCTTTCAATAAAAAGAATCCTACAATCGAACCGACTACTGTTCCAATTGCACTGATAAGAAACATTAACAGCAGCCTTCCACTTTCATTCCATATTTTTAATATACTCGATTGAAATAATAAAAGTGGAATAGCCAACGGCACAACATAGCTCCATACGGTGTCATACACAGGAGAATCTGTTGGTATTACATTAAAATTAGCTAATAACATGGCTCCAACTAAAGCAATAATTGCCCCGGAAATTTTAGAAGCCCATTCATATTTCTGCTCCAAATAAATACTAACAGCCGCCCACCAAGCTAAAAACGCCCAAAGAACCCAAGTATCATCAGACTGAATAATTGCATATAACATAGTTCCTACTCCCTTTTACCGGTGCCTGTCACCTGTCGAATTTTGTCGGTGCCAGGCACCCTAATCTTCATTTAGTCTTTTTTCCATTTTAGTAAGTATTTCTGGGTCTTTTTTTGTAAATGTGTCGTACCAATCACGTATATCATGATCAAAATCCATCAATATAAAGTTAAGTTTAACCAAATTGTTACGATAGACATTGATTTCTTCCTTACTTACTTCACCTTGTTCTAAACCACTTTGTTGAATTTCATAAACTTTTCTTAGTAACCTTCCAATTTTTGAGATGTCATTCCTTAATCTTAAAAATTCTATTTCCTTAGAGCGAATTTGCGAATTTAAATTTTCTATAAGTTTTGTACCATACTCTGATTCTAGTGCTTCCTCCAGGTTGACTTTTAACATTTGCCTAACTGAGGAACGCGTTTCTCTTACCAACTGCTCATACCTATGACCGATTTCCATTTTATATCTCTTTGTATCTTCATAAAGATTAGAGCTAGTAAGAACTAAAAATATAATTAAAATACTTATTATGCCTAAAAAACTAAACCTTTTCATTTTCTCCTCCTGTATTCATAAGATTTAATAATTTGGTATAGAGTCTTACTCATTTAATTTTTTAGTTATAGAATTAATTGCTTCCATCACATATTGAATATTTTCTATATTGTTCATGTTATTTCTGGCATGAAGTAACACAGGTCTTACCGATTCAACGGAACGTCCAAATTCATACATCCATTCATAACGTGGAACCATCCATGTATGGAAATGGTGAGTTGTGTCTTCATTATAAAAATAATAAACATATTCAATTCCTAAAACTTCTCTTTGAGCCTGTCTTATCTTGGACATAATCTTTATATAATCTATTTTTTCATCATCAGTTAATTCATCTAAGCAAGTAACATGACGTTTAGACGCTATGATAATTAGCCCTTTAATTGGGTAGGCAACATCTTGATGTGCGTGAAAATATTCCGATTCAAATACTACGCCTCCGTCTGGTTCAATCAATCCACTCGTTAAAGCACAGCTTAGGCATTCTACCTCTACTTCTTTTCCATTTGATAACGTTATGTTTCTCACAATCTGCCCCCTTCAATTAAACACTTTTTCAATCAACAATCCAAAAGAAACATTACTTTATTAAACTAGGAATACATGAAAGTACAAAAACTTATTTCAAGACATTCCAATCTCTATAAGTCTCGACATCAATACCTAGCTTCTTAGTTCTAATCCATTCAAATGCTTTTAGAACCAATGGAGATGCATTGTCCAAAGATACTTCTTTCTCTGATACCCACAGAGCACCAACCGAGTCTTGACCATCAAATTGTTCTGGATCGCTTAACTCACCACCAATGTTCCTAACAGCATAATAAACTGCAATATGATGCAAGTAACTAAATCCCCTCCATTCCCAAGGTAGTTTAAAATCGATGATTCCAATGTTTTCTTTGATTTCAATTTCATAACCCGTTTCCTCAAAAAATTCCCTTTTCATTGCCTGGGATAGTGATTCTTCTTCTTCTAAACTTCCACCGGGAAGATCATAACGTTTAGTATAAGGACCTCCATTTTTATTTATTACTAAAAGTTACTCCTTACCATCAAGTGTTTCTCTAAAGATCGTTTCAACATACATTTTCTCATCCTCTAATGTAATTAGAACATCCTTCATATTATCATTTAAAAACTTTAACCATTCATCAACTAAATCTGATTTACCTTCTTTTACTTTAAACCTAGTTAATTCGATATACATACACTTCCAATCCCCCTTTAAACAAGTGCCTTACCCACAATAATCAAACCGAGAATTATTAGCAATGCGCTATATGAACAATGCTTTGTATAACTGAGTCAACTTCCTTATCGTTATTAATGACAAATAAATGGTCTGCTTCCCCCTCCACCGGATCTATGACATCTTCTTTTACAGAATCAGCTTGTTGGCGAAAAAGCACTTGCTCAAAATTAGATGCCCTTCTAAAAATATTGGTACTACGCCCACTTTGAGTAACTCGAGCTTGAAGAACTTGATCTGGTATATCAAAATGGACAAGGATCCGAAAAAATTTTTCACTAGGAAACAGATGCTCAAGTAGATACAATCGATCTTTTTGACTTCTATTGGAGTTACAAATTATGAGATGAAAATTAGTATTTTCGATGGCATAATCGACTATGAGCTGAGAAATACCATGTTTAAGCGTATTAGGACCTTGTTTAGGTTGTAGCTTATTGTAATAACTGTTAATGAATGCAGCGTGGTTATCTTGATCCATTACTAATGAGTTGTTCAACTCTTGTTCTAAAGCATGAGCGAATGTCGTCTTTCCGCTATGAGTTTTACCAACAGTAATGATTACTAATCGTTTCATGACTGCAGCTCCTTTCTTAAGGAAAGCATACCCTATGTTCTAAATCTTCTTATTTGATAAAAAAGTTAAAATGACAACCAGTATAATAAAATAGGTAATACTTCAATCCCAGAAAAAATACTTCATAAAGTTATGCACTTCCTAATTGAAGGCAACCTCCTTTTACTGTGATCTTACAGGAGAAATAAGTTGAAGTTGCGATTCGTTCCCAATAGGAAGAATCAGGATTGGTCTAATCGAACCATTAAAGTGTAAACTAACCTCATCTTCTTTTATAACTTTTAAGGCATCCATCATAAAATTACCATCAAGCGTGATACGGATCTCCTCATTTCCAGTTATATTCTTTATGTACTGCATTTCTTCAATTTGTCCCATTTCTGATGATTTGGAGGAAATATTAATTTTCGATTTGTCGTTTATTTGAAAAGTTATATTATTATTTCTTTCACTGCCAAATAAACTAGCTCTATCAATACCTTTTAATAATTGCTTAGTGTCCAGGGTAACAATTGTTTTTGAATCATTAGGAATTAGTCCTGAAGTATTTGGATAACTACCTTCAATTAGTCTTGTATAGACAGAAATAGTATGTGATTTAAACAACATATTGGTTTCTGTAGCATATAGATTAATTACCGATTCATGACTAAATAACTTTAGGATTTCGGTCAACGCTGTACTTGGTACGATAAAAGAGCCTTCTACATTTGATTTCACTTTATATTTTTTTAAGGCTAATCGTTGCGAATTTGTTGCGACACAAGTAAGTAAATCTTTTTGGAATGTAAAATTTACTCCAGTAAGTACTGGTCTTGTTTCATTTTTAGATGCAGCAAAAACAGTTTGCTTAATTATTTCAAGTAAATCGCCACTTGTTATTCGGATGTTATTACGTAAATCAATCTCCGGTAAAGATGGGTACTCTTCGGCCATAAGACCATTTAGTTTAGAAATTACTTCCCCTGATTTTATAGTTACTGTTTGATTTTCATTAACCTTCAGGTCGATGTCTTCTGGTAACTTTTTGATTATTTCACCTAGATACTTTGCTGAAATTACCACACTTCCCGTTTGGTAAACTTCAAACATATTTATTCCATTACTTACTTTGGGAATAGTTCTTTCTATGAAAATATCAGAATTACTACCTATGAGTGTCAAACTATCATCTTTTGCTACTATTTTGATTCCTGTTAATATTGGTAGTGAAGTTCTAGACGAAACTACTTTACTTACATCTAATATTGCCTTATGGAAATGGTCCTTATTTATTTTTAACTCCATTAAAAAATCCCTCTCATATTTAATTTGATCAGTTGAATAAGTTCTTTTCGCTTATACAAAATTACTGTCTGTTTAGTTTAATAACTCCTATATTAATACTAACATAATATTCCAACAATATATTATGTTTTACGACAAAAACAAAAGCGCAAGCGCCCTTACAGGCTAAAAACGCCACATCCTGTGGCAACGCCTGTACTAGCACGTCCTGTGCGTCGTAGCGACGTACGAACTGGACTGAGCCGTAGGAGATAAAGGAAACACTGCGACCGAAGGAATTTAGGATGTTCGACTATGTCGAACTGTTATCGTACGGAGGTGAGGGAAGTTGCGCTAGTCGCTGGGAGCTGGACGTGGCTGCTCCTGCCAAGAAATATCCATTGGTATCAAATTTTATAATTTCCTGTCAATAAAAAAACGATCAAATTGATGATCGCCTCACGTAACCCTTACTGATATTAGCTTAATAGTTTTTTCACTCTTTCTTTGACTTCATACGGTAAAGGTTGTTTTAGTGCTGCCTCTAAAAATCTCGGGTATGTAACACCTACATCCATTAAATAATTTTCAATAAGAATTGCTTTTTCTTGCTTGCCAGGAATCAACCAATACAAGATATACCAATCCTCCAGTGAACACAAAGGAATTTCCACTCCATTGATAGTTTTATGGGCAACAACCGATTCCTCATTAAACGATAATTTATACATCCCTTCATTATGTTGAATTGCAAACCCACCCATTAAATCTATATCAACACTATCAATACTATATTTAGAGAAATAAACTGTTTTAAAGGGATCAGAATGTATTGCTTCTTTCGTTTTTCCAATTTGGGATAATATACTATTAAACGGATCCACATTCTTTTCATCCACCAAAATATCTATGTCATTTGGTTTATCGATTAATTTATGAAAACTTAAGAGAAGTGAGCCACCTACTCCCCAAGAAATATTCATTTTATTTACTTTTTCTCCGATAATAGATAAAGTTTCTAACACGATTCATTCTCCTGTCATTTTTTCTTTTTGTTTGTATATTCATTGATATATTTAGTTATCGACCACATTAAATTTTAATCAAAACTTTCCCTTTATAATTTCGGCTTTCAATTAATTGATGAGCTAGTACAGCATCTTTTAAATGAAATATACGTGCGATAGGAATAGAAACTTTGTTTGAAACAAATAGTTCCAAGACTTCATTTACTACAGGTGCTAATCGTGCTGGATCATGCGTTCTGGTTGTTCCTAAGCTAAAACCTTTTATATTCCTACAACTACTATGAACGTCACTTGTTTTAAATGTACCAGCCTTACCACTACTATTGCCAAATTGCACTAGTGTACCATATAATGCTAAACACTCTATACTTCTACTAGTTATTTCACCAGCAACAGAGTCAAAAATAACATTAGCACCTTGATTATTTGTCTGCTTTAAAACTTCCTCTGTAAATGTTTCATAGGTGCACACTATATCAACACCTAATTTTTTCACATAGTCTTCTTTATCTAAATTCCCTACGGTTCCGATAATTTTTTGAACACCTATTAATTTTGCTAATTGTACTAGCATAGAACCCACACCACCAGCTGCACTATGTATAACTATGGTATCATTTTTATCCACCTGTCCAATTTCATGTATTAGAATATAAGATAAGATAGATACGGTTGGTATCGTTGCAGCCTGTTCAAATAGAAGACTATCAGGGATTTTAAATACTAATTGCTCATTGGCTACTACATACTCTGCATATGATCCGTTCTTCGGAAAAGCTATCACCCGATCTCCTTTTGAAAAGCTTGAATTACTAGGAGCCTCTTCAATTGTACCCGCAACATCTAGTCCAATCATTAAAGGGAAATTTCCTTCTCCTTTATTTCCTAATCGTTTTTTAATATCAGCATAGTTTACACTTGTATATGATGATTTTATTAAGACCTCATTATTGCCTATTTTAGGTATCTGAATATCTTCGTAGGAAAGTACATTCGCATCACCAAATTCATTTAGGATCACAGCCTTCATTTCCGATTCCCCCTCAATGCTCATAATTAGATAATTTTAAAAATGTAATTTCATTAGTTTACAAATGCTTCACAATTGAATGAACCTACCTTTAGCTTAAAAACCCTACACCTTAATAATAGCATAATATTCCAAAAACATTTGAAGCTTATAAAAACGGATTCAGTTTGATGACCACACAGTTTTCTACTAACTTTTATACGAAACTACTTTCTCCTAAAATCCACTTTTACTTTCTTGGTATTGTTACTCCTTCTAATTCTCCTAAGATTAAAGCTAACCTATCTTCAATGACTTCTCTATCTCCCCTTTGCTGTATTATTTTGTTGTTTAACTTATCTTGATTTAATACTTCATAATGGTCATAAGCTTCTTGTAACATCCATAAAGTATATTCATCCGTTAGTCTCTTAACTTGAATTTTATATTCGTCGCCATTAATATCATAGAAGTAGCCCTTAATGTATCCTTCAGCTATATCGTTTAGGATACTACTCTTTTCATGATAAGCATTTTTTCTATATCTTGGAGCAGTTGAGAAAGAAGGTAAAAGAAATTTATAGCAAAAAACAAAATATGCAGCGTATTTTAAATCAAAATCTATCTTAGGAAATGGGTCAATTATGGAAATCTCATTAAATTCTAATATGATATTTTCTGGGGTTATGTCTTGGTTTACTAATGAGACTCTTTGAATCTGTTTTCTTCTATTATCAATCAAATTTTTTATTTTCTCAGTTACTTTCTCCTTGTTAAAATTTAATTTAGAATGATTCAATATATCTAACATGTTTAAGTAATGATTGTTATCATCTTCCCAAATTTCATTAATTAATTGATGGTTACTTCCTTGTAAATACTCCCCATTCCAATGTAAATGACCGAAACCATCCATGACAGTTTTTTTACTATGTATTTTATTAAAGAAAAAACCTAGCTTTTTTCCATAAGCAGTTGCTTCATTCATCTTTAGTAATGATATGTCTTGCCCATTTCCCATAAACGTTTCAACTGTGAAAACTAATTCGTCCTCTATAAAATATTGATAATATACGGGGCATATATTTAAGTCAATCTCATTGGCATGCTGGTAATAGGCTCTAGTAGACTCATATTCGGAAATTAATTCATTTGTATCAAAACATTGTATTTCACCATAAGCTTTCTTTTTTTTGATTCTTATAACGAGGTCTTCTTCAAATAATCTCTCCAACTTGTAAACCTTATGCCAAGCACCTTCCCCTATTTTTGTTGCATTTTCTGTCAAAACATTTTCAAATTGGAGTCTCTTCAGTGCTGTTTTCAAGGTAACATCCATAAAATTATCTCCTTATTCATGTACTCTTTTATTGCTTCTAACTTTAAACATCTAACCTGAAATTTAAAGTTTCAATTAATAAATAATTTCTTTCTCTTCCTTCGAAAAGTAATTTTTCCTTATTGCACGTACATTCACAACATAGTTAATATTTCTATTATAAATCACTATTTCATAATAAAATAAAAGTAGAAGAACTGAAAGGGGATTTGAATATGATTGAATCTAAGATGTTGCTAACTATTACTGAGGTGATAAAGCCTATATAAAAAAGGAGAAAAAATATGGAATTGCAAACACAAAGACTAAGGATCGTTCCTTGCACAGAAGAGTTATTATCAATTATTTTAACAACAGAAGAATATAAAATTGGTCCCCATATAACTATGTACTTAGAAGCACTTAAAGATGATTCTTCTCTTCTAGGTTGGGGTGTATGGTTTGTTCTAGATAAAGAATATAACACTATTATTGGTGATATCGGATTTAAAGGAAAACCAAACTCAGAAAACATCGTTGAAATAGGATATGGAATGGTGCCATCCGTACGGAGTAAAGGCTATGCAACTGAAGCAGTAAAGAAAATAATAGAATGGGCTTTTTCATTTGAAAATGTAAATATAGTAGTTGCTGAATGTCGAGATGATAATGTTCCATCAATTAGAGTGTTAGAAAAGTTGCAAATGAAAAAAATAGGTTCAGAAAATAATCTGTTGAAATGGCAATTGGAAAAGTAATTTGTATTACTAATTAAAAAACTACAAAGACGTGCAAATATAGCACGTCTTTCCCCTTTTGGATGAGATTATAATGGACTGACAATTACCCAAGTCAGTCCATTACATTTCTTCAAACAATCCATATTTACGTTGAAACCGTGTCAATATCTTTATCCACGAAGCGCTAAATAGTAGAAGGAAGAACACATTAGATAATGCGTGTGCCAAGTCAAAGTAAAAACTCGTACTATTATAAAGTAAAATAGTCTTCCAGTTTACCTCTTGGATAACTCCAATTACAATCCATAGATTCATAAACCATCCAAAGAGAAATCCAACGGTGAAACCATATACAGTTTTACCCACATTGCTTTTCATCACCCATGTATGTCGTAGTAGACCTGCACATAGTCCAACCATTCCCCAAGCATACATTTGCCAAGGAGTCCATGGTCCTTGACCTAAAAATAAATTAGATACAATTGCTGCTGTCACCCCGATCACAAATCCACTTTGCGGGCCAAGCACTACCGCTGAAACGATCACGACAAATGTAGTTGGCTGGACACTTGGTAATGCGGCAAAAGGAACACGACTAACCGCAGCAATAGCTCCTAATATCGCTAACATAATCAATTCTCTACTCGTAATCGATTGCCTTGTAAAGCGAATCATCCATGGTAAAAAAGAAGCAACCATAATTAAAATACTCAGTAACAAGTAGTATTTTAGATTAAACAATGGCAGGCCGACTAATACAAATAATATGACGGATGCGGTGCATATTAATATCCACTTTGAACTGGTGATAACGGCACCGCCTCCTCTAAAGTAACCGGTGGTAGAGCTTGAATATCACGCATAATTCGGTTCATAGCTGTTGTATAATATGTATTTCCTCTGAAAAATTGTTTCGTTGGCTCTGTTACCGTAATGTTTCCCTGAAATATCATGCTACATCTCGTCGTATAGCTTGCTGCAAATTCAATATCATGGGTAACCATCAGAATCGTTAAACCATCCGCAACTAGCCCTTGCATCAATGTACCGAATTCCTTTTTGAAATCAGGATCCATTCCTTTTGTAGGTTCATCGACCAATAGTAAGGATGGTTTACTCAATAAGATACCGACTAATGCTGCCTTCTGTAGCTCCCCGCCACTTAGATCATACGGGTGCCTATCTAGTAGATCATTCAGCTGAAATTTCTCAACAAGGTAAGTAATTTCTTTCTCTTTCTTCTGATAGGTAAGGGCAATCTGTTGGTATTCCTTTCGTACGGTATCTTGCACAAAAAAGATTTTAGGATTTTGTGGCAAGTACCCTATTTGTGTGGAATCTATTTTTCTCACTTTTTTCCCGTTATATGTTATTGAACCATGTTGTGGCTTGATCATACCACCGAAAATATTCAATAACGTCGTTTTCCCTGTTCCGTTAGCACCAACAAGCGCCATCCACTCGCCCCGATTGATCGAAAAGGATAAATTGTATAATACTGGCGCTTCATGCTTAGAATACTGATAATCAATCCCCTTCAATTCCACAAGCGGTTCTTTATAAGGCAAAGTCTCATCTTGTCCTTGTGAAAATGCAATGTTTTGCGTTGACAACCACTGCTTCGTTGCCTTCACAGATAGCGGAATTTTTTCCTGTTGAAAATCGTTACTAATATCCAAATACAGTAAGGCAGTACTTGGTAAATAATGACGCATATTCGCGTGCATCCGATATATGGCTTCCTTTGGATCTGAATCGACAACGATTTTTCCTTCGTCTAATACTATAACCCGGTTTGCAATGGCGAATAATTCCTCCAAACGATGCTCCACCATGATGACCGTAATGCCAAATTCTTCATTTAGCCGTTTGAGTGAATAAATAAATTCCTTTGCAGCAATAGGGTCTAACTGTGCGGTAGGTTCATCGAGTAATAGGATAGTAGGTTCTAATAATAATACCGAGGCTAAGTTAATTAATTGCTTCTGTCCGCCAGATAGTTTGTCAGTCTTTTTACCAACTAAATCACTCAAGCCAAAAAAATGAACCATTTCCGCTAACTTCTTTCGCATTTGTTCCGTTGTGAATCCCATATTTTCCATCCCAAAAAGGAGCTCATCCAGAACAAGCTCCATGACAATTTGATTCTCTGGATCTTGAAAAACCATCCCTATTTCCTGCGTTACCTTCAATCGATCATACTCATTTATTGGTGCACCGTTATACAAAATGGAACCATTAAGCTTTCCATGAGGTGCTACATCTTCTTTAAGCAAACGCAGTAAAGTGGACTTTCCACTTCCTGATGGTCCACAAACTAATAGAAAATCACCTTTCTCAACAGAAAATTCAACACCGTCCAACACCTTATGTTGGGATCCTGCATAATTAAACGTTATATTTTTTGCTGATAGAATTTCCATTTGAGAACTTCCTTTCCTTCTACAAAAATAGGAATGCCAATAAGGACGCACCAAATCAAATAGTAAAACCATTCTCTACCGCTTAACCATATAGACTCTAATATTGGTAGCATGGATAAAACACCGTCCCCAAGCCACCATCCAAATAAAATCAAACCAAATAAAAACGTCATCACTTGAAGTACAACCCAATCAAGTTTTTTCATCGTGTATGCTTGATACTTACTCCTTTTCCCTAGCCCATACCCTCTTGCTGACATTGAATCAGCAGTTTGGATAGACTCTTCTAGTGAAAAGGTAAGTAAAATTTGGATAAGCAGCATCCCATTTTTTGCTCGTTGCTTCAACGTACCTTGTTTAATGGACAGTCCCTTCACTTGCTGTACCTGCTCGATCTCGGTTAATCTTTTTCGTAACAACGGTACAAATCGCATGGATATTAAGATAAGCATCGCCCATCGTGGGAACCATTTGGAAAATAAAAAGAGAAATTTATCAGCTGTCATGACCAAATTAAATGTGAGAAACATTGCTAGTATGCTGACCAAAGTTAATGCTATCATGATGCCTTGAATCACAGCCTCCAGCATGACTTGATTTCCAAACAAATAAAATAAAATATGGTTTCCTCGTCGATTGAATAATGGAGTTAGAAGTAAGATGAACAAGCTCATCAACAATAGCATTTTTCTCCAACGTTTCAGCTGTACACCACTGTCTAGCATAACGTTCATGCTAATTATCAAACAGAAAGCCGTTACGAGAAAAAAAGGATGCTGATACAACATGAGACTCGTAATCACGTAACAATAGAAAATGAGCAATACCAATGGATGAAAAGATCGTATTCCTCTAATCATCAATCAAAACCGTCTTCCAAATAATTTGTTGTATAGATCCATTTGATCGTTTGACCTGGTTCAATCGGATAGATCCCCGTACTTCGATCGATCAGAACACCATCAACTCGAATTAACCAACCACTTAAAGGACCTTCATCAAATTCATATAAATTATCGATCCCTTCCACATAAGCTGTTGCATCCGAACCACGAACACTCAGCTGGATTCCTTTTTCCTTTGTAATTCTACGAGTGACGTCTAATACTGTATCACCTTCATAGACGGAAACCTCTGTAGATGACAGGATGACACCTCGTACATCCCCAGTAGTAATAGAGAAGGTTACTGTTTCCTTCGGTTTTTGTACTTCCTCTTTTGGTTCTTCTTTCGTTTCTGATCCTTTTTCTTCTACAGGTTTATCTTCAAGATCAGAGTTATTTTTTTTCTTAGATTCCTGCTTACTTGATGTATTATTACGATCTTCCTTTGTACTCTTAGAATTGTTTTCTTTTGCTGACTGAGCCGTTGATTCATCTTTATTCGTTTCTGTTATATCTTCACTACGTACCGATAACTCTTGTTCTGCCTGCTCTTCTTTTTCCTCCTCAACTTCTTGATGTTCTTTTTCACCAACAGCCAGCTGGTGGTGGTTAACAACTTCTACACGCTTTGTCGCATGATCTGAAACATTTGTTTGGGAAACAACTTCATCCTTTGCACAACCGGTTGTAATTATCGTGAACAGTGTGATAAGTATAATGAAAAAAAAGCGTCTCATCTCGAGCTCTCCTTTCCAAGATGAGGAGATCCCCCATTGCTGATGGGGGAATCCTTCACCAAATTAAGCTTTCGTTCTACGATTTAGCCATAAAACAGTACTCCCTAACAGTAATAACATGAATCCAAACAGCAAGAAATTCATTGTGTTGGTAGCTGTATGAGGAAGTTTTTTGCCAACGGTTTCCTCCTTGCCTGTTTCTTCCTGGTTTTTCTCTGATTCTTGTTTATCTGAACTAGATTCCTCATTATTTTCTTCCTTACCTGTACCATCATCGGTTTCTTTTTCATTATCTGAGCTTCCCTTTTCAACATCATTACCAGTTTCATCTTCAGTATCAGTCGCGTCTTCCGTATCTTCTTCGTCTAGAGATGGTGTAAATTGATAGACCGTTTTTCCGTCTCCGAGAACAAACTTTTGATAAGCAAGGAATGCAAGAAACGCTTGTTGTGTAGACATACCCATTGAATAATCATCATCAATAATATGACTAAATCCCCCATCACTCTGCTTAAACTTCAATAAATGCTGTACGAGATTTCCACCATCTTTCGTGAATGCATCGCTTGTAGGGTCAATGCCAATGGAGGATAAACCAGTTATCACTTGGGATACTGATTCACTAGAATCCCCACCATTGAAAACTTCAAAGTATCCACCTGTTTCATCCTGTTCTGTCGATAAGTAGGTAACTGCTCGTTCAATCGCTGCTGAAACTGCTGGACGATCTTGATAAGGAGCTAGTGCTGTTAACACCATTCCTGTAATATCCGCAGTTGGTCTGTCACCAAATAGTGCCCATCCACCAACGTCATACTCTTTATCCATGATTAAATCGATAAATAGATTTCTAACTTCATCGGAAACTTGATAGTCGCCACTGTCAATCGCTAATAAACCATAGATTGCCATATTAATAGATGGATTTTCAAAACTTCTGTGCTGTACAAGTTTATCCACTAAATTGTATCCAGCAACATCAGTCGCGTCTGTCCCAGCAGCAGATAATCCAATAATTACTTTTTCTAAATCAAATACGTTACGGAATTCCCCTTCTAGTTCTTTCACTCGGTGTTCTACGCTTGCCACATAGGACGATGGTATTCCTTGATCGGTATGAGCTATTCCCCAAATCCACCATTCATTACCATATTCCATAGCAATATTGTTATTCGCAATATACGTAGTGATTTCACTAATGTTATCTTGAATGATTTTATTCGTTATTTCCGGTAAAACATTATCAGTTGTTTCTTCTTTTTCATCTTCCGTTGAACCGTCTCCAGTATCTTCATATGATTGGATAGTCAACTGTACATGTTCTTCAGGCTGAACCTGATGTGCAACAATACTCGCCATTAATGGCTCTTCATTGACTGCTACTTGCCAATAATCATTTGTCTCTAGTTCCGTATTTCCGATATTTTGTATAAATGTAAAATATTCATTATCTACTGCGATTTCTAATGTTTTGTCATTGGTTATCGCAGCTTGATACAAGGCATCGTATGCACTCGCACCTTCCATTAGGGTTACCTCTGTTTCGCCTATAATAGTGCTTCCATCTTCAGCAATTGCTGATACTGTAACAGGAACAGAAGGAGTAAAATTATCAGTTAACGTGAACAAGATGTGTTCACCATTTTCAACCTCATATCCAGAAGCACCAACATCCGGGCCATGCCCATACACATTAAAAGACCACCAAAGTGAATCCGTTTGAACGGCATCTCCAATTCCTGTGATCATGTTACCAAAATCAAATTCATCATACGTAATCTCTACATTATGCTCTTCTCCAGCTTGAATCAGAACATCGAACGCGGTATCTCCCTCTTCGATTTGCATTGCAGTTAATGGAAGAACGGTTTCTCCATCTTCATCAAGTGCTATGATTGTAACCGCATTTTCTAACGTTGCTGCATAACTAGTTTGTGGTTGTAAAAAGACTAGATTACTAACTACTAAAAGAACGGTAAATAATACTGCAAGTTGCTTTTTTATAATTTTTTGCATCGCTTCATCATCCTCCGGTTTAATTTCATTAAAAAAAGCACCCCTTATATAGGGATGCATGAACGGTTATATGATTAGCGACGCTATGTATAGGTAAACCTATCATAAAACATGTGCAAGCACACCTCCCTATCCGCGTAGGTTGAATGGCGTAAAATACTAGGCAGGTCTCCTGGCTTATGTTCAACATTATCTATCACCTTCCCATCCGAAGACAGTGGTAACTTAATAGATAACTCCCATTTACAGTGGCGGGACCGCGCCGGATTTGCACCGGACTTCCCTATTAATGATTTCAGACGTGATCATGAAATCAACCTAATATTTTTCGTATTCAATTATCTTTATTGTAGTTAACAAATGATCTGAAGTCAAAAATAATTCATACTTTTGTAAAATATTTACGATGCACATGAGCGGTAACTATGCTGAGCGAGCAATGGTCTCCGACGTTTGGGCAATGGTTTACTTTGTGTGTCCGATATTCCCAGATCTTAAGATAAATATCCCACTATACTTCATTAAGGTAATTCATTACCGGCAGCACGGTAAATCCCGTACCATTCTTCTCTCGTCATTTCGACTTTTGATGCTTTGGCAATTTCTATTAAACGATTTGGATTCATTGATCCTACTACGGGTTGAATTTTTGCAGGGTGTCTTAAAATCCAGGCAATCGCTGTTGCTGATTTGGAAATTCCATATTTTTCTCCAACTTCCTGGAGCTTCGTATTTAATTCAGGAAACTGATCATTATCTACAAAAACACCTTCAAAAAATCCATATTGGAATGGGGACCAAGCTTGAATGGTCATATCATGTAATCGACTATAATCCAGGATACTTCCATCTCGATCGATACCATTTGCATTCTTCATATTTACATTTAATCCAGTATCGATCATGCCAGTATGCATAATACTGAATTGCAATTGATTCACAATTAAATCTTGTTCCACATATTTTTTTAGCAATTCAATTTGCATTGCATTGTGGTTACTTACCCCAAAATGACGTACTTTGCCGCTTTCCTTCAACTCGGAAAATGCTGCCGCAACTTCTTCAGGTTCAACAAGTGTATCAGGGCGGTGAAGAAGCAAGATATCGATATAATCTGTTTGTAATCGTTGAAGACTTTTATCAACAGAGTCTACAATATGTTCTTTTGAAAAATCGAAGAAGCCCTTTCGAATGCCTGTTTTTGTCTGCAGAACCATTTTCTCTCTAACAGAAGGATTCATTTGGATAGCTTCAGCAAAAATTTCCTCAGACTTTCCGCCACCATAAATATCGGCATGGTCAAAGAAATCAATTCCTAATTCCATCGCATGTTTGATGACATTCGCAGCACCTTCTTTTGATAAACTACTCATGCGCATACACCCTAACGAAATGTTCGATACGTTTATATCACTCGTTCCTAGCTTCATTGTTTTCATCATAACACCTCTATTTGATAATAATACTATAATTGTAGCACAACTTTTTCCACTAATATAAAATACAGCTGTTGATCTACTCTCTCTCATAGTTGAGCCACGCCACAGTTCGAATCATACAAAAAATCTGCCCAAGTTTCCTAATAACTTGAGCAGTTGTTTCATTCACCTATTCTCCCTTATAAACCCGTGCCTCATAAGGCTTTAACATAAACGAAGTCACATCGTTCATTTCAGAACTATCATAATTTCCGATTAATCTCTCTTTCACCTCAAATGATACATCATGTGGGAGCATAAATTCTACTTGTTCTTCACTAAAATTCGTTACTACGAGTAATTTCTCACCTTCATACGTACGCATGTAGGCATAGATTTTATCATGGTCAGGTAAAATCAAGTGATAATCCCCATACACAATAATCTCATGTTTTTTACGAAGTTCAATGAGTTGACGATAATAATGATAAATAGAGTTCGGGTCTGCTACTGCTTGTTTGGCATTGATCTCTTTATAATTCGGATTTACCTGTAACCATGGTTCACCTGTTGTAAATCCACCGTTTTCGGAATCATCCCACTGGACAGGTGTACGAGCATTATCTCTTCCTTTTACATAAATGGATTCCATAACCTTATTAGGGTCCCCGTTACCTTCGACTACTTTCTCATTGTACATATTCAGTATTTCGATATCTTTATACGCATCAATGGAATCAAACTTTATATTTGTCATGCCAATTTCTTCCCCTTGGTAAACATATGGTGTACCTTGCAGCATATGCAAGAACGTACCGAGCATTTTTGCAGATTCCACGCGATATGCTGCATCATTACCAAATCGGGATACAATCCTAGGCTGATCATGGTTATTCAAATATAAACTATTCCAGCCAACACCATGCAAACCAGTTTGCCATTTGGATATGCTGTTTTTTAAATCCCTTAGATCTAATGGTTTCAAATCCCATTTACCGTTCGGGCCGGAATCTAAATCCATATGCTCAAATTGGAAAACCATTTGTAATTCATCACGAGTTAAGTCGGTATACTTTTTCGCTTCTTCCACATCTACTCCAGGCATCTCACCGACTGTCATGATATCGTAGTTACCCAGTACTTCTTGATTCATCTCTTGTAAAAATTCATGAATTCGTGGCCCATTTTTAAAATATTTCGTTCCAGATACATATTTTTCTCCATTTGGATTCGGTGCATCTGGTAATCCTGGTACTTTGGAAATAAAATTGATTACATCCATCCGGAATCCATCAATCCCTTTATCAAGCCACCAACGCATCATCTGGTAAACTTCTTCCCGCAGTCTCGGATTCTCCCAGTTAAGATCTGGTTGCTTTTTACTAAATATATGCAAAAAATATTCATCCGTATTTTCATCATATTCCCAAGCAGAACCACTAAAGGTTGATTGCCAATTATTCGGTTCATTTCCGTTTTTTCCAGGGCGCCATATGTAATAATCTCGGTATGGATTATCCTTTGATTTTTTCGATTCACGGAACCAAGCGTGTTCATCTGAGGAATGGTTCACAACTAAATCCATAATTAACTTCATCCCACGATGATGGATTTCATCTAATAGTTCCTCCCAATCTGCCATCGTTCCAAATTCATCCATAATGGCTTGGTAATCTGAAATATCGTAACCATTATCATCATTTGGCGATTGATATACAGGTGATAGCCAGATGACATCTATTCCGAGTTCTTTTAAATAATCCAATTTTTCGATAATCCCTTTTATATCACCGATTCCGTCCCCATTACTGTCATTGAAACTTCTCGGATATATTTGATATACAACACTTTCTTTCCACCAAGTCTTGTCCATGATCATTCCTCCATCATTGCTATAGTAAAGAAAAAACAATTAGTAACACACTAATTGTTTTAATTATGTTTATCATACCAAAAGTCTATACAGGTAGGAAATGATTATGGCGATCCATATTCTTATCTTAACTAATTACTGGACTGGCTTTCCAAATACGCCTTCTCTTCTTCTGGACTATAAACACCGGTTGCTTCTCCGATCGTTCCACCTTGTATTTGCCAAATTCTATTATGGTCAGCATCTGCAGTCGAAAAATCTCCCCTCAACCACTTTTCTAATATACTCCGGTACACGTCTTCATACTCCAAGTTTACTTCATTCAAACCATCTAACAGCCACTGCACTCTTGATAGATGAATTTCATAAAAACCCCATTTTTCACTTGCAATGACTTTTTGGTGTGACATCCCATGTATGTATTCCTGATAAATATTGTCAGTTAGCTCATTCATTTCCTTTGCTTGCCCAAAAGGATTTAAGTTTTTATTTTCATATTGATCCAAGTCCTCTTCCGAAATGGATCCTTGTATTTCGATACGTTGGTCTTCAAGCTCCGCTAACTCTTTGTCGGAATCCACATGTATTGCATCCGCTTTATCTTCCTCGTCTGTAAATATGTTATATATTGACCATCCAGCATATGCTATTAACACTACAGCAGAAATTGACAATACCGTTAATATTACTTTATACATCGTAACCCTCCAAATTCGAATTTGGATTGTATCTATCTGTTCGTCATTGGTAGCAATAACCCAATTCTATTTCTAATTATAAAACTCCATATGTGGCTTTGCTTGCCTATAATAGGCTAATCTATCATCCAATGTTCCCGTATGAAATTCAAATTTATGTCCATCTGGATCTGTAAAGTATATGGATTGTTTGTCTCTTTTACCTCTAGGTCGTCCGGTCAAAATAGTTACATTTAATTGTTCCAGTCTATCAAATGTTTCCAGAAAGTCTTCCTCATCTATCGTAAAAGCAATATGGGTATACGACTCATGAATTTCATTTCGAGGGATGTTTTCCTCCACATTTAACGCCAGCCATAATCCATGTAAATCAAAATAGGCAGTATTTCTTCCTTTCACCAATAGCTTTGCGTCAAACACTTGCTGATAAAAGTTGATAGAAGTTTCTAAGTCGGAAACAGAGAACAGTAAATGATTTATACCATTTATTTTCATGTTTTCACCCTTTGTGTTTGATCATTGTGATAAATTCCGTTGTTTCTCTATTAAACGTTTGCAAACGGATAAACCCAAATTTTTCATAGAGATGGATTGCCCGTTCGTTAAAGGTTGCGACCGTTAAACGAATGTCCGTGTTTGGATGCTCCTGATAAATCGATTCAAGAATATGGGAGAAAAATTTCTCACCATTCCCCTTACCTGTCAATTCCGGCTTCATACCTATCCCTACATCGATACAATCCGCTTTATACACTTGAAATTGATCCCCAGCTGGTACTTGAGCAGCTCTACCCAAACAAAAGTAACCTACCGTACGATTATGTGTATCTGTAATGACTTTATAGGAGCCATCTAAAAGCTCAAGAATAGCATCTCCACTTAACACATTATTGTAGAGATCATAGGGTTTTTCATATTTCCATGTGAGGATATCGATTGCATTTTTTTCAGTCATCTTTTTAGTTACTAAGTTCACGAATTAACCCCATTTCAAAAAAAATTCCATAATAATGATTATGCATCTCTTTCCAAATTATCCCTTTCCATTCGTACATCAGCCCACTTCAAAAATAGATCTACATCACCAATTTCACCGTTCACACTCTCATAACCACTCCTCCAAGCTTCCTCAAATACTTCAAGTGTAGTGGCCTCAATAAGTTTAGGTGCTTCGGTTCGTAATATTGATAAGGTACGTGCTACATCATATCGAAAATCTCCTGTGGAAGCATTTATCCAATCTATTACACCAGTTATGTTGGTTCCATCTGTCGTGACATTCAATGGATGATAATCCAGGTGAAGTAGTACATCATGTGTTGGCATGCTAGTAGCAATCTGCATTTTTAATTCTTGCTCCGTCTCATTCTCTGCAGTAAACCAATCACGCCAAGAGACGTCGAAACCTTTTATAGCATGAATCCTTGCATGCACCTTACCAAATTCATAACCAATGGTATCAACCTGCCCTGGATTAGACAGTATTTCTTCAAAAACAGTTCTCCCAGGCAGCCAATCTGCCAGCATGATCGTAAAAGATTCGATGCATTCCACTTGATGTATTTTCGGTACCGGAATCCCGTGATCAGCTGCTAATTGCATCACGTATTTTTCTTGTACAAACTGATGATGTCTATTCACAGGCAACACACGTAATGCATACTGCTTGTTATCGCTACAACTAACCTTCCAAACTGTACTGTCTTTTCCTCCTTGTACCCTGGAATAGCTCTCTACTTTATCCCCTAACACACGAACGATTAATTCTTTACTATCCATCCGCTCCCCCCATTCCTATAATAATTATTCGATATGTTAGTGCAAATATCCTTTTTCTAACATTTTTTAGTTGTACAAGCACTTTTTACTGAATAGAAATAGAAAGACTAGTACAGCACAAAAGGAGTGTACAAATTGAATATTTTCTTCAGTTATATTTTACTAGGATTATCATTAGCAGCACCAATTGGACCGGTAAATGCTGCACAATTAGACCGTGGAATAAAAGGTGGATTCTTCCCTGCATGGTTTGTGGGATTAGGAGCAATAACTGCAGATGCCATCTACATGTTAATTGTATATTTAGGTGTTGTTCATGTCATCGATACACCATTTGTAAAAACGTTTCTATGGTTATTTGGAGGATTTGTATTGATATATACGGGGATAGAAAGTATGGTAAGCGCAAAAACAGTAAAAGCAAGCCATGAAAGAAGTACCGAACCATTACACAAATCTTTTCTTGCTGGGTTCATCATGTCCATAACCAATCCGTTAACGATCCTTTTTTGGTTAGGAATCTATGGTTCAGTACTTGCAAAAACGGCAACCCAATATGGTTATCAAGCACTAATTCTATATAGTGGAGCGATTTTTATTGGCTTATTATCCTGGGATATTGTAATGGCAGCTGTCTCAAGCAGTTTCCGGAAAGTACTAAATGAACGCATGCTTACCGGTATTGCGATTATTTCTGGACTAGCATTAATTGGATTCGGAATCTATTTCGGGACGCAAGGTATCATCATTTTAGTAAAGTATTAAATATGCTTTGCTTCTTTTTTCCATTTTCGATTCATGAAAAATGCAACACTACCGATTAGGATAATAATCCCAAGGCTAATAAAAAATCCTGGTCGGTTTGTTTTATCAATAAGTGTTCCACTTATCCCAACAAATAATAAAGTCATTCCAAAATAGTATTTAAACTTCTGTTTTAACGTTACTTTCTGCAATTTTTTAGCAGATAATATAATAAATAACCAATTATATAGGAGCATTAGCCCGGCACCTGTTGTGATATACGTATAAATTTTGTCTGGTAATGCAAGTGACATCACGATGGATCCTGCGAGTCCGATAATCAGAATTCCTAATGCAGGAAACGGTACAGCTAATTTCCCTTTCTTTGCGAAAAAAGAAGGGGCATCTCCATCTTGTGCTAATGATACCAGGATCGTAGTAACGCCAAAGAAGGATGCAACCATCGTTGAAAAACCGGCAATAATTAACGCACCATTAAAAATATGTGGAACAAATCCTAATTCAAAATCCTTTAGTGCAACAATGAACGGGCTCTCCTTCGTATGAAAAATGTCCCAAGATACTAACGATAAGGCTAGTCCGAGTGATATCACATAGATAATGACAAGGGATAAAATCATTACTTTTCCCGATTTCGGTGCTTCCTTTGGTTCTTTTAATTGGATTGCCATTAATCCCATTACTTCAATACCTCCAAATGCATAGAAGGCAAAAATGAAACATGCCCAAAACCCCATTAATCCAGTGGGAAAAAACTCACTTACCGAGCTTGGCATATTTAGCTGTTTAACACCATCTACCAAACCGAAAACAAAGGCACCTGCAATAACAATAAACATAATAATGGCAGCAAGTTTCATGACTGCAAAAATATTTTCGATTCGACTTAAGCCTTTTGCACCGATTAACAACACAAAAATCCCTAACAAGGCATAGCCTAGCGCAAATAACCATAAGGAAATGTTCGGAAACCAAAATCGAGAAAAGATAGACAACGCTGTTAACTGACTTCCCATAATCAAAATCTCAGCAAACCAATACATCCAACCAATGCTAAACCCTGCCCAATGACCGTATGCTTGCTTGGCATAGGTACGAAATGCCCCTTTTTCAGGATGTTTTGCTGTTAATTTAGCTAATGCATCGAACACAATATATGTGGCAATTCCCGCTAAAAGAAATGCGATTAGAATGGACGGTCCACCTAATTGGATCCCAACACTAGACCCCAAAAAGAAGCCTGTACCAATCGTACAGCCGACTCCGAACAAGGATAATTGCCACCATTTCATGTTCTTTTCTTCCGTTTCAGACTTTTCCATCATGAACCTCCCTCAATACACCATACCTTCTAAAATTCCCAATAATCGTTGAATATAAAATTGTAATTTTTACTAATTAACGATAGGAATGTATGAGAAAGAATACCACACTTATTTGTTTCACTTTCAAGCAGCTTGGCCATCGGATAAAGAAAAAATCCTCAATGGAATCCTAATAGATTCTCTTGAGGATTTTTTCTAACTTTGATCGAATAACACATTACCTTCATTATCTAATACCTGAAACGTAATATCATCAGTGTCCTCTATATGATCAGGTAATTTATCCAGAAAAATATGTTTACTATTAATATCCGTACTATTTTGATGTAAGGAATTTCCTTCTTTATCTTTAATCATATATTCTACTTTTTCAGCTTGAGGATAATGGAAAACCCCACCCCAAACAATCCGTATTGGATTATCTGAACCATCCTCGATCAAATCTACGGTTAAAAATTCATTTCTATTTACGATATCCACTTTTTTTGTGAAAGGATCACTAGTCTCAACTTTATACCGTTCGTTCTTTAAAGAATATTCACTTCGACATACGATATAACTACCTTCTGCATCCTTTGTTAGAAATATGACAATACCATCATCATCGTTTTGAAACAATATCTCTGGTTCATCATGTTCTGATAAACCGCTACTATTAATTGCCTCCTTTAAGGTGGAATGGGAACAACCTGATGCAATTATGACAATGAAAACAAAAACAGTTAAATATTTTCTCATTTTCTCCTCCCCGAAAAACAATCGTCATCCCTACTTTATATTTCTAACCACTGATTAACTGGTACATTTACCGGTAATTACATGTAGAATATAAAATTACAAAAGTGTATATATATTAGACGAATTAACCATGAGAAAAGTTTCAATAATTAGAAAAAATTTACTTAAGTTTTATGTTAAAGATGTCTCAAAAATCGTTCTGGGTGATTTAAGATCCCTAGTCAATTTTATAATGACTTTCATGTATCAAATTATTAACCGAAACGGATTTTAGATGAATCATGTAAGAATGTCTCCTTCAACATTGATACTACCTATTTTGATGCTGACCAATCCATCCGTTTGAAAACAAATTCACGGTGTTTTTTAAAAGCATGTTTCGTGCAAAAGCGTTCCATGACATCATTTCCAATCCAATAGTCTAACTCTATGATATCTATATTATTATTTTCCGCTATTTGATAGACCCTCTCCATTAATTTCGAGCCATAACCATTCTTTCTGTCCGTTTGATTCACACAAATTTGGTGGACAAACACAGCTTGATATCCTTTTCGAAATGCATTCTCCTTGTAATTTCTTACCTCTGCCCAAACATAGCCAACACTTTCCTTATTATCCTTGACGACAAAAAACATATTTTGCTCATTAGCCATAATCGCTTTAAAGGCATTTGTTATCGTATCTTTGTTCTATCCTTTGAAGTACTCCGGGTATAAACTTGTATGTAAATCATGAACAGGTTTATTTAGTTCAGCAATTAATTCATAGTCTGTCGTATGTACAATTTTCATGATCATCCCCCTTAACTTATACGGTATTGAGAGCTATCAAACAATACCTCAAGAAGGTCTCTAAATAACTTCTGTTGTGATGGGTTTTCCCAGTCCTCTTTATATTCAGCCATTAACCACATCACTTCATCCAAGAAAACATGTTCTATCGCACGATTCCAATATGCTATTTCGATTTGACTTAATGTGACGTATTCTTTATAACCTGACATAAATAATTTCCATTCGGAAGGGGTAAACATTCGATCGGGTGCACTTTCTAATTCATTATGAAATAAAAATAGTGCTAATGCTAGATCAAAAATTCTTGGAATCCAAGTGGCATTATCTGGATCAATCAAATAAAGAGAGGGGGTAAACACTAAATTATTTGCTTTATAATCATGCGGTGTAGCAATAGAGACTAGTCCACTGTTTTGTAAATCATCTTGCTGGGATACAATTTGAATTAACTTTTCCTTCAATTTATTGCTATCTAACTTAAAATTAACTAAAGAGGCATGCTTCGCTATTTCAGCAACACTTTCTTCGATCTCTTCACCAGTGAAATCAAACACATCATATTTGCCTAATTCAAATATATTTTGATCAGGTGATAGTGCATGTATTTTTCCAAATAACTTACCAGATTGATAGATTTCGTCTTCTTTGCCGGTATATGTAGTTCCGTCAATAAAAGGATAGACTACATAGGTTTCATCATCCAATTTTTGTGGGTTTTCTACGTGTAATTCTACCGGTGTAACGACATTTATTCCTTTTTCATGTAACATTTTTGTAAACGCTATTAAGGGTTCCGGGTGCTTTTGTGTCCGTTTTATAATATATTCTTTTTCCTTATCACTTATTTTGTAAACAGGTGAAAAGGGGTAAATACTATTTGGTTCGTAATCCACTTTAAAATCAAATCTATTTAATATATCTTTCCCAATCATGATGAGCCTCCAAATCCTTTTTCGATTCTATAAAATCAATTAATATTTCCCTGTCCCCTGGGTATGTAAGCTCTAAATTCGTAATATCCTCCACAGATTTCCAACCAATTTCATAGATTAGATTGTCAGGATCTTGAATTTCTGCTTCGCCACCATATGCTTGTACTTCAAAGTATTGCACTTCAGTATGGTAACCATCTGAAGTGCTCTTTTTGGCAAATAGTAGTCGGATAATATTTACATGGTATCCAGTTTCTTCGTTAACCTCGCGTATACAACATGCCTCAAACGTTTCTCCATTTTCCTTCCCACCAGATGGAACAGACCAAGTCTTTTCTTCTTCTGGAGTTCCTTGTTTAACCATTAGGATCTCATTATTTTCATTTACGCAAACTCCTGCCGCTCCATACCATTCTTTCATCAAACCAACCCCATTTTAACTACTTCTTTTTTCTACGGTTTCCTAATAACCCAATTGCAGCAGCAATGGCAACTGCAATAGCAACCCAAATGCCTATATCCAAGTTATTCCACCACCTGTTGTTTTCTTATTATACGAAATAGAGAATTAGATGGTTTCAAGATTATCAACAATTGAAGACGTTTTAAACTCATGCACCTCACCATTTCGATAACTAAAATGATAATTATAAATTTCATCATTATCTAGTATTTGTGAAAGAAAATAATTCAAATTTGCAACCCCTGTATTTTCCGGATGAAAGATCCAGTCTACCTTTTTCCAATCTAAGATCCCCTCAACTGTCTTTATAGGAGTATAATAATGATATGTACTAGGAAGTTCAACAACAAAAGCATACATCCCACTATTTACGTTTAGTGAATTTACATTCCATGTTACAGTTCCTCTATAATCTACACTTTCTACTTTTAATCCTGTTTCTTCTTTTATTTCTCGTATAATGCATTCCGTTGGCGTTTCATCTTTTTCAATCTTTCCACCTACACCGTTCCAACTTCCCATCCAAGTTGAAGATTCTCGGTTTAGTAGCAGGATTTCTTCTCCTCGTTTGATAAAAGCTATTGTGTATTTAAGCATGTTATTTCTCCTCTATAGAATGATTATTTCATCATATTTTTGCAAAGGTTGAGGAGGTCATCACTCAACTGGTTCAAGATTTTTATCTGCTCTTCTTTGAGTGGTGTAAATCCAATTCTAGATAATCCTTGCCTTATATTTTTCGGTAACATCTCAAAGTAATCATCGAAATACAATCCATTTGATGTTTCAAAATAAAGCCATAGCGCTTCACTATATGCTTGCCACAAGAGAGTAACTGTTTCATCTTTCTTACATAATCGTTTTGCTTTCATTTCAAATAGTAGATCCTGAATCTCATCTATTCCAAATTCAAATGAGTATGCTTGATTACGTAAGTGATACCGAAACTGTTTCATAATATGGATTATTTCTTTCACCTTAACTTCATTAAAAAATGGTGATACAATCTTTACCGTATTATAATGATCTTCAACATTCTGAATTTCTCGGATTAATTTTCCTGCGTCTACCGAATTACAATTTATAAATAAAAATAATAATGCAGATTCTGTCCACGATCCAGTAGCTGCAATTGTTGCAGAATAATGTTTCCCCTTTTTTAAACTATTAAAAGCATGTTGGGTTCTTTCTTTCACAATATTACATACTTGCTCAATTACATGTTTTCTCCCCTCAATAGAGGAATAATAATTCACAGCCCAATCTTTAATTTCTGCAAACCTATTACCCGTATCTTCAATAACAGCAGATTCATATAAAAACCTATAATTCCAAGGAGACGCTATAATCCTCTCTTTATTTGGTAGTTCATCCGTGTGCTTTATGTCTAGTTGAATAATGTTCTGATGAAAAGAAATGTTTTGAGCAATATCGTCTGCTATTGTTTTTGTGTACACAGTCAAATCGATATCGCTAAACTCATCCGCATTTCCTCTCCCAACGGAACCACCAATAGAAGCATACATAATATCAAGATTTAATTGGTTTATAAATTTTTTAGCGGTCTCAAGCAGCATGAAGCTCTTTTCGTTCAAGATAGCCCTCCTGTATTCACGAAATTCTTATCTACTTTCCTACGCTATGTGCCGTTTCGCTTATGATCATACTTAACCTTAAACGACTAAGCCACGTTTCCACATTGTTTGTTTTCGTATGAACACCATTTATTTCCTCACGATATTCCAGTCCATCTACTTTTCAGGCATCCACCTTTAATCCTGCAATTCGATAAATAATCATTCCCCACTCGGCATCTGTCATTTTCTCCTGCGAATAGGAGCTTATATACTCCGCCGCTACCCTAGAGAAGGAACAAGAACCTGCAGTTATATCCACCTCTCTGTTCAATTCTAGCGAACAAATCTTATTCGTGATTTTTTCTGTCTCTACCCATTCGACTGGATGAGTTTGAAACGCTCGTTGCGTTCTACCTAATATCAAATAATCATATTTTGATATTTCTGTTACTATTTTTTTCAATTCTTTTAAATTATAGGTTTACCAAGCTAGGATTCTATCAAAATCTCCGTAATGGTAATGGTCACTATTATTAGATAATCCAAATTTGACTACTTCTCTTCTAGCATTTGCCGCACCTTTTTTAGGAATAACTTTCACATTAAATTTGCTATCCTGTAATGCCTTGATCCATTCCATTGAAGTTTCATCACTAACGGTAATAAAAAGGTCTGAATAGATATTCTCTATTTCTTGGTAAATATCTTTAAATAGATTTATATTATTCCCACTAGGATCATGGAGAACTGTAATAAGGGAAACGTTAGTCAACGATACACCTCCAAATTAATATAAGTTACATATTCAATCTTCAATATTCTAAGACTCGTAGAATTTTCTATTTTGAACATTTCAATATCGTTCCATTGAGCTAATTGATCTACTAATTTCTTTGGTTCACCTAATAAAGTGAAATCCAGATCAAAGTCTAGATTCATGCGCCATGTTCGGTCTTCTGACCAACAATATGTTCGAAAAGAAGCAATCTCCTTATTATTTATTAATGTAAATAACTCATCTAGTTCTCCATAAAATAGCAACTCTTCCCCAACCCAACTTCTACAAAACATAATAAAAATAGCATTTTCCATTTGTAAAACCTTTTAGTTTTTGAACAATAAACTTAACAATATTGATATCTAAATCGCCTTCATCAGCAGTGATGAGATACCCTTGGAAGAGACATACCGATCTTGATCCCTTTGATTCCATACTTTATTATATAGCTGTACTATTTTAGCTAGTTCCAATTCGTTGACCACTAACTGCTTTATCTCATTCATCTTTACCACCTAAATTCATTAATCACTTCATAATTTCCTTCAGCTTCAACAAACTTTTTTCCACCGAAGTCTCCACATATCCTCTGATTTGTTCGAATGTAAACACTTGTAATTTCGCTTCAAGATCTTCCATGCTATAGTTCATATCCTCTTTCACATATGGAACAAATTCCTTCACATCACTTGCCTTAACTTCTTCTAAATCGATTAAATCTATATGTTCCATCCCATCTAGTAATTGTACGTCTAGTTGGTAATGATGAAGTAATTTACTATTTAACAGCCGAAAGTCTCCATGGTATTTTTCGAAAATAGATTCTTCATTCTCCATTCTATTTTTTAACCATGGGATGAAGAATCCTTTTAACCACATGTCATCGGCAATAAGATGAGTATAGTAACCAAGTATATATTCGTCTTTTGAAGGATATTTTTGATAGAACTTTTCATAAGCTATTTTTCTAGTAAATTCCTCATGATCCCCCTCAAAGAAATGGGATAGATCCTTCGGAGATACCGCATCTGGTGCAATACCTCCTATGAGAAATGCTTGTTTATTTCCGATAGAAAGTCTATCAGCAATTTCATTTGCAATAATGAGGTGCATGATTCTTGAACCCAATTTCTGTCACTCCTTGATTATTTAGATTCCACTCGTATTCATTAATACGATTCGCCAACCATCTGGATCTTCAATAGTAATTCCTTTTTCTTGCCAATAAGGATTTTCTGCTTCCACTTCTTGGTATCCCATATCAAGCAAACGGTTAGCTACTGTATCTACTTCTTGTTTATTAGGTATATAGAAGACTAATAAGTTATCCTTAGTAGGTGCAGGGCACGGACTTCCCGTTACGTGTTTGGTGATTTCTAATTGATACGAATGATCTGGCAATCCAAAAATCACACCTGTATAACCTCGGTGTCCCTGAAAATCACCTACCCGAGGCAATCCAACACCCTTTTCATAGAAATCTATTACTTCGTCAAATTTATCCGTAGGACGTGCGATTCGTATCTGTGCTGCGGTAAAATCATGGAAATCCATGTTAGCTCCTCCTTTTTTTCTTTATATTAGTGCTTTTTTAACAGCTGCAAATGCATGTATTTCCGTTGTATCAAATAATGGCACTTTAGCGTCAGACGACTTAATTAATAACCCAATTTCTGTACAGCCAAGTATAATCCCTTCTGCACCTCGATCAACTAATTTATTAATCACTTTTTTATAATAATTCCTTGAAGATTCTTTTAGTGTTCCAAAACAGAGCTCTTCAAAAATTACCTGATTTCCCTTTTCTCTTTCCACTTCATTCGGTACGAGAACATGAATTCCTTGTTCCTCGATGCGAGATTTGTAGAATTTCTGTTCCATCGTATATTTTGTACCGAGTAATCCAACGGTATGGATTTTCTGCTTCTTGATTTGATCAGCAGTTGTATCAGCGATATGTAAAACTGGTATTGTTATGATTTCCTCGATGGAATCAACTACCTTGTGCATCGTATTGGTACAAATAATAATGAAATCTGCACCTGCATTTTCTAAGCCTTGTGCAACGTCTGCAAGTACTGCCCCCGCCTTTTCCCATTCTCCACTCACTTGATTGTTTTCTATTTCCTCAAAATCTACACTATGCAAAATACATTTGGCTGAGTGTAGCCCGCCCAATTGTTCATTTACTGCTTCATTGATTAGTCGGTAATATTCAACCGTTGACTCCCAACTCATTCCACCAATTAAGCCGATTGTTTTCATGTGCGATCAACTCCTGAATAATTTATTTTATGGTTTGCGTTTCAGTAACTTTTTCTAACGTACGTTTCATCACTTTTACCACTAACCCTGGATTTTCCAAGTGGATGGAATGACCATTTATGTTTACTACCGGTTTAATATGCTGTCTTTTGTCATGTGTTCCTCTTATTCTATTGATTATGTCTTCTCTTAAATTCAGAGCTTAATTCACTCCACACATCAAACTTATTTCCGTTCAGATCATAAAACACAAAATTTCTACCCGTATGACCTCGATCCTCTATTTCACCTACTTCGATTCCCATCGTTAGAAATTCGTTATGTAGAATTTTTAAATTTTCTAATCCATCAACTTCAAAGGTACAAGAAAAATGTTCCTTGCCACTTGCATCATAAAAGTTACCACGTTGATTTTTCATTGCATTCACAAGAAAGAAACTTTGATTTGCAAAATCAAGAATGGCTTTATCACTATCCATATAGTTTAATTTGGCACCTAAATTTTCTACATACCAATCTGCAGATTTTGGTACGTCTTGAACTGGTAGATATGTCGTTCCTACTCTTATTAATTTTTTATCCATATGCCTTCTCCTTATTGAAAGTTATAAAATAAATTAAATTATAAATATTATAACATCCAACTTATGGTAGTATAATAAAAAGATGAATATGTTACTTATACCTATTTTATAGAAGTGATGTTTACAATGATGAAATGGGAGCATGCTTTGGAAATATGGACATTGAGCAAAGTTTGAAGATGAGATGAATGAATTTGGAAGAGATGGCTAAGAATTGGTTAATATTATCCCACAGATTGATGAAGAGCTAGAACTATGTCCGTTGAATTCAATTAAGTCAATTTAAGAGAAAATTCTATTTGTAAATGATAGGGAGATAGAATATGAAATTTGCTATTATAACCGATATCCATGGGAATCATCCAGCATTACGTGCTGTTCTGAATGATATCGATCAAGTAGGTAGTATACATCATATATACTGCCTTGGGGACATGATTGCAATTGGACCAGACACAAATGAAGTATTAGAGGAATTATTCACAAGAAAAGATGTGTCAATGATTACCGGCAATCATGATGAATCTGTGTTAGCAATTTTAAACGGGGAACCCCATCCAAAAAGTCATGCACATGTTAAAGAACATCATCAATGGATTGCAGAAAGGATGAATCCCGCTTTCGTTGAAAAAATGAATCAGCTACCAAGGACAATGAAAAAGAATGTAAGGAATTATTCTATTCGGTTTATCCATTATTCTATAGATCCTTCCAAGTTACATGTACACATCAGTAAGGATCCTTTTCACCGCATCGTCGATCCTAACCTAAATAATATGGAAGTACTATTTGCAGATTATCCTGCTGATTTAATATGCTTCGGACACCACCACCCATATCATTATTTCCAGGGAAGCCAAACCACCTATCTAAACCCTAGTTCTCTCGGATGCCAGGATAAACCAATTGCTCCTTATGCTATCGTTACACTAGAGAATGGTAGAATAGATGTTCAGCAGAAAATGGTATCTTATGATAACACCACGTTCCTACAATCCTATCAGAAATTGCAAGTACCTGGGCGAGATATTATTATAGGTCTTTTTCATGGTAGTCAAAAAGGATAAGTATGCTATTGACGTAACAGTTTCCACCATGAGGTACACTATAACAAAACACAAGTCTTTCCAAAGCTAAAATCACATTATACTAGAAAAGGAACTTGATATAACAAGCTCCTTTTCACTATTAAACTTGAATTACTTATTTTTATCATCGGTTTTCTTCTTAGCAATATAAAATGCTAAAATCACCAATGGAATAGCAATGAAGAATGGAATATTAATATAACTTCGCGTAAATACGGCAAAAATAAACAACAACACCATACCAATTATAATGTATAAACAACCTCTCCCAAATGTTTCCATGTAATCACCCCTAAAAAAATAAGACTAAAATTTAAATAATTGCATTTGTTATAAATTCAAGGTTTATAGCTGAACAAGATATTCACCTTATTGAAGGAAAGCATCTAGTTAAAAGGAAAGATTATTTAATATATTTTCCTGTTCTCCACTTTTTCATCATATAACCAGCATACATCACTATCATTACTAACAGAAAAAAAGTTGGTAAAATTAAAGGCTGTGTTAAATTCCCAATTGGTGCTGTTATGAAAGTTGATAAAAGATATCCTATTAAAAATATGGCAAGAAACAAGAATAGGTTTATAATTATAAAATGGCTTAATACTCTTTTATTCTTTCGATAACGAAAGAGTAGAATAGAAGCCAGTAGAAATAACCCTAAAAATAAGAATTCAGGAATTGAAGTCCAAGTCCCTAACTCTCGAATACTTTGAATATCTTCTTGCGTTAGGAATTTGGTAGTTCTCCACTGTTCCGAGTTATTTAGACGATAAATTTCCAATAAAATATACCCCAGATAAAACATCAACATAAATCCAATATACGTAGATATTATTAACCCTTTTTTTCCTGCTATTATATCTTTAAACTCTCTGTTTTTTTTCACCGGGTGCCCCCCTTTGGACGAAATCTTAACTTTAAGATAAAATCATTGTTCAGCTAAACAGCGATATCTATTGATTTTTAATAGTATCAACAATATGATCTATAACTTCTTCACTATAATCTCTTGTGATTATAGGATTTGTACTTGATAAGAGCGGACATGATCATTGGTGAGCCTATCACCTCTTCACCATATTTATTCTTCATACCCAGGTTCATCATATGTAACATAGGTTCCTGCTATAAAATCGTGAATCGAACGTTTATCTTCTCTAAGACCAACCATAAAAGCGCTGACAATAACACCAATACCAAAAGTTATTAAATATATTACACCTGCCACTACATCTCTTAGAAGCATGGTTCCAAGACCCAATTTTTCACCATCTATACGAGCAATGCGTATACCGGATACTCTCTTACCGACAGTGTAGCCATACCAAAAAATAGGAAGCAACAAAAAATACAACATATCCAAAATGTCAATTACAGAAAAATCTTCAACGAAGAATTGGTTATATATTATAAGACCCACAAACCCAAATACAATTGTTAATAATATTGTATCTACAATAGATGCACCTAACCTTACCCAAAATCCTGCAGGGTTATTTACCAATTCGAACTCCCCCTCTCTATAAAGCGCACCCTAAATAATTTGCAGTGCTCCCTTTATCACCAATATTTTATCATGAAATTCTCATAAAAATCTATCTATTCTGAGGTATTATGAATCTAATTTGCTGTGAACACGTTTAGTGGTAGCATCTTTAAAATTGGTTACGACACTTGAAGTAGAGTTTTTTTCATTAAATCGTATAATTTAAATCATTTCTCAACAATGAATTTATGAAGTAATTATATCGAGAATCTTATTTGATAAAGTTTCACTCTCTATGTGATTAAATGCTTTTGGGTCAGCAGTTACAATAATTGAAATCCTTTCAATGGGATAGATGAGAATTTGTTGACCACCTGAACCTAAAGCTCGATAAATTATATTATCTTTATATGTCTTTATCCACCATCCAAGTCCATAATCACCGTAACTTAAATTTGTTGGGATGCCATTTGTAGTAAAAACATTTATCCAATTATTAGGAATAATTTCATTGTTATTTTCTAAACCATTATTAACAAGTACTTGGGATATTTTTATTAAACTTTCAAACGAGATTTTTAAGCCTGTACTCCCAACAGTTATACCTTGTGGGTCACTTTCCCATTCAACATCTATTATATCAAGTGGTGAAAAGAGGTATGTCTTTGCAAAATTGGACACCGTTAAGCCAGTTGACTTACTAATTATTGCAGATAGTAGGTGATAATCAACTCCTTTATATCTAAATGTACCTTTTCCTGCTAATGGAAGGTTTAAAATGTCTCTCACCCAATCATTACTATTTAGAACGAGTCCATATAAATCTTTGTCATCAATATCGAAACCCGAACTCATTGTAAGTAAATCTCTTATAGATATATTATTAGGAGCACCTGGTAGGAAGTAATTAATCGGAGTTTCAAGAGACTTTATAAATTCTTTTTTTAATGCAATCCCAATTAAAAGTGAAACGATGCTTTTTGTCATTGAACGAATATTTATTAAATGAGAACTTTTCTTATCCTGAGAACTAAATATCTCTCTATTTGATATTGACACATATAAATTATGAATTGATTCATCCTGTTCATATAATCTAAGAATTTCTTTAATCATAAAAGCTACTCCCCCAATATTCATTTCACAAGATATTGAAAATTTTTCGTACAATATTTCTCTACAATAGACAAAAAGTTCTTCTTCTACTAACTGCTTAATATTTCTACACTTAAATAATAACATAATATTCTAAAAATATTTGCGTAAAAAAGAACAAAACGAACAATTCGATGTTCGGCTTGTTTAACTCTTGCCACCTTCCCTATAGTTAAACAAGAATTTTTGAATAAATTTATTAATCATGAAAAGGATATTGTTAAAAAGAAGGTTTTAAATTATGAAATTACTTATACCCATTCTTTTAGTTTTTGGAATATTATTGATAAATAATTTTTCTACAATCGACACTAACAATATTATAATAACTGAAAAAGAAGTACCTCCATATACTAAGTGGGGAAAGATAGCTATGAAGAAGACAAAAGTAAAATATCCCCAAGCTGAAATTATTGATTTTCTTCATTTAGGTAGGGAAAAAGGAACGGAATATTCGGTAGAAAAATTTAAATTATGGTTAAAAGAAGACAATCGAGAATTTGGAATATTTATCGATATTAAATTCAATAATGAAACAGAACAAATTGTTGACATTGAGTATAAGGAATCAACACAATAGTTAAATCAAAAGCATCTTGTATTTATTTATTTTTAACACGTTCTTCTTCAAATAACTTGCCTGTTAGTGGAACAATAGTGAATTTTGCCTTATTAAATGAAAGCACCAAATTCACATTACCTCTCTATACTTCACACAATATGGTGTAATCAAAGAACCAATTGTAAGTACCAATAACCCTATAATAAGAGTCACAATGAAATTCTCAAAAGGGGAAAGGAAGTTAGTAAAAATCAACATTGGAACAATAGTTAAAAATACAAATGTACACCTTCCAGAAAGGGTTATACTGTGACCTGTATGACATTTATCACACTTAATTGGTTTGTATGTCCACATAAAAGATTTATAGATTTGACTCCAGCTAAATCTCCTATTACATTTCTCACATTTTTGCAAAACAAACACCTCTCTTTACATTTTATAAATTTCTAGTATGGCACCTTTAATCAAATCCTATTATTACAAACGACCTTCCTTTTATTTAATCAAATTTCTCTGCAAGATATAAGGAAATCTCTCTAATTCTCCTGTCGATTTCTTCCTCTATTTGCTTGAATTCCTCATTTCCAGCATAAAACGTATCTCCCTCAATAATATGGTCGGACAAATTAAGCAATCCAATCGCTTTCCGGTTAAACTTCTTCGCAATCGCAAAAGTTGTGGCAGTTTCCATATCAACGCCAATATGACCATCTTCTGACCAATCTTTCACTAAATCAGACGTCTCCATTAACATCGCACTTGTAGAAAATACTGATCCTGTTACATAGCGATACCCTTTGGATTCACAATATGCTACTGCTGCTTGAACCAACTCAGTGTCTGCATGAACCGTTGTTTCACCTGGTAAATACCATTGAGAAACACCATCTTCCATGTAAGCACTTGTCGCGATTAAAATGTCTCCATACTGAATATTTCGTGATAAACCGCCATAATATCCTGTTTGAATGAAGTTTTTAGTACCTACAATAGCGAAGCGATGTGCAATCATAGAAGCTAATGGACCACCAAATACATTCGCAAAACCTAATGGCCTATTATTATATTCCCCAATTACTGTGTTCCACGTTGGCAGCCATTGTTCATTTACCAAAATATTTTTCCAGGTGTCCATATTCCATTCATGTTCCCATTCACCATGTAATATAAAAGTATTTGGGATATTTTCTTCTTCAATTTTCAAAGTCTTGATCCAATCTTCTTTAGTAAATTCCCCGTATAGTTTCATTCATTTCACTCCCTGTATTGTGTTGATCATGAGAAAAGATATTTCTCGACAGTTCTACATCAACTAGCCCACTTTCCCTTAGAATTTGTCTGACTAGATGAATATGAGCAGATCCGACTAGTAGAAGGATACGGTCATTTCCATTTTCTACTAAGGAGGCGATAGTTGAATAAATGATCAAATTACGATTGGGTTTCTAGCCATCACACGACTTCTATCTTTCTTGCAACATATGTTATCGCATTTGTTTTTAACAGCACATCTTTTTCATTCCGTGTAATTTTGTATTCCAGTGGTTTCACTACATGCTTTAATATCTCCCATCCACCATACAATTTTTCAAGTCTATTAATCATTTCTATAGTTGATATATTAATTTCCATTTGTACCGGGAGTTCCGTTCCATCTTCCAAATCAATTTCCTTAACCTCAGAGTTTACAACAATACAATTAATCCCATTATGCTTTGTGCCTTTAACCATTTGTGACAAGACATGATGGAGATGACCTTCAGATGCCACATGCTCCAAGCTAGAAACAGCAACGATAAAATCATATTCCTTTTGCTTTATTGCATAGTTACCTAGATCTGCTTTTTCCGTTCGAATGATCTCATTCACACCATATTTCGCACTATAGTGTCGTAATTTTTGAATGGCTGAATCTAGTAAGTCTACACAGTCAACTCTACACTGTTTATCTTTCAGAGCTTCTGCTATCGGAATACTATTTCTCCCAACCCCACAACCTAAATCTAGTACATTTACCGTTTCATAGGTATCTAAAAATGGAAGTATATCCATTACAGTTTGAACAGGTTTATGTAACCATGATCCCGCTTCAAATAATTTGTAATTATCGTAGCAATAATCGTGATATTTTTTTTCCTCTTTTCGGATTAGTTCAATTCTGCTCATATGTACTCCTTCTATTTCTTAACATGATAGATTGAAAATCAAGACTTCCTCCGACTACGGATGCTGGAATAACTTGAAAGTATTCGATATCAAAAAACTCAGTTAAGACTTCTTTGATCGAATCATGATCATAAAAGGAGAAAAATCGCTTCGGTTCGTAGGAGTCTTCCTCCCAAACACCTTCAAAATACTTTCCTCCATATATGCCAATAAAAATGAGTCCCGTTGGTTTTAGCACCCTACTAATTTCCGCGAGAACTTCTGGTAAATTCTTTTTTGGTACATGAAGTAAACAATTTAATGCCCAAACTGCGTCAAAATGATTATTTGGAAAATCCAGGCTATCAAAACTCATCACCTCAGCATGTAGTCCCTTACTTTTACATAACTTAATCATCTCAGGAGAAATATCTATACTCCTTGTATCTAAACCATTTTCCTTAAAAAACAAACTATCCTTCCCTGTTCCAGCACCAATTTCTAGTAATGTTCTCTTATTATTATTGTATAAATGCTTCAAGAAATAATTACGCTCTCGCTTTTTCCAGTCCGGTGAAAATGATTTATCTCGATGAATTGCTTGTTTATTATAGGAATCTACTAAATCATTTTTGATAGAATTCATTTTTTCTACAGCTCCTTTATTTAGTTGTACCTTCTCTCCTCTTTACTAAATCCTTAATCATTTTTTTCATATGGGGATCTGACTCATGATGAAAGCTAATCGTATCCTTAAAAATAAAGTCACTAGGATTTACGGTTATTTTTGCAAGAGGCTTCACTGGCTCCTTACATATCCATTCATCTTTAATACCACCTTGTTTGAATTTTTCTTTATGGAATAAATACAGCATGCCTTGATCCCATAATTCATCATCAAAGTCATTGTTGAGGGAAAAGTAATAATACCGCTTGATTCCTTTATTTGATTTTACCGTTAAACAAACATTTCGTAGCGAGCCACCATATTTACTACGATTGATTAACGCAAAAAACATTGGCCAGATACCATCAGAAGCTGCAAAAACAGCTTTTACTTTTATCCCATTAAATAATGTCTGTTCTTTTGGCTCGAATGTTACTATATTTGGAATATTTGACCCGTGAACTAATATATTTTTCTCCTCAATAAGATAATTGAGGAACATATACTTAGGCACTTTAGATCCATATGGAATGAGGTTGCCATTCCCTGGTGAAACATATTGGTCGTAAAGCTGCTCAAACGATGCAATAATTTCATTGGGTAAATCCAACTCAGGTAATTGCAGAAAATGCAGTTTGTTAAATAATAGCGCTCGCAATCTATTACTCTGAACCATCCCTTTCATAAACAGGGCAACGAACAAAGAAAGCGTTAAAAACATAAAGAACGTGTTCAAATTGAAAATTTGATTGTTCACATATATGGAGAGAAAACTAGATGTGATCGAATCGATATACTGCCAGTCAACAAATCCAATGTCTTTTTGATATGTATCAGCTAATAGCTGCTTATACCTATTAAATTCTCCTAGTTGAAAATAAATAGCAATGATCCAGTGTATAACGATCGTGAACAGAGCTATAAGGATGAGGCTACTGCTGTTAGCATACGGTTTCAGTATCCTACCCCACAAGAATACTAGAATAGCGAATAGGAGAATCAACGGTATCATCATTAAAATAGCAGGATTGCCATTTCCAGATGTTACACCTGGTCCAGGTGTCATATTGTTTGCTATTAAAAATAAACTCCATGAAATGATACCCACAACGAATAACCACAAGGTATTCTTCACTACGCTCCACCCCTAGACGCGATTTAAATGGGTGTTCTTGAAATCGGTTGGATATTTCAATCCGTATCCAATCATTCGATCCATACCAATATGGGCAAACCATATTAAGCCTATCGACATGAGTATGGAATGATCAACAAGGAAAGCTATGAATACAAGCAAAATAGGAACGATATAAGTATGAAAGATATTATATAATATTGCTCCAAGATGATTATTAAAAAGGTACCCAAGCATAGACAAATCTGGAGCGAATAGTAATAAAACAAATAACAACCAATTCAGATCAAAATAAAAATAGACAAATATACTTAATAATAATGTTGCAAGACCTTCAATATGTAAAAATACTTTAACCACACGATCACCCACCAGTTATTTATTTTTTAAAATCCAATCAACCGCATCCACAAAATCCGTTGCAATGTAATCCGGTTCTACCTCTTTCCATTCGCCATAGTATTCTTGATGCTGATATTTCTTTAACGATTCCATTCCTGCTCCCGTTTTGACCAATATTTTCTTACACCCTACTCGATGTGCAGCAAGTAAATCGGTCCATCTATCACCAATAACAACACATCGATCTAGTGCCAAACCATATTCTCTTGCAGCCTGAGTCAGCATCTTCGTGTTCGGTTTACGGCAAGAACACCCTTGATCATGTTCATGGGGACAAAGGTATACATTTTCAATCCCGAAACCTATTAATTCCTCTGCCAATGCTTCACTCGTAACTTCTCCTCTTGAAATTCCTGGTTGATTGGTAAACGAGAATAATTTTAGCTCCGCTTGCTTTAAATCCTTGATAGAATCCTTCACACCTGGAAATAACGAAAAGTCCCCTGGATAAGCAACTTTGTCGCTTCCACCAATTGTACCGTCTCGGTCGATGAATACGGTTTGAATAATATCTCCTTTTGATCCAACACAATATCGCTCATAACAACCTTCCAAAATATCGTCTATCCAATCATCATCCCATGTGACTCTTAAAGTGGACCAGTTACTTCTACCAGATAGACACTGCCTTCTATTATTTTCTAGATATAAAATAATCGCCACGTCTGATATAATATGATCCTCTTCAGTAAGTTCTTCTTCTGCAAAAATAGAGAATCCACTTATTTTGGACCAAATACCAAATGATACAAGTGGCGGATGTAGACATATATTATCGGAATGGGTATCGTAATTAATTGGTTCTGGTGTGTTTTGTTCCTTCAATGTTAAATCGTAATATTCCCCAGTACCGTCATTTGTTTCCAAATATTCAATATCAATTGCTACATAATGATTTTCAAAGCTTAAAACTATGGGTTGATAAAAGTGATAGACATTTCTAATGAATAGCTGAGAATCAAGGGAAGTACTATATAATTCTTGTAATCTTTTACCTATCATTATTTCTAAAATATGAATTTCTTCTTCTGATAGCAATTCTTCATATTTTTCCATCAACTGCTCTCCTTCCTAATAAGGAATCTCTCCATTCACCCATGGAACCAATAATATAACTATTGAGATGGCAAACAAAATCCAAAATTTTTTTGACCGAAGGCGCTTTTTCATCGGATAGTTCACAACAGAAGAAAATAGAAGAGTATAAATGGAGAATAGAAGAATCGCTACCGCAAACCAAACTACCCATATATCCCCTCTTATCTTTATTCCTTGTAATTCATATAATGGCTCAAGCGCGAACTTCATGATGAATAGACCAAGTGCTAAAGATAGTATACTTTCTACTAGTACGATCCCAATAAGTTTCCATTCTTTCATAACATTCAACTCCCGTTTTTCTCTCTTTAAAATATATGGAGTGTTTTCTGAATGATGAATTATGTATTGGAAATAGTTTCCCTTTTCGGCATGAAATCAGACGGATTCAAATCCTTACTCTCGATTACAATCGCCGTCAGTCCATTACTTGACTTCGTCTCATGCCACTCTTCGGATTGCCAAAATACAGCATCTCCTTGTTGCACGGTGATGAATTTATCCTCTTTCCCTCGAACAACTCCTTCACCTTCTACAATGAGCAATAACTGTGGTACAGTAGCTTGATGGTAGCCAATGACACCGTCTGCCTCGAGATTCATACAGCCTATATGCGCTTGCGAGTTCGTATTTATAATACGTGACATGATGAAGTTCGAATTAAAATGCGTTATCTTTTTTCCAACCTCTTTTTTAAAACTATATATCTCCAAAACTATTACCTCCCTCGTTTTCTCGTCTTTCTTTATTCCGATCCATTAAGAGTAATACTTCATAATCCTTCGTTAGATCCACCGCAATAGCATTTTTTTCAGCAAAGCTTCGCAGTTCTTGATAAAACAACGGTTGAAAATCAGATGCAGAAATAGGCACGCCTTTATTTCGATGAATAATGGCACTTTTTTTAGCCCAGCCGACACGTTTAAAGGTAATATGTTCTAGTTGATCGATGAAAATAGTTTATTGGAAAACGGGATAGCCAAATATGGTTATTTTAATTTGGATATGTTCATCCAATCTAACTTCTCTTCTAAATAAAGCACTAAAAAGTAAAATGAAAGAAAAAATGAATACAAACGGATAATCAAAAGCAATTACGAAACTGAGTGGAAACAGCATTAGAAATAATAATGAATTTGATCTAGAATAATATGCCATTTTCTACCTCCTGTATCTACAAGGATGGAATAATATCAATTAGCATTAAATTCCAATAATTTTAACCATTATAACATTTTTCCACTAAAAAAAGCATTGTCCAATTACAATGCTCTCACTGTCGATGTTATTTATTTTTTTTACCATTTTCAGCTTCCGCTTCTCGCTTTGCTTTTAAGTACTGGCCAACCTCTGAAAAATTAATGGCATTCCGAACAGCAGCTTGAATGACGAAATACAAAATTACAACCGGAACTAGATATATCACGACAGTCATTAAGAAATTTAGAAATTCTCCCATTTGAAACCCTCCTTTACTTTTCTTTATATATGACATTATAGCAGACTATGTCCACGGAAGCATTCTTCTAAACGTTTGCCAATGGACTATTGCCCACACATTCCCTCCTTCCCCTTAATAAACTGCACTAGGGATGAAAGGAGGTATTTTTATTCCATGAAAAAATATGAGATATTCACGTTAATTACTCTAGCAATTGTTATTGCAATCCCTATTGTGTTAAATCTAACAGTTTTTGATGAAAATGGTTCACCAGATGATCCACCACAAGAAGAAAATGGAGATAGTAATAGTGATGGTTCTAACGACGGAAATGATGAAAATAACGGTGATGGTGAAGTTGTGTGGGGTGTTGATTCGGCAAGCTATACCGATGACGACATGTATTCATGTGTGATAGATAATTTTGGCGAACCAGAAGTTTGGGGGCGCTATTTAGGGGATAGAGAAGGTGTTTCGACAGGATTGGATAATGATGAGGTTGACTTTATCCATGAACATGATATTCAAATACTCGTTATCTACAATCATGTGAATGATGCTAGAGGTTATGATCATGGTGTAGAACATGGAGAACAAGCCATTCAGTATGCCAAAGATCTTGGCGTTCCTGAAGGAGTTGCACTATTCGTAGATATAGAGCCAGATTATCCAGTCGATGCTGAGTTTATGGCAGGATGGTATGATACACTATCTGACTCCGAATACGAGCCAGGTATATACGGGGTTTTCGATGAAGGTAGTGAATTGGATGATTCGTACAATGCAATGGATGAAGGAGTGCAAGAAAGTACGGTTGTGTGGACAGCATATCCTCAAGAGGAAGTAACCACTAAAGAAAATGCTCCGAAATATAATCCAGAAGGACCGGATAGTGCTATGTTATACGGATGGCAATATGCAATCGATGCAGAAACATGTAATATCGATACAAATCTATTTAGAAGCGAGATGCTGGACTTCTTATGGTAGATTGATAAGGAGTGGGACGTTCATGTTCCACTCCTTTACCGGTATTTGTAGTTACTTTCAGCATCTCTCTCGCAAAAATTTAGCATTTGTATCCCATATTAACTTCCTCATCTTTATCAAACACAAACCAATAAATTACTCTGCTACTTTATTTTTCTGTAAAGACGGCGGGCAAGCATAATTGTATTCTTTAACCTTTTTATTAACCTCTTTTACTTTTTTGCGGTGTTCTTTTCCTTCTAATGATTCGATCTCTTTTTTCATTTTGTCAATTTCATTAGCTAATTCGACCCATCTTGGCAGTACATGGTTGTCTTTTAAAGTTTTATTTAGTTGTGCTTCATACCGGTTTCCACCGTAATCACGACCTAAATTAAGTGGTTTTCCTTTTCCAGGAAGGTCATCAAAGTGGCCATTCTTCTCTGCATTTCTAATTATTTCTGACATATGATCTGTATATTGGAACTTTTCTTCTATTTCAGTTAGCTCCTCTTCCTTACCCCACTCTGTCTTAAGCATAGAATAGATGAATGCATCATGTGATTCGCCATTTTGATACAGATACCCTCTTAACGTTCCTTCTAATGTAAAACCTAACTTCTTTAGAGCATTGTTGGAAGGTACATTTACCGGAAATGTAACTGCACCGATCCGAAATAAATCTAGACGATGAAAGGCATAGTCAAGCACTTCATTAATCGCTTCGGTGACCAACCCCTTTCGCCAATGTGCTGGTTCCAACTCATATCCAATTTCTGCTCGTTTCAAACGCTGCAAGAGGTTATTTAAACCAATCGTCCCAATAAATTCATTCGTTTCTTTTAGGACAATTCCCCATCGGATACCTGTTTGGTTTACGAACCGAGTTTGAAAGCCTTGAATAATTTCTGCTGCCTTATCAACAGATGCAAGGCTACTCATGCCGTAATATCTTGTCACATCATCATTGGACATAATTTCAAAATATCGTTGGACATAATTCTGATCGATCTCAACTAGGTTTAACCGTTTGGTCTCAAGTACTGGAAATTGATCCATGTCGCTCGCTCCTTCTCTCGTAATTGTATAGTATATTCGACATAATCTAGTAAAAATCCTGCATGGAAAAAATCAGACAGTTTCAATTAAAGGTACATTCGTATACATTGTATACTTTGCGTATTAAATGTTAAAACCTAGTAATATTATGTTTGATTAGGTCTTTTAAGAAAAAGAAATCTGTTTAGTCATCAAATTTGTATAAAATTTCATGTTAGATAAAACTACAAATTATGATATGTTAGATGTAAGCTAGCGCCCAGGTTTATTGAAAATATAAAAACAGATAAATACAACATTGTTATGAAAGAGGAAGTGAATTTATGTTTGCACTCATTCCGTTACTATTACTTTTAATATTGGCTTTCTTACTATTATTTATATTTATTAAAAGAAACAAGGTGTCAGGTATAAAATTTATGTTATTAGGAATAAGCATTATTTTAATTGGGGGATTTATTGCAGTTGATGAAGATTTAAACTTATGGGGATCTGAATATTTGATTGTTTTTACAGGTTTAATATTCTCGATTGCTGGTTTTTCCAAAAATAGTTAACTTGTTCAACGGGTAAAAGGGTGAGTTAGCTAAATTAGATAAGAACGAATTTATAGAAGCCTGGGTATCACTCCCAAGCTTCCTTTTTTTGTTATTTATGTTTTGATTTAAATGAGAGTTTCGTTACAAAAATCACTGCTTTTTATTGTGAAATAACGTTTCACATTTAGCATGAAACCGTTAGACAAATCCACCACCCTATATTGTAGAAAGAACAACTTGTTATTTTATTTGTTCAACTTCCACATTTGTTTGATCTAATACTGAATGATCAATATCTCTTACGGTACGATAGCCGCTCAATCCTAGTGTAATATCTAGATCAGCAACTATATTTCGCAACACTTCCATTACTCCACGCTGTCCAGCAACGGCAAGGCCATACATACAAGGTCTACCTACTAAAACTCCCTTCGCACCTAGTGCTAGCGCTTTAATAACATCGGAACCACGTCGGATCCCACTATCCATTAATACTGGAATTCTATCTTGAATAACATTACAGACTTTTGGTAGTGCATCTAGTGCCCCCTGTGTACCATCAACCTGTCTTCCTCCATGGTTGGATACAATAATGCCGTTCACACCATATTCTAGTGCTAGTTTTGCATCATCTGGATGCATAATCCCTTTTAATAGAACAGGTAGATTCGTATGTTCCTGTATAAAACTTATGTCATCCCATGTTAATCCTGGATTCCCGAAAATTTGTGTCCAATACATAATAGCTGCAGTTGGGTCTTCTTTTGGCGATTTTTCCAGTTTTGCGTTAAATGCTGGGTCGGTAAAATAGTTTCCAACGCCTTCACCAATTAAGAAAGGTAAATAAACATTTTTCAAATCATCCTCGCGCCAAGCCATCATCGGAGTATCTAATGTTACAACAATAGCGGAATAGCCAGAAGCCTCTGCCCTTCGTAGAAAACTAGCTGTTACGTCTGGATCTTTACTCCAGTACAGTTGGAACCAACGAGCTGCATCCTCCATGGCTTCAGCAATTTTCTCCATGGGTACAGATGATGCGGAACTAGCAATGTACGGAATTCCCATCTCCGCTGAAGCTTTCGCAGATGCTAGTTCCCCTTCTGGATGAATAATAGACTGTACACCAATTGGAGCCTGTAATATAGGAGACGGAAATGTATATCCCAATAATTCGACAGATAAATCTCTTTCTTCTACATTTCGAAGCATTCTCGGAATGAGCTTTCGTTGTTCAAAAGCTGCTACATTTGCTCGCATCGTCCGTTCTCCACCAGCACCACCTGCTACATAGTAAAAAGGACCATCTTCCAACACCTCACGAGCTTGTTTCTCCCATTCTTCATATGAAATTGGCAATCTATTCGGATCTGGATTGGTCATTGTAGAATAGATTTGATATTGAACCTTATTTCCGATATTTTTCATCACCGATATCCCCCTTAAAATATTCCAACCGAAAGTAAACGCTTACATTTGTATTTACAAGAAAACATTTATTTCTTGTGTATGGAGACAAGTATATTATACAAGTGGTTTTCCAGTCAATAATTTTAAGAAAATTCAAGCAATATTACACAATCCTAATTAGCCCCAGTTATCTGGATCTGACATTCGTATCTCTTCCACTATTTCATCCAAATCAAATGGTGTAATTAAATAAACCGGATAGTCTTTAGATGCATTTTTCGCTTCTTCATAGAAGTAACGATTGTTGCCAGGAAATTCCTCATCCAATAATAACAAGCATCCATCACTCTTATCTACTAGCCATTTATTCTTGGCAACAAATTGATACGGACCTTTATAATCACCTTGATACATTGGCTGATAAAAATCCGCTACCATGGTGAGCTCTTGATACTTCTGTTGTATGGCTTCTGGCCAGCGACTTTCTTGGTTCTCAAATGGAGGAATGATTGCAATTTTGATGTCATATTCTTCTTTTAAATCCAGTACCACTTCCGCCGTCCACAATTCCACTCCCATTTGGCCGCTAATTAGTACCCATTCAAGTCCTTCTTCGATAAAACCAATAAGCTTCTTCGTAATAGCAGCCTTCACAAAAGCAATTTTCGGATCGCTCTCCTTAAATATATTTATCTCTGTTGGCTTATAGCCGGTTACTGTCAGTACTTTCATATGTATAACAACCTTTCTACATCAAAGAGCTGACAGAAATATGCCAGCCCCTCCATGGTATCACCATTTATGCAATTATCTCCAAGGATTTGCACCAGCTGCAGGCGGTCTTCCAGCTGGCCCTGTCATACCTGGGCCACCCATTCCTGGACCTCCCATTCCTGGACCTCCCATTCCTGGGCCTGCCATTCCCGGGCCTGCCATTCCCGGGCCTCCAACTCCTGGGCCTCCAACTCCTGGGCCTCCAACTCCTGGGCCTGGAGAAGGAACATTGTACGCTCCTCCAAATACATCAACACTGTTAACCGTGTTTACGACAGAGGTTGAATGCGGATAGTAATGTTGATTTTTTATTAAATGGTGGTTCATTACCGTCGTATGTGACGGATGAATCTGGTCAACCGTTTCTTCAGAACAACAGTGTACGACATTACACTGTGTTGGATGAACAATTTTTTTCGGACCACAATGTGGTCGTGGACGATGTCTCATACATTTACCCCTTTCTTGTGATAAGTTCACTAATAAACTATGACAAGTGACCGATAAATGTATAAGACAGCGACCTATTTTGGTCAAATTTACTATAAGATGGGCGCCCAAGCAATCCTGGGTATTAGTAGTGTGCTAATAACCCTTTTCTCATGGCAACTCGTTCACAATATAAAAAGATAACTAAACCGATGACAAAATAAAGTACTGCATTAAAACCTAGAATTAAGAAATCGCCAGCATTGATTTGACTTAATGTGACTCCATCAATCATCACACTACGTACAAGATCGACTCCTTTTACAAACGGAAAGTAGGCTAAAAATGGAGCGACTGATAATGGTACGAATGTAAGTCCCATTAAAATAAACTGCAAAATCTGCAAAAATGCTTGCACTTGTTTCAAAATGATCGATATCCCCGCAATAATCAAGCCAATACCAAACATACTTATTAACGTTAAAATGAGGATTGGAACTATCGTAACAACGTCAATATTTAACCATTGCCCTGTCGTTAGCATGGATAAAAACAGCAGGAAAATGACAATTATAAAGTTAAGAATTGTCGTTGCAAACAGCCTTGTCGTCATAATTTTCCATATACCCATCGGTGACATGGATAACTGTTCCAATGTTCCCCGCATTCCCTCATTGATGACTTCCCAGCCAATACTGTTAATGACCATGAATGCTAAAAACCAAAAGATATAGTTCACAATCGCATATTGGGTATTTATATCCTGTGTACTAGGATCACCAATCACTTGAATTCCTAAAAACATGCCTAAAAACACAAAATAAAATGTAAATAACATTGCAAGTGTATTCGGTAAATACCTTTTAAGTTCTATGTACTCTTTCCGTACATTTGCTTTAGTCAGATTATACCATTTCATGCTGCTTTTCCCCCTTTACAATCTTCATGAATATTTGCTCAAAGTTTATCGTTTTACGGTCTATTGCTTCTACAGGGGTATGTTTTAGTTTTAAAACATCAAACAAATCATAGATTTCTTCACTCTTGGTTAGATCTACCTCTAATGTGGATTGAACGGTATCTGGAATGTATTCTAGTTGTGGGAACTTCTGAAGTAATAATTGATGCTGTTGTTCACTCAATAAGCCGCCAAGCGTAACATTGTATGCACGTACTTCAAACAAGCGTAATAAATTTTCTACTTTATCATTCGTAACAATCTCCCCGTGATTAATAATAACGGTTCGGTCACACAGATCTTGGATAACATCCATATCGTGAGAACTAATAATGATCGTGCGGTGATAATTGTGTACGATTTCTTGAAGCATTTCTCGTACTTCATACCCTGTTTCTACGTCTAGCCCTAAGGTCGGTTCATCGAGTAAAATAACCTCACTATCTGCTAGCATCGCAACGGCAATAGCTAGTTTTTGCTGCATTCCTCTCGAAAGTCGATTAACTAACTCATTTTCCTTTTCTTTCAGATTGAATTTTTCCAGTAAGTCATCGATTTTTCCTGCGACTTCTTTTCTCGATTGACCACGGTTGCCAGCAAAATACTCTAGATTTTCTCTAACAGATAATCGCCAATATAAATTACGATTCCCTTCCAAAACAGCACTAATATGTTGAAGTGACTTTAGTCGCTTATCTTGATTATTAATTCCATTGACTATAATCCGACCTTCATCCGGTATAAGCAAACCACAAATTAACTTAATCGTTGTGGTTTTACCTGCACCATTCGGCCCGAGCAGTCCTAGAATTTCTCCTTTGTTAACCGTAAATGATATATCATTTACCGCCGTAATAATTTCTTTTGATTTCCTTTTTTTGTACGTTTTTTTGAGATTTTTCACCTCGATAATTTGCTCCATCTCCTCATTCCTTTCCTTTATTTGGTATACCATAATTCTAGAACGGATGCCCAAACAACACTACAGCCCATAGATTGAAAACAAATCAGACTTAAGGCGTACCATAGGGGTCAGACCCCTCGTCCCACTCGGCTCCTTAAAACTGGACACTGAAAGTTTTAAAGTTATGGATACCTGTCCCATGCCTAATGACATCTTTTCTCCGTAATTCGTAAACAGCTTCTAATACTTCCTGTAAAATAATTGGATCGATTCCTAATTGGTTATGGGAGCCGAAGATCTGTTGGATTCCTTCGAGAAATGCAATTTTTTCTAGTGAATTGACCAATTTCTCTGGATCGGTAGTCGGGTAAAACGCATAAATAGGTGTACCGGTATACAATAAGTCTCCCGTAAATAAATAGTCCCTGGAGTTATCCAATATACAAATATGACCTGGGGAATGACCTGGCGTATGAAATATCGTTAATAATCGATTACCTAAATCAATTAAATCACCATCATCAAGCAATTCTGTCGGTTCCCCTTGAAATGGCTTGTAAGTAGCCGGATCAAATGATTCCGGAGTTGGTTTGGTAATATCTCTTCCAATATCTTTTCGAATCTGCTCAATCGGTAAGCCCTTTATTCCATGCGCAAGCCATTCTTTTTCATTCTTATGTACTAAGATCGTTTCAAACTCCCCGTGACTACCAATATGATCCACATGTACATGAGTTGTAATCACAAGGATTGGCAATGTTGTCAATTGATCGATAATACGCTTGATATTGTCAATCCCAAGCCCAGTATCAATCAGTGCTGCTCTCTCTTCCCCAATCAACAAAAATGAATGCACCTTTTCCCAGTGTCCATACTCACTAATCGCATAAGTCGCCGAATCAATCTCTTCCACCGTAAACCAAGGATCATGTATTACTTTCATCAAGACCCCTCCTTTTTTTTATCATATTATATCACGAGAGGGTGGGACGAGGGGTCTGACCCCCCTCACCAAAAAACACCTTTACTCCAAGCTATACAGGAGTCAAGGTGTTTTTTCATACGTATTTTTTATAAATCATGATGCTGATGTTGATTCTGTCTCGAATGATTTTTATTTTTTACTTTTTTTGACCCATCCAATGGTTCTCCGTAAGGTTGCTCTGGAGCTAATGGTAAATCAGGCTGTTTTTGTTGTTTCGGTCCTTTTGATTTGCCTGCCATAGGAAAATTACCTCCTTTCAACATATACAACTAGTTTTTGGGAAAGCTAACAATTTATACAGATATATTTAGAAATGTAAAAGGATAAGCAATCCTTTATTAGGAAAACTTACCCTTTTGAGATGGAGGGAGAAAATATTAGCTGGAGCTAATAATAATTAACTACTTTACGCTATAGCTGAAACAAGTGCAATCAATAGAATAATTGGTGTAAAAATAAAGAACCAGAAAAATAATAGAAGGAGCGCTGCAATCATTCCTATTCACCTCCCATAGTGTTCTATGAGATCTCACATTATAATCTATGTTAAAACTGGCTTCTCGTATGGACGAAGATACATGAAGTCTTTGAAATAACAAAAAATAGTTACTTTTAATAGGAAAGGTAACCTAATATCTATCGGCATATCAACTAGATTTAAGTAAAAATAATATAAATGACTAGTAATAGGTAATCATATATTTATAAGTTGCATAGACATTCACACTTTCAATTTTGAAATTTATACGTACCTATGTATAGAGGATTAAACTAAGGGTGGTGAATACGATTGAAAAAGTCTCATCAAAAAAAAACAGGTTCTGAAAAATATCGGCAGCTACGAAATAAGCCAAAAATGGCCAAAAAACAACAAGAAATACAACTAACTCAATCTAGCAGTATGTCCTTACCTAGTATTAACGTTAAAGATACCGAACAACAAAACACGAATCAATTAACAGACGGTGAAAAATTCCTACATCAACTAAAAATAGAATGGAAGAAGGATCAACTGAATACGGAATCAATAGATAAGTTACTAGGTGTCATTCACACATTGAAAGAAGAAAAAGGATTTGATTACGTAAAGAAGGTAATGAGTGGCATAAAGAATATGGCACAAAAGATTCCCGTAAAGGGGGTGATGAACATCATGGCAAACAAAATGGATCTAAACGAACTGTTGAACAACTTTGAGTCCCATGAGGAAAACGCTGAGCTTCTTCAGACAATGATGAATGACCCTAAAATGAAAAAACAAGCAATGGATATGATGCAAGAGGTAATGAATGACGAGGAGCAATTTAAGAAAATGACGGAGCTCATGACGAAAATGCTGCAAAAAGATAAATAACCTAGTAATTTTTTAGATAATAGAATCATTTTTTAAAAAATAGGTGAAGTATAACTAGCAAAATTATGAATCTACCATACTCTAGTATTAGAAAGGAGGTACGTAGTATGGTAAAAGATGTACAAAAAAAACTTAATGAGGCTGTTCAATTAATAAACCATAAATTAAATCAAAGTCGTAATAAGTTAAACAGTTTTTCAAATGCAGATTTACAAAGCTCTAAGAATTTACAATCCCATTTGGACAGTCTTGTAAATCAGCTTCGTAAAAAATAGTCCTACTTCATCTATGATAAAACCTCTCCCAACAATTGTGGAGAGGTTTTATTTTCGTGACTATTTAGTAAATGCATCTGTTAATGCTGTTACAATTTGTTTTTTACGCGAAACAACGCCTTTAAGTAGTGCTCTGTTTTTATCATCCAATGTTACATTAAATGCTGTCTCCACTTTTTCTTTTCCGGTACCGCGAGCAAGCACTTCTGAATCATTATTTAAAATATCTGTTACGACAAATAGGAATAAATCTAACCCTTTGTCACTAATATTTTTGTCGATCACCGCTTCAAGCTCTGCCTGTAATTCATATACTTTGCTGGCATCCACAGTATTTACTTGCGCAATTTCAACCTTTGCATCGCCCATTGCAAATTCTTTCGCATCCATGGAAATTAGTTCAGCTGGTGACCTATCACTTAAGTCCGCACCAGCCTGTAGCATTTCCAAGCCATACGTTTCCAAATCTACACCAGCGATTTTCGCTAACTCATATGCTGCATCTACATCTTCCTTTGTGCAAGTTGGTGATTTTAATAATAGAGAATCGGATACGATCGCGGAAACTAAAAGTCCTGCAATTTCTTTTGTCACTTCGACACCATTTTCTTTGTACATTTTATTTAAAATAGTTGCTGTACAACCAACAGGCTCAGCACGGAAGTATAGCGGTTCTTTTGTTTCGAAATTGGACACACGGTGATGGTCAATTACTTCGGCAATGCGCACATCCTTTATATTGTCTACACTTTGTTGAAATTCATTATGATCCACAAGGATAACGTCGTTTACGTCATCTGCTACTGTTTGGATTAATTGTGGCGCCTCCACTTTAAAATAATCCAATGCATATTGCGTTTCTTTATTTACAGCACCAAGCCTTGCAGGTTCAGCTTGGACGCCAAGTTTATTTTTTAAGTTTGCATAGGCTACTGCAGAGCAAATTGTATCTGTGTCAGGATTCTTATGTCCAAAAACTAATGTTTTACTCATGATCATTTCTCCTTTATATGTAGATAACTGTTTCTTTATTAATTATATCTAGTTACAAGATTAACATAATTAGGCATTAATTGAATAGCATTTTACACCTTATTCCGACAGCATATTATACCAATCCATTACTCTCTTTTTTGCTTCGCCATCGTTTACTTCTTTCACACCAAAACCAGCAATATCTACAACACGTATAAATTGTTCAGAACCTTTTTCTAGTATGACTATACAATAGCCATTCATTTCAGATGGAATAATTTCAACCACTTTTTCATCCGTATAATATTCCATGATTTTTTCTTCATCTACCCCGTCTAATTTCCTGAATGTTTGCTTCACCTTATCAGAAGATACGGGATTCGTATTGATTGCAAATTCATTGGAAGTTGGCTCTGGTGCCGGTGTTTTCCAGTTTATGGCGTGTAATAATTTTATCACCTCGGAAAAACCAATAAACAGCATGCCGGTCACAAATCCAGTAACGGTCCAAGTAAGAAAGGTTGCGAAATCAAAACCAGTTTGCATCTGTTCTACTCCATTTGCATCATATCCAGTGTATTCTTCAGCAGAAACTACTAATCCTAAAATAAGTCCCAATACAATTTGAACAATCCCAATAATAAATAATATATTTGCGATTTTATTCTCTTTCATTATACCCTCCCCCTTTCGATATAGTATTAATTCTCTATGTCCTACACTTTTTCCTTTAATTTTGTTTTCCTTTCCCATAGACTTTTTTATAGATACAATAGAGCAATAGGAAAACAAATAGAAAAGGACTTTTTATATGAAAAAAATAATTATTATTGGAGCAGGGATACTAGGTGCCACCACGGCATATAGACTTGCAAAAAGTGGCGCACAGGTTACGGTGATTGATCGGCAAGAGCCAGGACAAGCAACACATTCCGCAACTGGAATCATCTGTCCGTGGCTATCGCAACGTAGAAACAAAGCATGGTATCACCTAGCGAAAAATGGTGCAAAATTATATCCAAGACTAATGGAAGAACTTACAGATGACGGTGAAACAGAAACAGGCTATGCACGTGTCGGAGCGATTAGTATTCGAGATACGGAGAAAACATTGCTTAAAATGAAGAATCGTGCCATGGAACGTCGGAAGGACGCACCTGAAATTGGTGAGATTAGTCTCCTTGATCCGAACGAAACGAGAGCGTTATTCCCTTTATTAGCTGAAAATTTTGGTGCTGTGCATATAAGTGGAGCAGCTCGAGTAGATGGGACTCTCCTGAAGGATGCTTTATTAAGTGGCGCACAAAAATATGGAGCAAAGATCGTGTACGGTGACGCGCATTTAGTATATGATGACTCCAGAGTTACCGGTATTACAGTTGCTAGCGAAACAATACTTGCAGATACCGTGATTGCAACTGCTGGCGCCTGGATCAATACATTACTCCAGCCATTAGGCATTAACTTCCAAGGGACGGCACAGAGAGGACAGGTTATACATGTACAAGTTCCTCACATGGATACTTCCACATGGCCACTTGTCATGCCACCATCAGATCAAGCGATTGTGCCATTTGAAAATCATATCGTCATTGGAGCAACTCATGAAGACAATGTTGGCTTTGATCATCGTATAACCGCTGGTGGCGTTCATGAAATCATTGAGAAAGCCTTCACCTTTGCGCCTGGTTTAACCGATAGTACCTTTGTCCAAACTAAAGTCGGATTCCGTCCGTTCACACCAGGATTTTTACCAGTCATCGGTTCCATCCCAGGTATTGATGGACTGTTACTTGCAAATGGATTAGGTGCTTCTGGATTAACTACCGGACCATATATGGCAACCCAATTAGCTAAACTGGCATTAGAACAGGATATTGATATCGACTTAAATGATTATAGTGTCGCAGGTGCCATTCGTGGATGATCCTAACAAAAAAGAGGCTGTACCCGTGATGGTACAACCTCTTTTCCTTATCTTGCTTTTGTTTTCAGCAATTGATTTTCCATGGTTAACCGATCGATGATTTTTACAAAATATAAGTACGCATACTGAAATAATGGACTTTGAATAAATGTAAACACGAACGTAAAAATAAAGACAGGACCACCGAGCAACAATCCAACAACCAATACCGTACTTTCTGTAATAATTCGTACTCTTCTTATCGGTGCGCCGAGTTTATCTGAAATCGATAGCATAAATCCATCTCTTGGTCCAGAACCAACTCGTGCAGCATTATATATACCTCCAGCTAACCCCATCATGACGATACCAACCAAGATGATGACAATATCTGTCCACGAATGACTAGCCTTCGGTAAAAAATCTAGCCATAAAAATAGATCAACAAATGCCCCTACGATAAACGCATTTAAAAATGTACCTAGTTTAATATAAGATCGATCAAGAATCCATGTGACGGCGATTAAACAAATTCCGATTAATATATTCCAAGTACCGATTGATAACCCTATTTTTTCAAATAGACCGACACTCAGCACATCCCACGGATGGACTCCTAAATGCTGAACATTTATCGTAATTGAAATACCTAAGCTAAAAAAAATCAGGCCCACAACAAAAAAGGCCCAACGAATAACATACTTCATATTGCATCCTTCTCTCTTATTTCTATTATTCATCTTGGCTTATTTGATAGAAAGTTTCAAGAAAAAAATACGCCATAACTATCATACGAGTTAAGGCGTTACTAGATATATTTTAATTTATAATTGTTTCCACCCATATCCTTTACTTCATAGAGTGCCTGGTCAGCGGTTTTCAATAAATAATGTGCTGATTCTGTTTTGAAGTTCGAAATGGCTACTCCCACACTTGCACTAATCGATATTGATTGGTCGTGAATGTTCCATGGCTTTTCTAAAGCTTCCATAATACGACTCGCCACAACGGTAACATTTTGCATCACATCAATATTCGGAATGAAAATAGCGAATTCGTCGCCTCCTAATCTAGCAAACTTGTCCCCTTCTCGTATTACTCTACTTACTCTCGTAGCAAATTCTCGTAAAAACTCGTCCCCTACATCATGACCATACGTATCATTGATTGGCTTTAATTTATCTAAGTCAATCATGATCACGGCGAAACGATTATTAGATTTACGCTTATCTTGTAAGGCTTTTTCTAGGTTTTCTATAAAATACCTTCGATTTGGTAGACCAGTTAGTTCATCATGGTAAGCGAACGATTCTAGTTTCGATTCATAGTTTTTTCGTGTTGAAATATCTCTCGAAACTACTACCATTTGCTTGAACTTGTTATTTTCATCATATACTGGTGAACCATGTAGCTCCGACCAAATATATCCATCGGTATGGTGTTTCTGTCTAAACTGTTCCTTCCATGGTTCTCCTTTTTCCTTCGATAAATAAAATGTCTTTTTCAGATGTTCTATATCATCGGGATAAATATTATGGTAGAATTTTTTTCCAATAAATTCCTCCCCATTTATCCCTAACACTTCTTGATAAGAAGGAGATGCATAAATATATTCCCCTTCACTATTTAGCATTGTAATCAAATCTCTCGAATGTTCGGTTATAATTTCAAATATATTTTCACTTTGGTTAAATTTATCTTTAAATTTTATTTGTTCGGTAATATCTTTACAGATGACATAAACGCCGACAATTTCTTCCCGGACAACAATAGGAGAAAATTTTGCTATTATTTCTACACGGTTTCGATTTTTATGCTTGATCGAAAGTCGAAATTCTTCTGGCACACCGTTCAAAGCCTTATCATAATATTTTTTCGCTTTTTTTAGCTGCCTAGGTAAAATTAATCGTATATATGATGTACCTGTAAGTTCATGTATGGTAAAACCGGACATCTCTTCCAAAGCATGATTCCCAGTAATTAATAATCCATTATTATCTAATGTAATAACAGCATCTAAATTGTAGTCAAATAGAGACTGATACCTTTCTTTACCTTCGATCAGCATTTCCTTCGACTTCTCCGCTGCTCTTTCTGTTACTTTTCGTTCGGTAATGTCTTTTACGACAGCTACAATATGAGTGCATTTGTTATGTTCATCATAAATGGGACTCAATGTATTTTCACCATAGCGAATTTCACCATGTTTTGATGGATAATCATCTTCATAGATAATTTCATCTTTGGAATGAATGGCGGTCATGTATTGATCCAGTAAAAAAATTGCTTTATCTTCAGGTAAAATGTCATCTAGCGTCCTTCCAATAATGGAATCATCAAAGCCAGCAAGTTCTTTTACTTTTTGGTTAATGAACTTATAAACAAATTGTCCATTTGTAAATTCCATGACATAGACCATATCTTTAATACCATTCATTAAGACACTACTATAAAATTCTTTTGTATCCATTAATATCACGCTCATTGATAATTTTTTAACAATTCCAAACCCTTAAAAAGTTTATATAATGAGACCATAAAATATAATTGTTATAATTTATACTATAACATAATCAAAAAGATATAGGTATAAGTACCTGTGTATATTCTGACAATTTTTCAATGAGGTTAGATTTAAACTTTTTTATTTTAAAATGCCCTAACTTTTACGTCACATACATGGAAAAAACGTTGCTATTGTTGTTAATATATGACTCGAATATAAACTGTGCAACGTACACAATGTAACATTAAAAGGAGGGATTCATGCTGCAAAAAAACATTTATTTGATACTAATTATTTTACTACTTCATGTAGGATGCACAACAAATGAAGCACAGGAAGGTTCAATTTTTCAAGAAACGCCAAATTCACTAGAGAATATGAAATATACAGGCGATGATCATATAGATAATTCCGTTGAGGAGCAATCCGAAGATGGAAAACAGATAAAAGAAGAAAACAACCAAGCGGATCAAGATGCTAAAGAGCCGGAAACCGAAAAACCTGCTGAAAAACCGAAAAAAAGAGATGTGAAAGGTATTTACCTTAACAGGAATTCTATACGGGAAGAGAATATCAATAAGTATATTGATTTGGTAAAATCATCCGACCTAAACGCAGTCGTGATTGATATAAAAGATGACTACGGAAAGATTAGTTATGACTCCAAGTTAGACAGAGTGAATGAAATTGGATCTGATGATAATCCAACGGTCGATGACATGAAGAAATTTATTCAACGGTTGAAAGAAGAAGATATTTATACCATTGCTCGAATTGTAACCTTTAAGGATCCATTTTTAGCAGACAAAAAAAGCGAGTATGCATTAAAACGAAAAAATGGAAATGTTTGGTCAGATAATGCAGGTGTCAAATGGATTGACCCATTTAAAAAGGAAGTTTGGGAATATGTAACAGATATTTCCGAGGAGATCGCACAGCTGGGAATCGACGAAATCCAATATGATTATATTCGTTTCCCCGAAAACGCTAAGAAGGTGGATCAAGAAGTTGCCTTTGACAATCCAGACAATATCTCCAAAAGCGATGTCATTCAAAATTTCCTTTCTTATTCCAAAGAGAAATTAGCTAATTACCCTGTGTATGTTTCAGCAGACGTCTTTGGATTAGTCACCACAGTCGAAGATGATATGGGCATTGGACAAAAATGGGAGAAGATCTCCCCACTTATCGATTATATTTCACCAATGACATATCCTTCCCATTATGCTCCAAACACGTACGGTATAGGAAATCCTGATCGGCATCCATACGATGTCATGAAAAATGCCATGCAAGATGCCAAAGCCCGTAATCAAATGCTAAAAGAAGATGGCAAAGACACAGCGATAATCAGACCATGGATCCAAGATTTTGACTATAAAAGCAACTACACCGCAGAAGATGTCAAAAATCAAATCAAAGCACTAAAAGAAGAACAAATTAACCAATACCTCTTATGGAACGCATCCAACAAGTATACCGAAGCAGCACTTTAGGTTTTTAGGGGTCAGTCCCCTCGTCCCAGTTGGTGGCGATGCGAATTAGGCTCGCCGGGGCGGGTGGTCAGTGGGACGTGGGGTCAGTCCCCTGACTTATTGTCTTTTTTTGGGACGAGGTACCTGACCCCAATTTCGGTTTCAATAATTTCATTATTACTACTTTCAACAATGTAGGCTTTTGCATTTGGTCTGGAGCTAACAGAAGTGAATAATTTTTCATTTTGAAAGTGGAGTGCCACACCATCATCAACTGCATAACCACTTTTCATTTTTCCATTTAAGATTAACTTGTGATAGGATGGCTTCCTTTTGTTCTCCCCATCGTAATGAGGACAATTACTTCCGTTCAAGTACCCTAAACAATCCAGCTTATACAATGGAGCATTTAATGGATCGGTTAATCCTTCTTCAAACCAGCAAATGGAACCAGCACTTAGTCCAGTAAGTATAGTCCCTTGTTCATAAGCTTTTTTCAAAGCAAGATCTAATCCCCATTCTTTCCACAAAAGTAGCATATTTCTCGTATTACCACCACCAACATATATAATATCTTGATCAAGAACATAGCTTTTTATGTCAGTAAATTCTGGCTCAAATAATGATAAATGAGATGGTTGGCAAGGTAGCGTGTTAAACGCCTTATAAAACCTTTCAATATAATTCGTTTGGTCACCACTTGCAGTTGGGACAAAACAAACTTTAGGAGAGTCTTTTTTTACTTGACTTACAATATATTGATCAAGTAATAGGTTTTCTGGTTCCATCGAAAAACCACCACCACCCTCTCATTTCTCCATTCCTTCCACGTCATAAGGGGTCAGTCCCCCCGTCCCATCAATAGGAGTCAGGTCCATTGTCCATCTGGGACGGTGGACCTGACCCCATGTGTTTCTCTATTTTTTTATCTAGTTGCTTTATACGGGTTAACTCTTTTTGTCGATCAATATATCGATAATGGTGGGAATCTCCAGGTTGTTTGTCTTTTTCATCTGCTAGATGTACAACAAGCTGCAAAGGGCTTAGTTGGAACTCCCCTTCTGGAAGAGCAGAATCTGTATGAAACAAGACAGCATGTGAAATTTCTTTTGCTATTCGTTTATTTTCTCCCAATCGGACAAGTAGCTTATGTGCGCGTTCCGCTCCTTTTATCGGATGAATATCAAATTCACGATAGTCCTTGTAATCCCATTCACCGTCACTATACCATTCATAATGACCAATATCATGCAAAAAACCGGCTTTGGCGGCCGTATCCGGATTGACATTATATTCTTGCGCGAGGTGAAATGCATGATTAGCCACTGAAATAGCATGTGCCATACCTGAACGTCTGACATATTTCTGCGTAATTGGGTGTTCATAAATATCCAATAATGTAACTTTCCTCATCATGTTCCTCCTCATCGATTGATAGCTAAATTAACAAATAGAATATCATTTTTTCCATCATAAATCTAGGGGTCTGACCCCTCTTCCCAGTCTCAGCAATTGAAAAAGATCGGCTTAGCCGATCTTTTTCTATACTATCCTTTCCTATAGGAGACTATCCTACTAAGTCCTCTAATTTACTTTCTTCTTTTTTCTTCTTTTTAAATACACGTTGAAACCCATTTCCGATACTATGAAAAATTCGATAGACTGCTGGAATTAGGGCTAATGTGATTAAGGTTGCAAATAGTAAACCAGAGATAATCGCTGTTGCCATCGGTCCTTGATAATTTCCGGCTGTACCAGACGCTAGTGCAAGTGGTAACATACCACCGGTTGTCGTAAACGTCGTCATAAATATTGGGCGAATACGATTTTTTCCTGCCTCAGAAATGGATTCAATGAATGGATACCCCTTCCGACGCAACTGATTAGTCCGGTCAATTAATAGAATGGCGTTATTTAACACAATACCAATCAACATAATCACACCCATACCAGACATGACACTTAACTCTAATTGCGTAATAAATAATCCAAGGATGACTCCTACAATTGTCATCGGAATGACAGACATGACAATCAATGGATGGGCAACATGATTAAATTGCACGGCCATTACGAGGTAAACTAAGAAAATCGAAATGGCTAAAATTAAGATCATATCTTGCATTAATTCCTGTTGTGCTTCCAAGTCGCCAGCAACGTCAATCACATATCCATTTGGCGTTTCAAATTCATCCAACAAATTTTGTACTTCGCGATTAACTGTCCCTAAATCTGTCCCACTCGTATCTGCAGAAATGGTAATATAGCGTTCTCCATTATGATGAGAAATTTCATTAGGAATATCCACATTTTCAAGCTCCATAAATGTAGATAACGGTTCTTCTTCTCCAGATGCTGTCGGAACCTCTAAGTCTAGCAATGCATCTTCTGATGTTGTTTGATCCTCCCATTTTAACGTTAACGGAATATTATCTTCGTTAACCATCACCTCACCAACTTGCATATCTAAAAATGCTTGTTGGACAAAATGCTTGATTTGATTTTCTGTTAATCCAGCATCCTCTATCGCATCTTCGTTCAATTGAATAACTTTTTCAACTGATGTTCTTTCGACGGAATGTGTCACTGCTTCGATACCATCAATTTTTTCTAACTCTCCACCAAATTCCTCCGCAAGCGTTTGTAGTTGGTCAAAATCCTCTCCACTGATTTGTACTTGCACGGAGGAACCAGCACTGACAGACATCATACTTTGGACACTATCAATTGGAGTATCTTCGGCTAAATCACGTAATGATCGTAAAATCTCATCATTTACTTCATCTTGTTCCCTTGTAATATCATCACCCTTGGTCATATTGATTAATACGTAATATGAGCCGCTCTCATCAATGAGATGATTGGACTCCACATCCTCAATCTCCATTAAAGTATCATTAATAGATTGAGCAAGTTCTTCCCTTTCCTCCACTGATAAACCTGGCTCAACATCAACAAAGAGCTCGGAATATCGGTTTAACATATCAGGCATAATATTCATCGGAATTTTTGGAATGAGGAATAACGAACCGACAAATAAGATGAAGAAAAGGAACAAAACAGCAAAACTATTTCGCTTTTTCTTCACAATCCATGCTGCGATATTCCCATAGCCGTTAACAATCTTGGAATCTTTTTTCTTTTGCTTTTTACGTAGCTTTAGGAACTTTTCTGCCAAGGTCGGAATTAATGTAAAGGACACAATAACCGAGCTAATTAATGTTGTGGCAACAACGACAGATAACAAGATCATAAATTGGCCAACTTCTCCACCCATAATTCCCATCGGTAAAAATACAACAATCGTTGTCAGCATGGAGGCAATAACAGCAGTTGCAACTTCTTTGGTACCTTCGATAACTGCTTTGGCCGCTTCCAGTCCTTCTTCTTTCTTACGGTAGATCGACTCTAAAATAACAATGGCTGAATCAACCATCATACCAATCCCTAACCCTAAACCAATTAGAGTTAAGATATTAAAACTATAATCGAGGATCCACATCGTAATAAAAGTGAGTAAAATCGAAGTTGGTATCGAAATACTAATAATTGTTGTAGCTCGAATATTCCGTAGAAATAGCAATAAAATTACAATCGCTAAAATCCCACCAATGACAATATTCTTAGAAACCCCATCAATCGAATCTTCAATATAGTCCGCTTGCGCCACCATCTCATTTAATTCAAATTCACTTACTAAACCTTCGTCGCGAATATCAGCAATTTCCGCACGGACTGCCTCTGCCAATTCAATCTGTGTTGTATTTGCAGAACGACCAACCTGAATAAAGATAAAATCCTTTGTTCCATTTTTCCATACGTAAGTGGAAGACGCTAATGGCTGCATAGAAACACTAGCAACCTCTTCTAAATCAATGAATCCTGTTGGAGTCAGTATTTGAATTTGTTCTACTTCTTCCACAGAATTTAATTGGCTTTGCCATCTTAAGGATGGTTCTGCTTCTTCTTCAGTTAATTGTCCAAGCGTGGCTTCCGTATTTGTATCTTGAATAACCGCAATGACTTGGGAAACATCAATAGCATTTTCCATCATTGCATCCCGATCAAATTCAATCGCCACTTCATAAGCTTGATTCCCCATTAATGCAACATCATTAACCTCATTCAGATTCTCTAATCGCGGTTCCAGAATATCCTCCGCAAAATCAGTCATTTCATCCATATCACCATCGGATAGATCCAAATAAAATTCATAATCTTGTGTTGTACCGATTTGATCGGTCAACACTTCTGTGATACCAGATACATCGGCTGTCGCGGATTGTACTACAGATGAAATTTCTCCTGCCACTTCATCCCCTCGACCCGATTCAACCATTATGTAAATGGAGCTCTGTCCAATTACTGTCGTGGAGTTGACTTCCTCTACTCCGTCAATCCCCTGGATACCTTGTTCCACCGGGTTGGTTATCTTCCGTTCAACTTCCGCTGCCGACATATCACCAGCGCTAATAAGAGCATAAGCTTGATCAAACTCAACCTCTGGCAATAGTACCTGGTCAAGCTTTGTTAAGGAATATCCTCCTAAAATAATAATCAAAACCGTCACTAAGCTAACTAAAATCTTTCGTTTCAAAATGAAATTCAGCAATAAAATTCCCCCTGTTCTATATAACAATTAGTGTTTCTGTTACCCTTGGTATAAACCAACTCTTCCTACTTACGAAGTATATGGAAGAAAGATTCAATTTTCTATATTTTTTATGTAAAAAATTGTTAAGATTTTTTGGGACGGGAGTGGGACGGAGGGTCAGACCCTCCGTCCCACTCATCCCATAAAAAAATGCACTTTTTATAAAGTGCATCAAAGTGACCGTATTACCATTTATGAATATATTCTCCTTGATATTCTTTAAGTTGATTTACTAACTCGTTCGGATCATTTTCACAAACAATTAAATCTTTATACGCAGGTTTCACGAACCCTTGCTCAATCATGTGATCAAATAGTGACAATAATGGCGAATAATATTTATTGATATTTAATAATGCACAAGGTTTATTATGATAACCTAACTGTGCCCACGTAAAGACCTCAAACCATTCCTCGAGTGTTCCAGAACCACCAGGCAAAGCAATAAACCCATCTGCATATTCCGCCATGAGAGCCTTGCGTTCATGCATTGTTTTGGTAACGTGAAGTTCAGTTAATTGATGGTGTGCTAGTTCTACATTTTGTAATTTCTCTGGTATAACACCGATAACTTTACCACCTGCCTCCATCACAGCATCAGCTACCGCCCCCATGCAACCAACTGTCGCTCCTCCATAAACAAGGTCCAAGCCATTTTCCACCAATACCTCTCCAAGACGTTTCGCTTCCTTCATATAAATTGGATCCACCCCTGTACTAGATCCACAATAAACTGCAATTGTTTTCATGCCATTTCCCCTTCATCCTATGAGTGAACCAGTGGACCTGTCCCTCCGTCCCACTCCGTCGCATTAATAGAGTGAAACGGGGGGTCTGTCCCCTCGTCCCTATACTGCTTGTTTTATTTGTTTGATATAGAAGAACTGTACGATAATGTAGTAAACAATTTGTATGACTGCAAATACGCTTAGAACCATGATGGACTCTTTAGATAAATCGTAGTTAAACATATTTGCTAGTGCGGTTAAAGCTACTGCTCCATGTGTTAAGGCAACGATTAGTGGTGTAAAAAACAGAATTGCCGTTTGTCTAGACAATACCTTTCGTAATTCTTTCCCCGTTAACCCCATCTTTGAAATGGAACGGAATTTAAATTTATCCGTGTCTAAATCGGTGTATAAGCGGAAGTATAAAAAGCTACCAGCTGATACGAAAAAGACAATGCCAATAAAGAGTCCCACAAATAAAATTGGAGCGTATATTTTACTAATTTCATATTCATTCAAATCTACAGAAGTAAATTCATAAGAAGATACTTCGTCACTAATTGTCTTGGCTACATCTAGTACATGTTCCTTACCTTCCGTTACCTGCCAAGCAGCGTAATAAAATTCTAGTTCCGGTTCGCCTAGCTTTCCATAATCTCCATCCGACACAACATAATAATTATTGCTAGCAGGAAGTGCTTTGGATTCGATAACCTGAGCATTATTTAACGTCTCCCCTGAATCTAATGTGATAGTATGTCCACCATCATCTCTTCCTGGATACATTAAGCCTTGATCACTCAAATGAACCGCTATTACGTTTCCTTCCCCTACTTCAACTTGATCTTCATCTATTAATTGTGCAAAACGATTGTAATCTGATTCCTTGGCTATCAAAATATTTTTTTCATCGATAGAAAAATAGCGAAGCAAAAGTTCTTCTTGATCTGCTTGAATATTCTCCTCTTGCATCGTGGTAGTTATAAAATCAATTTCTTCTGATCTCGTTGAATCCTCCGCCATATAGGAAAAAGTATTGGGATGTGCCAACTTCATTCCATCCGTAAGATAAGTTTGAAATCCAAATAGAGTACCAATCGCACTAAACGCAACAGTAGAAATCATTGCAACCATAAAGAATGTTCGAGCATTATCCTTCATCCGAAAAGATAGATCGGAAAATAAAAGCATATTTGTTTTTTTCCAATACACCGATTCTCTCTTCTTTAATTGACGAATCACAAAAACACTCAACTGAGTAAACAATAAATACGTACCAATACTTACTACTAGAATAACTGGAATCATAGCGGCTAACACTGCTATTCCTTCTACATATAAAGCAACGGCATAACCGCCCCCAAGTAAAAGGATTGCTAGTATAGTTAAAAATATATTAGCTCTTGGCTCTCCTTTTGATTTTTTATCACCTTTAATCAATTCAACCAATTTTTTGCTTCGTAATATATAGGAAACAAAAAGGGAAATAAAAAAGAACAGGACAATGAACGATACAAACGTGATCATGACCGCTTGTATTGGAATATAAAAGTTAAGCGCATTTTCTAGAATGAGTACATTCTCTGCGACCATTAATATTCCCTTGGCAAAAACAAGTCCAAGAACAATTCCAGCAACTGTAGCAAAGAATCCAATTAACATGTTTTCCAGAAAAACCATTAACCGAATTTGTTTAATTGTCATTCCTTGTATCATCAGAATACCAAATTCTTTCTTTCGTGACTGAAGAAAGGAACTCATCGAATACAAAATAAAGAAAAAGGAGAAAAAGTAAATAATTCCCCCGGAAATGCTCATTCCTTGTGTGACATGGGAATTCATATCATCCCCACTCAATTCCGGATGAAAGGCAAAAATAGCAAACGTAAAAAATACCATTACAGTAAACATGCTACTTAGAAAATAGGCTGCATATAATCGTTTATTGCGGGAAACATTCTTAAACGCGAACTGACGAAAAGTCATTGTCGTCTCCCCCCAATAAAGACAGTGTATCAATTATCTTTTGGAAAAAAGCTTGACGACTGTCCCCTCGATGAATTTCGGAATAAAACTTACCGTCACGGATAAAAACAACCCGATTACAATAACTAGCCGCTTGCGGATCATGAGTAACAAGCATCATGGTTGTGCCGTCTTTTTGATTGATCGTTTCCAGCATTCCCATAACATCCTTCGACGACTTAGAATCTAAGTTCCCCGTCGGTTCATCAGCAAGCAATAACTTCGGTGAATGAATCATCGCGCGTGCAACTGCAGCTCGTTGTGCTTGTCCACCTGATATCTCGTACGTACGCTTATTCATAATTTCTGTAATACCTAGTTTTGTAGCAATTTGTTTAGCTTTCTGCTTCATCTCTTTAACCTTTGTACCATCTAATGTTAGTGGAAGAACAATGTTTTCCTCCACGGTTAATGTATGAAGTAAATTAAAGTCTTGAAAAACAAACCCCAACTCATTACGACGAAATTTTGCTAGTTTGTCTTTTTTTAAACGATGTGGATTATCACCATTTATTAAAATTTCTCCAGTTGTCGGTTCGTCAATCGTAGCAATTAAGTTTAATAAAGTCGTTTTTCCACTTCCCGACGGACCCATAATACCTACAAATTCTCCGTTATCAATGTTTAAATCGATATCGGTTAAGGCTCGATACGCCAATTTTCCTTCATATATCTTGCTGACCTTCTTTACATTTAACATCACAAGATCTCCTTTACATACACATTTTTGATCTGTGATTAGTATAGCGCTGTTTCTGGTGATATAACTATCGATTATTCTTTCAGTTACCTTACAAGCTTGTAAGGTTTTGGGTAGATGAGAAAATAATTCGAAATGTAGTCCCTTTTCCAACTTCCGAGTCCATCTCAATCCGATGTCCCAGATGTTCGCTCACTTCTTTTGTTAAGTAAAGTCCCATTCCTGTCGATTCTCTAAATTGCCGTCCGTTTTCCCCTGTGTAAAAAGGATCAAAAACACGTCTTTGATCCGATTTCGGTATTCCAATTCCAAAATCTGTTACTTCTAATATGGCTTCGGTGTTTTTTTCATATACAGATATGTTGATATACTTACTTTTGCCAAATGAATATTTCACTGCATTGCTAATTAACTGTTCCAAAATAAAAAATAACCATTTTTCATCTGTTTCCACCGTAATAGCATTATTTTCTATCTCTAGCTTAGGGTATACTTGATTTCGAATATAAAATCTCTTTTTATCGCCGTTTACTTCATGGATAATTTGTTGCAAAACAACAGGTTTAATATGTAAATCTTTCTCAATGGATCTTAGACGCGCCATATAAAGAACTGTATTCAGCCCTGTCTTGATTCGATCTGTCTCTTCTCGAATACTTGAGGAATCTGGTTCATCTAAGCCTTGAGCAGAAAGTTCAATAACAGATAAAGGGGTTTTCATTTGGTGTACCCATTGATCCATAAATTGTAAATGCTCTGCTTGATGCTTCTGTATTGTTTTGATTTGTGTTTGATATAGCTTATATTGATCTTTCATTAGCTGATCTAACCTCACTGATATTGGAGCTAACTCAGTTTTTTGCAATGACTCGTCCAATGTTTGTATTGGTTCACTTAGCCGATTATAAAACTTGCGCCGACTTACATAATGATAAAAAAGATAACAAGCTAAAACAAAGAATCCTAGAAAAGCAGCATAAAGTGTTACTCGAATTGAACGATACCCATCAAGCCAAAAAATAGATAATATAATAAAAAATTGTAAGGCTTGTACGACAATCAATAGAGCATGCTCTTTAAAAAATAGCTTCATTAGGCATCCGCCTTTTCCCAGGAAATATGCAACCGATATCCAGCACCCCTCACCGTTTCAATAGCACCTTGAATGCCGAGATCTTGAAACTTTTTGCGAACCCTAGTAACGTTTACATTCAATGTATTCTCATCTACATATGCCTGTTCATCCCACAGTTTTTCTAATAGATCTTCACGACCAGCAACGCGAGGGTAGCGTTCCATCAAAAGTTCAATGATATCTGCTTCCTTTTTTGAAAGAGTGGTATTCTTCGTATCGTATACCAATTCAAGACGCTCCGGGAAAAACTTCAGTCCCTCTTTCTCTATGACACGCTCCTCCATCTTGGTAGCATATTCGCCATAAGCACGACGAAGTTGACTTCTTATTTTTGCCATAACTACCTCAATTTGAAACGGCTTCGTAATAAAATCATCACCGCCATTTTCCAATGCCATGACCTGATCCATTCCACCAACTCGAGCAGAAATAAAAATAACCGGACAAATCGATTCCTGACGTATCTGGCGGCACCAATAGTATCCATCAAAACTAGGAAGATTTATATCAAGGAGAACGAGAGCTGGCATGTGTTTGCGAAACGCCTCCATGACCTGTTGAAAGTCATGAACCAAAACCACATCATACCCATATTTCCCTATATAGGACTGTAAATGCTCCGCAATCTTCGGATCATCCTCCACAATCATGATTTTCTGCACACACACCACACCCTTTTTAACCCTATTATGTCACAGAAAAAATTAAGGTCAAGCAAGGGGCGGAGGGCGGAGGGGTCAGACCCCTCCTCGTCCCACTTCCTAGGCTACTTATTTTCAACTCTACTAATACCTAATGCCGTGTTTTCCCATAAAATTTGCTCTACAGTTCCCCATTGATGATCTTCACAATGTATAATCAATACAATTTCAGATATAATATTGTTACTTTTCGATTTGTCTCGCTTTATGATTAACATTTTTATGAGAAATCCTATAAGTAAACCTGCGACAGCCCCAATAATCCCCCAAATAATTGGGCCCCATGTTAACACATATCCATAAATAGCGCCAAGAAGCATGCCACAAGTTCCAATTATAGCGGCGGCATCGAACATACTAATACCATCTGCTCTATGAATTGTGTCGAACAAACGCCTTGGTTCTGTTCTTTTATCAAGTGGTGCTGCTAATATATTTTCTTTTTTTATGCCTTTTTGCTCAAGCGCGCCAATAGCTAATTCAATGAAAATAGAATTTTCAAAAGTGGCAATAACGTACATGGCTACCATCCTCATTATTATATTGGTAATTTAAAGTTCTTATTTTGATAGTTTTGACGCAAATATTTAGACATCTCTTTTTCAAAAAGCTTATTAAGTTCAACTGCCGAACTATAGGCATTATATAATATAAATAAATAGATAGAAGGAATATAGAGCGTCCATTGCATGTCTAAAGCTTGTATAGCCTTATCAAAATTACCAGTCATGGTATGATGGATCGCTTCTGGTATATGCCCCAAATATAAAATCACTACCGTATAGCCGAACATAAAAAAGCCTGTAATAACCTTATGAAGATACAAATGACCTAGCCCAGGAATAACGACTGACCACATAAGAGCAACCCAAGGCTTTCGTTTATCTAAAAAGTTCATATCCCATGTTCCCATTTTCATATTCAATATTTGGGCATCTTCTCGATCAGCTAATACATACTGTTTGTTTAAATCGATGGTTGTTCGGTAGCTATCCCATATGCTAAACATATAGATACCAACGTATAAAATTAACCATCTTTCTTCCAAAATATGTTTAGCTTTTTCAAAATCACCTAATAATGTATATAAAATACCTTCATTAATATTTGCCATTTGATTAATAAATGTTTCCCACAAAATTAGAATAAAGGCCGCAGCATAACGATGTAGTATCATATGTCCGAATCCGGGATATGAAAAAGAAAAAAAAGCAACAACCCATGGGCTTTTCAAATGAAGTTGCCCAGTTGTAAATTGAGATAGATAAGCCCTCTGTCTACGAAAGAACGGTATTTGATTCATTTCATACACCTATTTCCCATTCAATAATCCTTCCATTATTATTCTCGAAAATTGTATAAGATATCCAAGAAGGATTTAGAGGAGAACCAGAGGGGTCAGACCCCTCGTCCCATTAAAGGCAGTTTAATAGGCAGGATTACTTTTATCAAAAGGATCTTGAATAATCAGGGACAGTGGACCTGTCCCCCGCTTCCTCAAGCTTCTTCCCTTCCATTAGGATTTTTCTTGTTGGAAGTGCTATCGTCACTTTTTCGCTTTCTAATAATGAGTATATTTGTAGGTTGATATCCTCTCTTACTTTTAAATATTTCCCCCATTCTGTTGTTTTTGTGAAAAAGTATAAGAAAATTTCTACCCCATTTTCTTTGTATTGATTAAAGTTCACTAAAATCGTTTCCGGATGAACTTCCGGATGATTCTTCAATAAACTTTCCACTTGTCGAATGATCGTTTCAATTTTTTCTCTAGTCGTATCATAAGTCAATTGTAAATTAAACGTAATTTGCCGTTTTCCCATTTTGCTCCAATTAGTAATCGATTCATTAGAAAGCGTTGCATTGGGAACAGTTACAAGTGCTTGGGCAAATGTTCTTACCTTGGTACTTCGAAAGGAGATGTCTTCAATTGTTCCTTCCACACTTGGTGTTTGCACCCAATCTCCAATCGTAAAAGGCTTCTCCGTAATGATGATAATTCCACCAAACATATTTGCTAGCGCATCCTTAGCAGCCAAGGCAAAAGCTAACCCACCTATGCCTAAACCAGCGACAAAACCATTCACATCATAGCCAAACTCCTGTGCAATCACACTCAAGCTAATTGCAATAATGATAAAACGTAACGCCCGTGAAAACAAAGGGATTAAGATGTTGTCAATTTTCATATTATACTTCTCGTTAATTTTTGAAAAAAGTGCCGATGAAGACGACGACAGATTAAATAGCCCCCAACCAATCATAAAAATAACGCTTGATCTGATCATATGAAGAAACAATGCATTCGTTTGTTCTAAATATGGAAAATAACCAACTGATATATAAACACCAACAATTAAAATGAGCCCTTGAATTGGTAAGGAAAAAGAAGAACGCAACTGATGAAACAAACCGTTCAGCCTACCTCGACTTACCTTTAATAAGAAAATATATACGTATCTTAAAATGTATTTTCGTAAAATGAAAAAAAGCAAGAAAATCGTAAGTGATACTACTAAATCAACCAAATAATTATACGAAATTAACACTTCCCAAGACATCCCCACACTACCCCCATTTTAAATAAGCCTGTACATCATAAATATTCTTGTCAAGCGCTTATTATGCGGGAACGAGTGGGACGAAGGGTCAGACCCCTCGTCCCATATTTACAACGAATAAAAAGGACTAGGCACCCTAAATATGCCTAGTCCACTACTTACTCCATTTATTTTTCGTCAATCCCAGTATCTTCAGCAAACGGTCCAATAATTTTATAATTCCTACATAACAATGAGCTATAAGTGACTAAGCTCATTTTAGTTTAGTTCGATTACAACCCGCTTTAAGCCTCTTCCTTCATCAAATGAGTGTTTATCGAATCAACAAGTTCCTCTACTGAACAATCGAGTGTTTTCACAGGTATATTAACCTGTGTATCCAATAATCCTTTATTCATACGATTTAACACACGCTTCAATCCACTTGCACGATTAATGATAAGCTCGGGATCTTTTGTGTAAATTCCAATATAATGTTGACCACCGAAACTTACAAAATCAACACCTGCTATTTCCTCCCAATTTACTAGACCCGCTCCAATATAACTGGAATGATCCGTAATCCCTTTATCTGAAACAATTAGAGCCGGCTTGCGCTTTATGAGAACTTTTATATAGTAAATCATACATAGTCCAAAAAATAAGATCGTGATTAAACCTATAATTCTGAGCCAGAGCCCGAATGCTCCTTCTTCCGCTCCTCCTGATGTATACATAGTACTTCCGACTACAACAAATACAAAGGAAAGAAAACCTAATACAAATAATTTTCCCCGATTAGAATAAATAATAATTTCATTCATACTATATCTCCCTCTCCATTCATTCACCCTTAAATATATCTCTGTGATACATAGTATCAAGGGTAAATAGTCCCTTTTTTGGTAAATATCCGGTAATATGGAGGCTATTCTCCATATTAGAAAAGGGCCTGACACCTTAAAATGTGTCTAGCCCTCTCATTTTACTTATTTTCGTCTTTCCCCGCTTCATCGGCTAACTGCTCAAAAGTCTTTACTTTGCCATGTGGATTTTTGGCATTCTTACGCGATCGCCATTGTCGTTCTTTTTGTGATTTTGATTCAGTCATAACAATTTCGTACTCCTTTATTTCATTTATCTAAAACTTCCAAAGGTCAGCTCTAGCTTGCTTCGCTTTTTCCTTATGTTCTTTATTAGCAGCTGCACTACCAAATTCTTTTGAGAATTCAGCATCCTGTTTGCTAGAATCAAATCCCTGTTTATTTTTTTGATCAGCATCATTTTTCTTTGTCCTCTTTGCCATGCATTTCCCTCCTTCTTATCTTTTATTATAAGGAGATGGAGTGGAAATATGCGAAAGAGTGCGAATGAGGGTCAGTCCCCTCGTCCCATGATGAAGCTGGGACGACGGACCTGACCCCTCAACCCACCTATTTACTCAATTCTGGACTGCGGGCTATAAAGACAAATTCTAAACCAGGACGATCTGGTGCATCTCGAATATCCTCCACAAGTAAGTTAGCCTTGAATAAGGAGTCCATAATCTCAGACTTACTACGGAACTTCAATGTAGATTCAGAAGTCAGTACTTGACCGTCGTTGTGAAATACGAATGTATGTCGAAACGTAACTAAAGGTAATTGCACATCAAGAAGATCGTGCCACCTCTCTATTTTTCCGATTTCAGGTACTTCTATCACTTTATAGGTCTGTTCACGATTCCAGTTCTTCCATGCTTCTTTTTCAGGGTCACGAACTTCAAAAACTAGCCGGCCACCAGGGCTAATAATATTGCGACATTTTATAAGTGTTGATAACCATTCATCATCAGTTACAAATACTTGTGCGACATTTCCAGTCATCGTAATAAGATCGGTTTGTAAACTTGGGAGTGTAGCTACTGTACCATGTATCCAATTGACTTGATCTGCATATGTTTTACGATTTGCCACTTTAAGAGAGGCGGCGGCTGGATCCACTCCAATCACTTCCTTCCCAAGCGCAGCAAGCCGACAAGCAAGGTTGCCTGTTCCGCAACCAAGATCAATTACTGTGTGAGCATTGAATTCTTCTGCCATCGCAATATACGGGGCAAGATCTGGTCGTTCTGCCGAATCAAACAAATCATATACATCTGCAAGTCTTTGCTCTTCAAATATTCTGTCAGCCAAATTTATATAGCCTCCTTAATTTTTAGTTATTCCATCGATTCGTTTCTAATATAATATCTTTGTAAATTATTTTCATAATAATCACCTCATTTGTAATTTAGTATATAATAACTGATAGGTCTGACATTCGCAAGAAAGTTAAGGGGTCAGGTCCGTCGTCCCATAATGAAACTGGGACGAGGGGTCTGACCCCTCAACCCAAGGAGGTTTTAATAAATGAATGGGAATGAGAGAAAGATGCATCCACCATATTATGCAGTAATTTTTACTTCACAAAGAACTGATGGTGATAATGGATACGGAAAAATGGCACTAGCGATGAAAGAGTTGGCTGCAAAGCAACATGGATTTTTAGGTATTGAAAGTGTAAGCGATAATGAGTTAGGTATTACTGTTTCATATTGGGAATCTTTAGAAGACATTAAGAGTTGGAAAGATAATTCAGCCCATAAAGTAGCCCAGGATAAAGGTAAAAAAGAATGGTATAAAAAATACAATATTCGCATTTGTAAAGTTGAGAAGGAATATTCTTTTCCAATGTAGTTTTTTAAGTGTTAACGGTACAAAAATCACATACAAGCTATCACTACCAAAGTTACAATTACTTAATCCACGGTATTTGTGTCAGCGTTTAGCAACTTGAATTATATGTATAGTAATTCATCAAAAGTTTTTTGGGTGCTGATTTTGTGGTTTACGGCTATTGTTTTACGTAGTGTATTAAAAAAGCAGTATTATCAAGTTATGTTACACTAGAAAGAAAATAAGGTGGAAGTGAGAATATGTTTGAATGGCTTACTGAAATAAAAAAGCCACAATTACCTTTTCATATTGACAATGGCAAATTAAAAATTGAGAAAGTAGAATCAGAGATTTCTTTAAGTAACATGAGTGAAGTTTGCCAATTTTTCGCTTCAGTAGACGTAATTATTGGGAGTGATGGTCTAACAATCTTACCAACTCCAACCGAATACTCGTTTCATACTATAATGAATGAAATCGTACCACATTACTTAGATGTTAAGAAGATTTTTATGAATGGTAAACTAAAGGAAATAAACGTAAGTTGTTTAAAAGAAGAGTCCAAGAAAATTGTAGAGGATTTATTTCCAAACAACGTTTATCCTGTAATACCTGACTTATATCGTTCAAATAATTTAAATATAGCAACTAAACCAAGAGCATTAAAAAACTACTTAGTAAATCAAGAACTAATCAAACCTTTACATTTAAAAGAAACAGAAAATATACGAGAATTTTTTATGAGCTCTTTCTTTGCTGAAAATGGTTCCATAATGCTACAACCAACTGGATGGAAGTTAGATGACGATTTAAAAGAATCCATAACAATACGTACTTTTAGCACATTTGCAAAACGCATTGTGTTATTAGTTGATGAAACAGATCAATCTGTGGTTTCACTTGAAATTTACGGTTAATTATAATGTATTATTGATTAACCGTTAAAAGCAATCGCTTCCTGTAAGTCAAGTATGCAGAAGGAAAATTCCTTACTGAACGAAAATATATATCAATTTTTTTACTTAAAAATTAGTACCAAGTGATAGTAGTAAGTTATAATATTAAGTGATAACTTTTTTATAAGTTCATATTATATAATGAGGTGATTTTTTGTTTATTTCCAAAGCTCGAATTACAGCGATAGGTTCTTATGTTCCTGAAAAAAGGTTAACAAATTTCGATTTAGAAAAAATGGTTGAAACGAATGATGAATGGATTGTTCAACGTACTGGTATTAAAGAGCGAAGAATTGCTGCTAAAGAAGAATTCTCAAGTGATATAAGTTATAACGCTGTCAGAAACTTAATGAAACGATTTGAAAAAACTATTGAAGATGTAGATATGATCATTGTTTGTACATTAACTCCTGACTTCAAAACTCCAAGTGTAGCTTCTTTAGTACAGGCAAAACTCGGCATTAGAGGCGCTGGTGCAATTGATTTAAACGCTGCTTGTGCAGGTTTCACTTATGGTTTGCATGTAGCCAATGGATTAATAACATCAGGTCTTAACAGAAAAGTTCTTGTTATTGGAGCTGAAACCTTATCTAAAGTTACAGATTACGAAGATAGAAGTACTTGCATTTTATTTGGAGATGGTGGAGGGGCTGTTCTTTTGGAGTACGATGAAGAACAACCAAGTTTTCTTTCTTCACATTTGGATTCGGAAGGCGAAGCAGGAAAACATTTATACTGTTCAAATCATTCAAAACATATGTTTGACGAGGAAATAATTAATAGTGATAAAATTGTACAAAACGGACGTGAAGTATACAAATGGGCTGTCTCTACCGTTCCAAAGGGAATGAAAAATGTATTACAAAATGCGTCCACTCCTTTGAATGAAGTGGATTGGTTTGTACCTCATAGTGCTAATTTGAGGATGATTGAATCAATTTGTAAAAGAAGTGATTTTCCCATTGAAAAAACACTGAACAGTTTAGTGGACTATGGAAATACTTCTTCAGCAACAATACCCTTGTCATTAGATAAAGGAGTAACAGAAAATAAACTCAAAAACGGAGATAAAGTTTTACTATATGGTTTTGGTGGCGGTTTAGCACATGCTGGTTTACTAATCAAATGGACAATTTAAGTTTTTTAAACAAATGGGACTATTCTTCAAGAAAGATTTTCATTATGGGAAGTGGATTGGGAATACCTAATACCTAGTGCACTTGGATCGGACTCCTTTACTAGAATTATTTGAAGATGAAGAGATATTATTTATAAGAGAAAAGAGTTATCCGTAGTGAGAATTTCGAAGTTTGACGCAAGAACTTCAAAATGAAGCACAATCAGAAGATATCAAGCTAGTTACAATGGTTAAAGTAAAATTAAAATTAGGATTATCAAAAAATGAGGTTAAAAATCTATTTGGTATCGATCATTAACAAGGAACAAGTGGAAATAATGAAAGTGAAACATGGCGTTATGATTTTTTGGTAAAATAGAAAATTATAGGTCCCCTAATGATAAGTATATTGAAAATGGAGATATCGAGGGGGTGCAGAGTGGTATGGTTCAAGCTCAATTATTTATAAGTTGGAATGAAGAAAATATAGTAAGCAATTATTCTATTTTTTAACAATATGGTGCTTTTTGACGACACAATTATATGAGATAAGTCAGGAGATGGTAACATGAATAATCTAGAAACAGCCGTTTGGGTAGGAAGTATTTCAATCTTACTCATTATTTTCTGTTTTTACTTTACACTTACATTTATTGAAAAATTACACGAGGGTGATACACGTATTACTAAACAGTCAAAATTAGCAGCGATAATTTGTCTTGGTTTAGCTTTATTTATCCCTTTTCTTTATAGTTTAATATTTTAATTGTAGAGACAAAATGTAGACTATCATTATTGAGCAAAACCAGTGATAGAAACTAGGAATTATTCAATCTATGAATGCATTCGAAAACTTAATGATGATAGTTAAAGAAGCCTGCCTCCAAGCTTCTTTTCTTTTGAATAACAATGCAATTTCATTCAATTTATTATGCGAAATGTTCAGTGTTTTCTGTGATTTAACATTTTGCACCTTTTAATGAAACTCATTACCTTTAGTTATGATTTTTGGGTATATAAATACGACGTTATAGCACTGTTTATTGAACTGCTATATAACTTTTAACCCCCAATTAATGCTTACATGATCATTTATTCCAAGGTGAATCATCTTACGTTATATTTTCTTTACTTTCCCTCAATGAAAACAGACAAAATTAAAAGGAGTGTGTATTATTGAACTTCCGCAAAACTCTAATCGTTACTCTCATCTTATTATCTGGGTGTAGTTCACAAACAAATTTTTTTATTGGTAATATACTAAGTATAAATGAGGATACCTTATCTATAAATTGTACGGAATTATTAAATAAAGGCGAGAACGCCGACGATTATGGAATTGATTGTAATATTTTTATAACGGAAGATACACAATTATTTGATGAGAATGGGGAATCTATTAGCGTAGATTACTTATCTGAAGGGGAATCAGTAAAGGTCAACCTAGAAGATAAAATCGATGTGAATCATGCACAACGAGAAGGAATCGCTAAACAAATAATAAAAGTTGAAGAATGAAAACGTTCAAAATCCGCAAAGAACTTTAATATTTGTCCGTACTTTATTCACCCATAATATTCCCCATCAATATGATATTCCACTATCTTGATCGGACAAGGTTCCTGTCACCTCGATCAAGAGCATCCGAAATTTTTATATTTTTTCAAACCAACCATGGGATAGTTTCGTCTAAAAATGTAGGAAGAGGTGATAATACATGAATGTAGATCAAGTGACTGGGACTGATGACCATACGGACGATAGAGAAGAAATAATTGATCAATTAATGTATGAATATAGCGATAATATCCTGCATCTAGTCTATACATATGTTAAAAACCGAACGACAGCAGAGGACTTAACGCAAGATATTTTTATTAAGTGTTATGAAAAGTTTGGTCAGTTTAACAAGCAGGCTACATTAAAAACTTGGTTATATCGAATCGCTAGCAATCATTGTAAGGACTATTTAAGAAGCTGGCATTATCGCAAAGTCACTTTCAATGAAAAGATTTTAGACTATATACCTTCTAAATCAACACAGGTTGATGAAGAAATCATATCAAAGAATGAACAAAACAGCTTAACAAAAGCGGTCATGGATTTACCTATTAAGTACAGAGAAGTAGTTTTCCTCCATTATTATGAGGAGCTACCCTTAGCGGAAATAAGTAAGGTTACTACTGTTAATTTAAATACGATCAAAACTAGATTAAAACGTGCGAAAGAATTATTGAAAGATAAGATGATAGAGGAGGTTTAATCATGGGCGATTCATTTATCAAACTAAAGGATTCTATGAAAGAAACAGTTTTTAAAGATCTTTCCTTTTCCGACGAGCGAAAAAATGCTGTGAAAGAGGTCATACGAAATAAACATTCTCTACACCAGCTTCATTTTTGGAAGGAGGAAACCCTTATAACTGTATTAGAATCGATTCGAAACGGAGAAAAACACGGATTCGATATATCTACCTACCTTTTTCATAAAAGTGAGCTTAGTTTTCAAAATAAAGAAGGGCAGCTTTATACACTCTTACATCTACTAGAAAACAAAGAAGTCCTAACTTCTAAATGGATAGAAGGAAAGAAATATTACTCCTTAACAAAAAAAGGGAAAAAACTATTAGTTGCGTCTAAGCAAGGAAGAATGAAACAACATACTCCCCTTCAAAGCTTACTGGAGGAGGCGTCTTTATGAGTTCCACCAAATTCGAGAAATTTTCAAGCAAAGTCACCTCTAGAGTGAAATCCAAAGAGGTTCATAACATGATCCAAAATGAGCTTACCAGTCATTTAGAAGAACGAAGCCAATTCTTCCAAAAAAAAACGTTTTCTAAAGATGATGCAGATGATAAGGCGATCCAAGAAATGGGAAATCCAATAATCATTGGAGATAACTTAAACAAACTCCATAAACCCAAAATAGATTGGATCCTAATCACCCTATTTGTTATTATTGCAGGAATTAGCTTTCTTCCTTTAATTGGTGGCTCTCCCGAATCAATAGCACCTAGCTCCTATTTTATCGGAAAACAGATGATCTGGTACATTATTGCAGTTCTTATAATTGTAGGTGGCATTCATTTCTTTGATTATCGAAAATTACAGAGCTTGTGGGTTGCCTTCTATGTAATCGGATTGTCGCTACTTTTATTGGTCCTAAATTTTGGTAAAGTAACGATGGGGACCAAAAGATGGGTTGTTCTTGGGGACATTAGTGTCGATGTAACACTACTATCTTTATTTTTATTTTTTCTAGCTTGGACTACGATCCTAAGCAGGGTTAAGGAGTTTAGTAGCTGGAAAAAACAAATCTTATTGTTTTTTCTTTTTTGGACGCCATTTTTCTTCTACATGATGCTTCTACAATTTGTGGTAAGTATCATATATTTCTTTTGCATATTAACGATGATTGCCTTTTCTCGGGCTCATATAAAATTATTCATTTGGTGGATTGTGACTAATGTGGCTGCTTGTTTGCTTTTTATTGGTACAATAATCAATACTTTTCAAAATAATTATTTCTATTTTAGATTATTAGCTTTTATTGATCGTTATTCTGATCCAGACGGAGAAGGTTATATATATTTTGTAATTAATGATGCCCTGTCCAAAGCAGGGTGGTTCGGTAATGGTCTTGACAATGATCTAAACCAACAAGCATTCTCAATAACACATACAGATCTTGCTTTTTCATATCTCGTCTTTTCACTTGGGTGGGCGTTCGGAATTTTTCTTTGTTTTATTTTGTTGGTATTTATTATAAGAATCTCTTTAAATGCTTTTAAAACAAAAGATCAATTTGGGAGATTATTAGTAATCGGTGGTGCTGCATTATTTACCGTTCCTACATGTTGGAACATATTGATGGGATTGGGAATAGTACCGATTATGGGAGTATCCCTACCATTTATTAGCTATGGAGGAAGCATGCTTTTATTTTACGCTACAATATTAGGGTTAACTCTTAATGTGTATCGGAAAAAGGATATTGTCGAGTTTACTGCAGTGAAGATATAATATTTGAATCGATGGTCAGATTTCTTATCCAAAATGAAACTGGGACAGTGGACCTGTCCCCCCTCGTCCCACTTTAAGAACTGCTTTTGTCGTATTTCTCTCGGTAGGGCTTCCCTGTTTAGCTGGGTAAAGCCTGATTGCATTCTTCCTCTTCACTAATAAGTCGAAAAATATAATCTCTCTGAATAGTCTCGGCTTTAGTTAGAAAACTTCACACCTATCTACTTCATTATTATCAATAGTACTACAAGAAGCATTGTTGGATGTATTGCATCTTGCAAGAAAGACGATAAAAATGCAAGAGGTTGTCTCATCACATTCTTTTTATACTTTTACTTTTTCTTTAATTAACTCCATAAACTTACCTGGTTCATCTACTCGAATAGCAACTCGGCTATATTTTCGTTTCATTCCCATTAATAGTGATGCTTCCGTTGGTTGTTTTAATTGGAGAATAACTGTTGGCAGTACTTTTTCCAGATCTTTTGCGATAAACTCCATTGTTTCTTTTGTCGGTTTCTTCTGCAACTCTTTGGGATCATCAATTAATTTTTCAACATTAGCCCATTCAATTTCCATCCGCTTCATTAGTCCTAAAGAAATATATATCTTTTTATCGGTAACTAGAACAGGATTGAATCGTACTGCTTGAATATCCCCTACCAATAGGATAACGGAGTAAATATTTAGTACCAATAAAATGAAAGACAATATAGGAGACCATTCATGTAACCACCAGTGAATCCCTATTGTCTCGATAATAATTGCATGAATAAGCATTACTTGAAGAGCTATTAAACTCGTTTTTTTATGTAATGTAAAGGTAGATTCATTTAAGTGGGGATGTTTTTTCCAACAAGCGAAGGCAAAATAGAATAACAGCATCTCAGAGCAAATAACTGAAATAATTGGTGAATGTTTTACTTTCATCGTTACTGCATGATGAAAAGAAAATAATACTGGCAATGTACTTTGTTTCACCGTCTGCACAATACGAGGTAAATATGTAATGAGAGTTATGACAATCAAAAGCTCGATAATAACTAGTAGACCTTCAACTGCAAATCCTACCCATGTAATAGGGGCAAAAGGTTCCAAGTATTTCATCGGTATAAGAAATCGAACTAGAATAAGACCAACAGCCATCGTCATAATAATATACTTCCAATTCCATTTCCTTGCCCATGTAACATAGAGAATAGGAGATATAATCGATAAATCTATGATGGACCCAATTACCACAGCATTTGAATCCTTTGGAATGATGCTTGCTCCAAACGTTGTATGGTATAACATGAAATTAGAGCCGATCACAACAAATAGAAATAAAAGCCAAGCCTGACGTAGAAACTCCCGCTTAAGTACCACAAAATCCCTCTCCTCAGCAAACAATAATAATGTCACATGTCATCCCGTATTTATGCTCTAACTAAATTTTACCATACTAATGGGGTGGGGGGACAGTCCCCTCGTCCCACCATCACAGAATTAGATAAGTGGGACGGAGGGACTGACCCTCCGTCCCACTCCGTCTCATAGTCTACACACTTGTCAATACTCCGTTGTATGCATTAGTGTATATTTCTCTAATTGAGTCGATGTTTAATGGCCGTGGGCTTCTATCAAGAAGGCGTTTTTGTTTCACACCATTTTGTGCTAAGCGTTCAATATCTTTTTCTTCAATTGGATAGGCACTTAGTTTCAACGGTAGACCAACGTCTCTTACTAAATCTTGTAGGCTAATTACTACATCAATAGAAATTTGTCGTGCACTCTTTCCCTCAGTAGGTAGCCCCATCATTTCTGCTATTTTGACCATTTTATCCAAACAAGATGGCCATATATAGTCATAAACATACGGTAATAGAAGCGCATTGGATTCACCATGGGGAATTTTGAATAATCCACCTAATGGGTAGGCTAAGCCGTGAACACCTGCTACTCCTGCATTATAAAAACTTAATCCGGCTATTAAACTACCAAGCGACATTTGTTCTCTAGCATGTTTATCCTGTCCATTCCAGACGGCAGTACGTACATTTTTTACGATTCGTTGAATGGCATCTAATGCTAAGGAGTCTGTTAATGGCGTCGCATGGATAGATGTATATGCTTCAACCGCATGTGTTAATGCGTCGATACCGCTCGCAGCAGTCACCTTTGGTGGCAAGGTGTATGTTAACACTGGGTCTACGATCGCATAGTCAGCTAGTAGATTTTCATGTGTAATAACATCCTTTGTGTCGTCTAAAGAAAAGACGGCAATGTCGGTAACCTCTGCACCTGTACCAGATGTAGTCGGAATTAACACTTTCGGTAACCCTTTATTCGTTGTTTGTTTACTTCCACTCAAGTTCAAGTAATCTTCTACAGATCCCTCATTCTCCGCTAGCACTGCCGCAGCTTTCGCCAAGTCCAATGCACTTCCACCACCAACGCCAATCACCAAGTCTGGCTTACTTTTTCTAACCGCCTCAACTACTTCATTCCCAGCGCTTAGTGGTGGTTCTGGTACAACATGTGTGTTAATATCCACTGTTACGTCCTGCATTTCCAATTGTTCTAACACTGGATTAATGACACCTAGATCTTTTAGCATCGGGTCTGTTAGTAAAAAAACTTTTCTCGCTTTCACCTCTTTTATAATGATTTCTAATTTAGCTAAAGATCCTTCCCCATGATATATTTTTTTCGGTGAAATAAACTGACTCATTGATGCACTCTCCTTTTTTGAATTTATGCTTTACTGCGATGTCTGACACCATTAAATTCATCCATTATCATTCGGTAATTATTTGGAAGTCGTCTTAACTGATCGATAGGTTTTGTTCTGAATCTATATCCTCATTTGCTTTTTTATTAGGAAATACTAATGTATGAATAATCATAACAACCATACTAATTAATACACCTAAACCAGCTGCTGCAAAAGGATTACTTACATCAAAGCCGAATGGTAGGTAAATAATCCAATAAGAAACTGTTCCTGCACTTAAGGAAAAAATGGCTCCTTGTTTTGTAGCCTTTGGCCATAGTGCTCCAACAACTAGTGGGCCTGCTGTAGCAGAAACGATCCCACCAATTCCAATCCACATAAACACTGATAAATACTGTGGCGGTGCCCATGCCATAAAGATAGCTACGGCAATGACCAGGAATGTTGAATATCTACTAATGATAAGTTCTAATTTTTCAGATTTTTGTTTCGAGATGTTTGTTCTAGGTACGATTGTCTTTCTGAATATATCATTAGCTAATAATTGTGTTAGTGAAACGATTAAACCATCTGATGTAGACATGATCGCTGACAAAACAGCTACCGCTAAAAATGCAGCTAAAAATGGTGGGAAGATTTCTTGGAATAATACTGGAATAATCTGGTCTGGACGAATATCTAAAGCAGGATCAACGACTGCTATCCCTAACATTCCACCTAACCCCATTAATGGCAAAATCGTAGCAAAAATGGTGCAGTACATAATTAATTTTTTCATATCTTTATTCGATTTAACTGCTAAAAACTTATTTCCTAAGTGTGGTAGAATACTGAATGGTAGGTGAGCTACAAATAGCAGACCAACTAACCAAAATGATCCATACGTATCGTGACCTGGGATGAATAACGTGTCAAACCCACCCGATGGATTTCGTTCTTTAATTAATGAAATCATATCTCCAAATCCACCAGTAACACCCACACTGGAAACAAAACATATGACGACGATAATAGATGTAATTAACATTAAAAACCCTTGAACCGCATCGGACATAATATCGGAATGGGAACCACCCATGAACACATAAATTGCTAGTACTACTCCAGTGATAAAAAGTCCTACATTATAGTCTACACCCATCATCGTTTGGAACATGGTCGCTGCAGCAACAAATTGAGACACGACGTAGAAGATCAATAGAACAGAAATGATCGTTAACGTTATCCGCAAAAATTCACTACCGTACCGATCCCCAATAAAATCAGGTATTGTTCTTGTTCCGAACTTATCCCCATAAATCTTGATCGTTTTAGCGACAAACAACACCCCAATGACTGTCGCCACAGGATACAAAAGTGGATACCATAAACTCGGAGCTCCTAAGTCATAGGCGAGACCCGGCATCCCCATAAAAGTGGAACCACTCGATATCCCTGCACTAATAACAAGTGCTATGACAATAGGTCCATAACTAGATCTTGCCGTCGCAAAATCATCGGAGGAATTTGTTTTCTTCATTCCAACGTATCCTAAAGTTAACATGATACCGATAAAAATAATCATAAAAATCCATGAAAACATCATTACATCATTCATAAAACCTTCTCCCCTCTATTTATCTAGTAATTTTGTTTTAAACAAGACAATGGCCATTCCTACCCAAGTTGTAACTAAAACACCAATCATTATATATAGGAAAGTCATATTATCACCTCCTGTTTGTTTAGGTAGTCCCTTACCTCCTTATACTTATCTAACAAATCCTCACTACCAGTGAAAGGCTCTAAAATAACAGTTTTATCAACCCCCTTAATCTTTTTTTGGTAAATAAGGTATGGAATATATAGAAAATAAGAATGTATCAATGTTAACTGTGGATACGACCAGACCTTTCTTTTGTGTAGGTAATTATTTTTCAAAAAGTGAGAGCCTACTTCCATTAACTCTTGTTCTGAGTAACATTTTGGAAGAACTTGATTTGAGTATTCATTTGAAAAAGGGATAAACTGGTCAGTATTCCATTCAAAGAAGCTCGTTTCTTTCTTCGTAAGGTTAGAAATTAGTTGTTTCTTTTCTGTGCGAAGCTTCATAAAAGGTAATGGTTTATATTCGATTTCCCATTCGGTCACTTGATAGGGATAAAATACTAAAGTTGATTCCGGCACTTTTTTTCTTGCTTCATCAAATGAAAATGTATACATATTTCACCGCCTAAAAAGAATAGTTCATGCTAATAAATTTCATATGGGCCATTTCTCGCATTGCATATTTGATTCCTTCATAGCCATATCCGGAAGATTTCAATCCACCATATGGCATGTGATCAAAACGTAATGTCGGCAAGTCATTGATCAACACTTGGCCTACTTCTAACTCATGGGCAAGCTTAAATGCTTGAGGTAGATCATACGTAAAGGCACCGGCATTGAGCCCATATGGACTATTGTTCATTTCTTTTAGCGCATCCTCTGCACTCGTTACGGAGTTAACTAAAACCACCGGACCAAACACTTCATTACAAGATATCTTTGCCTCAGGAGAAACTTTTACAAGAATAGTTGGGCTTATTCCGTTTTCGAATTTCTTACCACCAGTAACTAATTCACTACCTTCAGCAACCGCTTCTTCAATCCACGCTAAAATTCGATTTTGAGATTTTTCATCAATAACACCGGATAAATCTGTTGCTGGATCATTTGGATCACCATATGTTAATGATTCTGTCGCTTCTTTAAAATAGTGTAAAAACTCCTTCCTTACTTCCTCATGTACATAAATCCGTTGTGTACTGATACATACTTGACCATTGTAAGAAAAGGCTCCTACTACTGCTTTTTCTGCTATTTCCTTTAGCTTGTGACTGACACTTTTGTCGATATATAAGGCCGAATTATTACCCAGCTCCAGGGTTATCTTTTTCAAACCTGCTTGTGATTTAATCATCTTACCTACTTGAGGACTTCCGGTAAATGATATTTTTTGTACATCAGAATGATCGATAAGCACCTTGCCAAGTCGTGGCCCATCTCCAGTAATAACTTGATAAGCATCCTTTGGTAGTCCGGCCTCTGTTAAAACTTCAGCTAGTTTTATCGCGGATAACGGAGTTTTTTCCGCTGGTTTGACGATGATCGTATTGCCTACACCAAGCGCAGGACCAACCTTATGAGTAACTAAATTAAGTGGAAAGTTAAAAGGTGTAATGGCACCGACGACACCAATTGGTTGATAAATGGTATAAGCATCTCTTCCTTCCCCATTGGTTGCAGCATCTAGTCGGATTGATTCCCCTTCTAACTTTCTTGCTTCCAATGAAGCAAACTTTAGAGTCTGGACAGTGCGATCAACTTCTCCTAAGGAAAAACGGATTGGTTTTCCTGACTCGAGAGTAATGGTTTTCGCAAAATCATCTTTATTTTGTGCAATAATATCGCTAGCCTTATCTAAAATAAGTGACCTCTCCTCCGAGGATAGCGCTTTCATTTTATGGAAAGCTCTTTTACTATTTGCTATTGCCGCTACCATTTGGTCATTGCTACATTCGGGAATATCCATAATTTTTTCACGTGTATGTGGATTAATTAATGGATACGTATTCATTGATGATTCCCTAAGTTTGTTTAAGTATGATTCGGTTTTATACACTTTAATTCCTCCTAAATTGTTTTCTTTTATGCATACGTATTCATAAACGCTAAAAAATATAACTTCTTTGGTGTCAAAAGTAAATTCGGGATAATTCGGTACAAAAAAATTTAAACATTTAATCGCGATAATAAAATCTACGAAAATAGCCAACACCATTGTACCGATGCCCTCATTTGTTATTGGTAGCTCCTGAACATGCACATTAAATCTTCTTTGTGGTAGTTCGATCAAATAACCTAGTCTCTAATGTTTCTTGTACAAAAGATTTTTTTTGTGGAACTTTATCATCAATAAGATCCACTAAATATTCAATAGCAATTCTACCAAGGTTTGTGTCATCCACTGTTCCGACTGTACTCAATTGAAATGAATGATGGCGACTTAACTCTACATTATCAACACCTATCACGCTAATATCATTCGGGATACTGTACCCTTTTTGAATTAGAAAGTCTATAACATAAATAGCAATCGAATCGGTTGCAGCAAAAATAGCTGTAGGGCGATTTTTACGGGATAGAATCGAACCAATTTCTTTAAAGATTGCTTGTTTGCTCGTATCGGTAATAATGATATTGTCAGGGTTGATCGCATATTGCTTCTGTTCCAGAGCTTGCTTAAATCCTTCGTATCTACCTTGAAACGTGGTCATATTCAATGGACCACCGAGCCAAACAATATCCTTGTGATTTAGCTGAATTAGGTGTTCTGTTGCTAGACGACCAGCCTGAACATTGTCCATTTCCACATAATGGCCAACTTGTTTATGCTTTCGGTTAAACATAATGAATGGAGTGTCCAACTGCTTCAATTGCTCGTAAATTGGGTCATCATACAAGATAGAAGATAAAATGATCCCATCCACTCGGTGACTAAGTACATCCTGATAAACAGACATGTTATCACCAAAGTTTTCAAAGTGCACATTTACATTAAAACCTTTTTCTTTTGCGTAATTGACAATAGATGTTGTCGTTTCTACAAAGAATGGATTATGTAACGGACCCGATAAAAGCGCGATTGACCGCGTTTTCTTGTTAACCAACGACCTAGCAATAGAATTTGGGCGATAATTTAATTCTTTCATCGCCTGATTGACCTTTTCAAGCGTATCTTTATTCACTTTTTCTGGGTTATTCAATACTCTGGACACAGTCGTTTGGGATACACCAGCATGCCTGGCAACATCTTTTGATGAAATCATAACAATCTCCTAAAATAAATTCTATAAATACATGATAAAATGAAAACGTATTCATTGTCAACAATTTTCCGAAAATGGGACAGAGTGGGACGAGGGGTCTGGGACGAGGGGTCAGTCCCTCCCGGTGGGTTGGGGTGGGTTAAGGGGACTGACCCTCCGTCCCACTACCCCAATAAATCTTGGATATCTTCTTCTGTTAGTGTTTCGAGTCGTTCGTCATTTGGGTCGATTACTTCTTCTATCAAATGTCGCTTTTTATCCTGTAATTCATTCATTTTTTCCTCTATTGTTCCTTTTGCCACAAGCTTAATAACTTGAACTGCTTGTTTCTGTCCAATGCGATGCGCTCGATCGGCTGCTTGTTCCTCAACGGCAGGATTCCACCAGCTATCATAAAAAATAACGGTATTCGCACCAGTTAGATTAAGTCCTGTCCCACCTGCTTTTAAGGAAATTAGAAAGATATCACGTTCGCCATCATTAAATTGATTACATAGATCGACTCTTTCCTCAGATGGCGTTTGTCCATCCAAATAGAAATATGGTATCCCTTCAAATGCTAATTCTTGCCCAATGAATTGTAGCATCTTCGTAAATTGAGAGAATATCAATAATCGCCGACCGGATCTTCTTGATTCCTCTACAATCTGCTTCAACTGCTCAAATTTTGCTGCACTTCCCTCATATCCATCTACAAACAATCCTGGATGACAACAAATCTGCCTGAGGCGTGTGATACCCGCAAGGATTTTGATTCGATTTTTCCGAATAGTTTCCTTATCCAAATGTTTCAATGTATCATGCCGTAGCTTGGCCAAATAACTAGCATATAGTTTCTTCTGTTCGGGAAACAGCTCAGTAGAATCAATTTCTTCCCTTTTCTCTGGTAGTTCATCCAGTACATCCTCTTTGATCCTACGAAGCATAAATGGACGGATCCTGCGAGCAATTTCTTTCGTCGTTAAGTTACTATACTCCCTTAACCCTAAGAATAACTCAGGAAAAACAACGTGAAAGATGGACCAAAGCTCCTCAAGTGCATTTTCCATTGGCGTACCCGTTAAAGCAAAACGATGTTTCGCCTGGAGTTTTTTCACCGTACGGGCAGTTTGCGTTAATGGATTTTTAAACACTTGCGCCTCATCAAAAAATATAACATGGAATTCCTGCTCTTTATACCAGTTAATATCACTACGCAACAACGGATAGCTCGTAATGATCACATCTATATTATCAATCTCGTTTTGGAGCTTCACCCGATCGTCTTTTTTGCCATCGATGATAAGTGCCTCAATGTCTGGGGCAAATTTCATGATTTCACTTTGCCAATTATAGGTAACAGACGAAGGACATACAATCAATGCTGGACGTTTACGTTCACGGATCGTAGGGAGTTCGGATAACATAAATGCAATACTTTGAATCGTCTTGCCAAGCCCCATGTCGTCAGCAAGAATCCCTCCAAACCCATATTTAGCAAGGGATTTCAACCATTTAAATCCTTGCTCTTGATAGTTTCGTAATACCCCTTCCAACTGTTTCGGTACTGTAAACTGTAATTGATCTGGATGACGAATGTTTGCAAGAAATTCACGGAAAGATGCTTCCAGTGAAAAAGCATCACTATCTTCCATAGCATTCAGTAGCCGAAGTCCTTCTACAATAGGTACTTCAAATTCCTTTTCCCATTCATCATCCTGCTCGGGCACCGCATGCAAGAAACGCTTGATCTCTTCCATTTCTCTTGTCTCTAAAGAAAGCAAAGCACCATCTCGTAGCCGATAATATTTTCGCTTATCTTCCAGTGCTGCTAAAACTTCTTTGATCTCTTTTTCCGGAATACTATCCATCTCAAACGTAAATGCTAGCCAGTTGGTCCGCTCCTTTTTATGCTTCACTTTAATCTTTGGTATAGTGCTTTTAGGGATAATACGCGCTCGCACTGCCGTCGTGGCATACACGTTTACGCGTTCTTGCAATTTCGGCAGGACATGATACAAAAAGTTATATTCCAATTCTTCATTTTGAAGATAGTACCCACTCTCCGTCCGACTAAACTGGCTCTCTTCCATCAAGTGCAGAATTTCTTCTTCCTTCTCCATATTCCGTATAATCATGGAACCGACCCTCGGTTGCCTATGATCCAGTGGGTTAATAACTACATTTTCGTAATGAAACTCTAGGCCGGCGAGCAAACGATTATTCACACGATCTACGTAAAGCTTCGCCTGCAGCGGTGTTTTCTGTAATTCGGCGGTAATATCACCTGATAAGTGAACCTCCCCCATTTTCCTTAAGGATGGCAAAAGCTTTTCCATGTAATATTTCAATTGATGATTAGGTATTGGAATTTCGTTCGTCCCAGAATACTCTATCATTTTCTTCAATTCGTATAGACGATCTGATTCATCTCGTTTTACCGCTACAATTTTTCCACCATATAGGACAGTATCATATTCCTTTAAGACCACCATTTGACTTAGCCCATCGATAACCAGTTGATATCCACTGTCCTGATTCCCCGTAAATACAAAGGCTAGTGGTAAATGATCATCCGAAACGTGAAAACCAAGAAAATTTCTCCCATTATATTGTAAGGTTACTTGTGGTGCACGTAACAATAAGGGTTCCAATGTTTTCCACGATGATGCTGGAACGATTAGCATTTGTTTTTTCGTTGGAATGTTAGCCTTAGAAGGCATTGCACGACGATATATTTTTTCATCATCCATGATCAGAATAAGCTGTTGAATCACAGCATCGTTTTCTGGGTCAAAACAATGCTTGGTTGGGTCGTATATGATTTCTGGAGCAATGAAATGCCTTTTCCCTTTTCTTACATTTTCAAGAAACTCACGTATATCAACGATTCTCTGTGATGCGACAGACATTTCGATACCCAACATATCATTCCCCTCGTCCAAAGTAACCACTTTACAGAAAAAAGAGAGATCAAGGACTTTTCTATTTTCAAAATGGAGCTGTTGGCCGCTTGATGGAGCTTGTTTAGACGTTTGAAATAATTGTAACAATCCCTCCGAAAGTTCTCCGTCTGCTTTGTCTGATGACATCTGTACACTAGCATCACGCTTCTCTTCTTGCTGGTGATAATGCAATGCGATTAACACTGCAGCAATATGTTGACAATCTTTCTGAAAAGAAGAAAGCGAAGGGCAGCTGCAAGTAGCTTCCAATCCACTTTTATTTTTCTCGAGATGAACGTGAAAATCCTCTGTTCCGAAAACCGTAGCATGTAAAGAATCGGGAGCTACCTTGTCCATTTTCACTTTTCCGTTACGGTAAAAGGCGTCCCCTCTTTTAAAGGAAACAGCCCCACATCGCTCTTTGATGATGTTTTGGTTTAATTTTATTTGCATGGGGTTGGCTCCTTTTACCATACCGAACTATACTCTCTCTATAATTTATCACGAACAGAAAAAACTCGCCAGTTGGGTGGGTTAAGGGGTCGGTGGGTTAAGGGGTCAGACCCCTTAACCCACTTAACCCCGAGCAGGGGGGCATGAGGGACTGACCCCTCGTCCCACCACCTCGTCCCATACTTACATAAAGTCAGCTGCTCCCAAAGGGAACAGCTGACTGTTACTTCCTATACCTTTATATTACCAGCCTCGAAGTTCTACTTCGTAAACTCCGCGACCAAATGTTGCTGCATGTAATACACCTGTTGGTTCATGGTACTCTAAGTCTGTTACTGCAACTAATGGAATACCTTCTCCTAGGCTATACCATTTTTTACCTCCATTTGGTGAAACATAAACCCCAACATCTGTTGCTACATAAATTGTATTACGATTCTTTGGATTAATCACAATGTCATTTACAGGTGCATCTGGAAGGTTAGAGCTAATGTCATCCCATGTTTCTCCACCGTCACGGCTCTTTAAGACATGAGCATCATCCTCTGCTGCACGAAATCCTGAGAAAGTCGCATAAACAATATCCTCATTTTTGGAATCAACTGCAACTCTTGTAACCCAACGACCTGGTAAATCTTCATCCTCTATTTCGGTCCAATTTTCGCCAAGATCTTTTGTCGTCCAAAGACGACCGTCATCCGTTCCTGCATATATAACATCACTATTAGATTTAGCAACGGCAAGAGTGGTAACTGTACCATATGGATAGTTATCTATGCTTTCCGCATCAGAAAGACTTGGACTGATGGCTTCCCAAGTTTTCCCTCCATCAGTTGATCTGTTTACAATATTCCCTGCATAGTACATGATGGAAGGATCGTTTGGATCAAACTCAAGCGGCGACAACCAGTTACGACGGTCTGAAACCGTATTTCGTGTAAAATTATTCATTGTTTCCCCGCCATCATCTGACCAAGAACAGTTACCATACTGATAACATGCGTAAACCCAATTATTGTCTTCATAGTTTATCTGGTTTTCTAGTCCATCTCCGCCATTATAATTATTCCAGTCGACTTCTCCATCTCCCCATGATCGAATGGAACCATTATCCTGGGTTCCACCTGATAGCCTTGATGGATCTTGATGACTTACAGCAAGGGTATAGAACTGGGTGTATGGTTCATAGGTTGCTTTAAACCATTCGTTCGTTACAGAACCGTTATCTTCTGAACGATATACACCGCCATCATTTCCTAAATAAACTCTTCCTGGCACTTTAGGATCCCATGCCATGGAATGTTGGTCTGCGTGTACTTCTCTTCCGTTAGATTGACTCCAATTTTCGCCACCATCAGTCGACTCTAGTAAACTAACTCCAGAAACAAAAACATGATCCTCGTCATTTGGATCTACGTAGTTACGACCAAACCACCAACCAAAAGATGATTGAGAGTTTGCTAGGCGATTATTATGATCAGCCTTTTCCCAGGAATCTCCACCGTCATCGGTAATATAGAACCCTTCAAAATATCCACTAGGTTGAATAACAGTCAAATACGCACGGTCTGGATTACTCTCAGAAATTGCAATACCCATTCTTCCGAGATCCCCATCTGGTAGTCCATCGGTTAACTGTTCCCAAGTGCTTCCACCATCCGTGGAACGATAAATCCCTGTTCCTTCTCCACTGTATTGTCTGCCACTAGGATATCGGATTCGATCCCACATTGTTACAAATATGGTATCTGCATCACTTTGATCGATGGCAATATCTATAGCACCTGTCGTAAGGTTTTCCCCTTCCAGGATTAATTCCCAAGAGTCTCCACCATCTTCTGTTTTGTATAATCCTCGTTCTCCACCATCATGGAATAGAGGTCCAGTAGCAGCCACATAAACAGTATTGGGATCTTCTGGGTCTGCCATGATTCTACCAATAGAACTGGTTTCTTTTAGCCCGATATCATCCCAGCTCTCTCCACCATCTGTAGAACGATAAACCCCAGAACCACCATAAACAATACTTCCTCCACCAGGATTAGCTTCCCCAGTTCCTACAAATAATGTTCCTTCGCTGGTAATTTCAACCGCTCCAATTGATTGCGTTAAATTATCGTCCCAAGCAACTTCGAACGTATCTCCAGCATCTGTACTTTTCCATACCCCTCCGGAAGCTGCACCAATATAAATGGTATCCTCTTCATTCGGGTCAACGACAACATCAACTATACGCCCACCAATATTACTCGGTGCATTAAAACCCCACTCCTGATTTAACGCTCCAGGAGCTTCTTTTGCAGTCGCATTTTTTAATTCATTTGCCTGTTCTCGAGCCTTACGGAAAGCGTCTCTAGGAATAACATCTTCTTCAAACCCTTTTTGGGTCATAAACCAATCGTCTCGTTTCCCCGGTCCCTTCTCGATAAATTCCTCTTTTCCCTCATTAACTTCATCTTCTACGTTCCCTTGTGTAACCTTTGAAGTCGATAGTTGTTGCAGTAAAATTACCGAACCAAATACAACCACTAACGTCAACACTGTTAAAATAGTTGGCCACTTTTTCAACTTCACGAAACATCCCTCCAAAATTAATAGATTCATGAATCTCCATTTTGCAATTTACAGGGTGTTAAATAGAGTAACGAGCAGATCTAGTGAAGCATTATGGATGAGAAATTAATCTAGGTAACCATCCTTTCCAACTCAAATTATCCATGGAACTATTATAATTATTGTTGGAAGACAATTCAATAGAATTGGTAATAAATTTCGAATTATCTAAAAATGGGTTCTAATTCCCTACTACTTTGGCTTTAATTTCTTATCTAAAAGAAAATAAAAATACGATAGATAATAGGAATGTAGTCTGAGAGAAGGTCAAAAGTCTAGGAGGAGCGGAAATTGGGTCGGGGGGACTGACCCCTCGTCCCCCTAGGAGGAATGGAAATTGGGTCAGAGGGACTGACCCCTCGTCCCTACCCTTTAATCGCTCCTTCTGTCATTCCCTTTGCTATTCGTTGTTGGAAAATGGCGTAAAGGATAATAACGGGTATGATTGCAATTACTAGACTTGCAAATAAGGTGCCCCATGCATTCGTATATTGGGCCTCACTACTAATAAAATCGATGGCCAAGGCTAAGGTATAATTATCCTTGTTTTGTAGAAAGATTAACGCCATGAAATATTCATTCCAAAATTGGATGGCATTCATAATCGTCACTGTTATAATTCCGGACATACTAAGTGGTGTAATTATTTTCCACAGCACACCATATGGAGACATCCCATCTATAGCAGCGGATTCTTCCAATGATCTAGGAATGGTACCAATAAAACTTGTTAGAACAAAAATCGTAAACGGCAATTGGCTTACAGCATAAACTATAGCTAAACCAAATATATTATCTAGCAAATTCAGGTCCATTAAGAGAAAGAACAATGGTATCCAACCTAATACCATTGGGATCATCATGGCAGATACATATAATGTAAACAAAAATCTATTGCCACGGAACTGTAATCGTTCAATTGCATAGGAAGTTGGAATGGCAAGAACAAGCGTCAACATCGTACCAACTAATGTTACAATTAAACTATTAAAAACACTTGTATCAATATTATAATTTGACCAAGCTTGGACATAGTTTTGCCAATTAAGGGTTTCTGGAAAACCCCATGGATTTCGATAAATCTCAGCATTCGATTTCAAAGAACCGACGAACATCCAAAAAATCGGATATAATACCGCAATGGACCATAGGATTAACGGAATTCTTATTCCTGTTCTTCCCAAAATCTGACTTATGCTACGCTTCATGACTTTTTCCTCCTTCCTATTTCACACAAATTAACTCTCTAGTATTCCACTTTGTCTCGCCGCATAAAAAATTGTAAGACTAACACAGTAATTAGGGAAAGAATTAAGATCATAACACCAATCGTTGAACCATACCCAAAGTTATACTGAACAAATGCCTGCTGGTATAGGTAGGAACCCATTACATGTGTGGCGTTATTTGGTCCTCCACCAGTCATAACCTGTACAATAATAAAAGACCCATTCAATGTGGTAATTACAATATAAAGAACGGAAATCTTAACTTGCGGCCATATTAGTGGTAAGGTCACCTTCCAAAATTTCTGCCATTCATTTGCCCCATCTAATTCTGCTGCTTCATAATAACTTTTGGAAATGTTCGCTATTCCACCCATTAACATAAGCATGAACAAACCGATCCCAGCCCAAATCGATGGTAAAACAAGACTTGGTAATGCCCACGTTTCACTACCAAGCCATGGTCTTGCTAAAGATCCCAATCCTAAAAACTCCAGACCTGAATTCACAAGTCCCATGGTGGGATTATATATAAACATCCAAAGTATCCCAATGACAACAACGGACATGATATTCGGAAAGAAAAAAATGATTCGATAAAATGGTGCTTCTTTAATTTTTAATTGTGTAAGGGCAACAGCAAAAAACATCGCTAAAATCATAATGCCAATAACCTTCGTTACTACAAGAAAATAATCATGGATTATTGTATTTGGGATAATTGCATCCTGAAATAATTTTATGTAATTCGCAAAACCAATAAACTCTTTGTTCTGTGAAGAGCCAGACCAATCAAAAAATGAATAGTACAAGCCACTAAACAAAGGATAAAGCGTAAATACCGCAAACATAATAAAAGTCGGAACTAAACAAAAAGCTAAAAACGTATACTTTTGCTTTTTCGACTGTACCATCCAATCACTCCTTCTTCGTAATATAACAATTTGGAAGATAAATCAGTAGGGAGATATGTCCCCCTACTGATCTTTACTAGCAGTTACTTAATCATGTTCATTTTTAATTACTACCGCGATATTCAGCAGCAGCTTTTTCAGCCTCTTCGACAAACTCTTCTGCCGTCATATTGCCAAGCATTAAGGACATTAAGGCATTTCCAACCGGTGTTTCCAGATCAGCACTTATTGGATGTGGTTTGTGATAAATTTGAACCTGTTCCGGATCATTAATCATCGCATTTGCTTCCATTAAATACACAGGAACTTCATCACTTTCAGATAAGTCAACACCAGTTAAGTTCATAATTGCTCCTGTATGCTCTGAAAAGGACATAGCATATTCCCTTGTAAATGCAAACTCTACGAAAGCTTTAGCTGCTTCAGGATTTTCCGCATTTTCCGCTATTGCTAATGGACGTAAATCTGGAACAATTGCATATGGCTCCCCAGCATCTTGCATTGGGGAAGGAATAAATCCGAAATCAAAGCCATCTGGTGTATCATTAGCCATTTCGTTCGGTAACCAGAAACCTACAGGTACAAATGCATTTTCATGTAGTAAAAAATTCATTTGAGATTGAGTATGGTTTAATGCTCCTAATCCAGAATCAAACATTCCTTCTTCTGCCAAAAGCTCTACTTTTTTCATCGTTTCTAAAACAACATCACTTGTCCAGGCACCTTCTGCCCCAGTAATGACATCACTTAATAATTCATCACCACCAGCTGCTCCAAATGCCGGGTACAACATACCGCGAAGGAAGTAATACGGATGTTGTCCAGATGTTACTAGTGGATCAATTCCTTCTCCCTCTTTAATTTCTCGCATGGAACTCATAAAGCTATCAAAATCAGTTGGTACTTCATAGCCTTTTTCTTCAAACAAAGCTCGGTCATACCAGGTACCCCATGTATCAAATACTAATGGTAAAGAATAAATTTCCCCATCATATTTCGCTGGTTCTACAATAAAGCTATCAATTAATGGATCTCCATTTTCCAGTTCAATACCCTTTACCCATTCACTTAAATTCATCAATTGCCCATCTTCTACCATTTGCGTTTCACTTGACCCCGCTCCGTCGATATACACTACATCTGGTGGATCATTAGAAACCCAGCGCGATCGCATTTCATCATTAATATTAGGACCTGCGTGTTCAATTACGTTTACATCTGGATAGGCATCTTTAAAATCAGCAATGACTTCCTTCCACCATGAATCTCCATATCCACCAACAAAGTATTGAATTTCTAAATCTCCTGAAACTTCACCATCACTATTACTATTTTCATCAGAGCTGTCTGTTTCTTCTCCATCCGAACAAGCAACAGCAAATATTAGCATGAACATAGCAATAGATAATAACATTATTCGGCAGCTAAATAACTTCTTCAAAAAAATTACCCCCTTCATTTTTTATAAAAACATTAACAGCTAGGAAACTATTAATGGATTTTCTTGATCATGATAGTTTTTCGATTGCTGTCCTTACATATCCGTTACATTTTTCAATTGCAACCCTTGCCTCTTGAACAGAAACTCCAGTCTTAATGACTACGATGGCAGGTTTTACCTGATAGTTTGTCTGTTGAAGTATTTCTTCTGCCTTTTCATAAGATACATTGGTTATTTCCATTATGTTTCGCTTTGCTCTTTCCTTTAATTTGTGATTATTTGCGCAAACATCCACCATGAGATTTTCGTAAACTTTTCCATTCTTCACCATTACCGCCGTACTAATCATGTTTAGTATCATTTTATGTGCAGTTGCTGCTTTCATTCGCGTTGATCCTGTCAAAACCTCTGGACCGACAACTACTTCAATTGGACAATCTGCAAAACTACTAATCAATGGATTTTCATTACATGACAAGGAAATGGTATACGCTCCTAGACCACGTGCATACTTTAATGCACCGATCGGATAAGGAGTTCTCCCACTTGCAGTTATTCCAACCACAACATCCTGTTCAGTGATGCCTTTTACATCTAAATCTGTTGCACCTTGCGCTTCGTTATCTTCAGCCCCTTCAACAGATTCAAAAACCGCATTATTTCCTCCCGCCATCACTGTTTGTACCATATCTGGAGGCGTCATAAATGTTGGTGGGCACTCTGAAGCATCCATCACACCTAATCTTCCACTGGTCCCTGCGCCAATATAAAATAACCTTCCACCATTCGAAAGCACTTCGGATATCCTTTCAATTGCCATCTCCACTTGGGGGATGACTTTTTCCACAGCAAATGCAACTTTTTTATCCTCATCATTAATAAGGCGTAAAATTTCTTCCGTAGACATTTGATCCATATTCATACTTTGCAAATTCCTCTGTTCCGTTGTTAACCTTGCTAATTCCATAAACGCTATCTCCTTGTCCATAAAATAAAGCGATTTCATATTCGTTCTATTACATTTATATTTGAACTATACCTTCAATATAACTAGAGAATTGGGGACAGACCCCTCGTCCCACTTTTCACTAACGGTGAGCGTGCTACATAGTTAAGCAAAAATAGGGAATAATACCATAGAGAGTCCACTGTTGGAAAGGATACGCAGAACTTATGAAATCTATCTTCCTGTATTTTAAAGATTCTCTGACGTATAATGATGATCTATTCATGACCGAGCATATCTATGACGATGTACATGTGGTACTTTTCGGTCTCAAATCCCTAATTGATTTACCGAAAACAAATCAAGCGATTCAAAATCAGATCCAGGCTCCAAATGAATCAAAAGAATCTGTAGTTCAGCATTTGCAAGATATTGGGGACAAGATTACCACCAAAGAACAGGCACTATCAGCAATTTTTAACGGGAAATTACTTATCTATATAACGGGAAATCCAAGCTATTTCATAAGTGTGATACCAATTAACAAAGAGCTTCAGCGTTCAATCGAAGCCCCTACAAATGAAAGTGTCCTACAAGGATCTCAATATTCATTTAACGAAGATAGGAACATCAATGTAGGTCTCCTTCGAAAAGAAATCGTCTCTGAAAAGTTAAAGGTTAAAGATGTAACCATTGGTCAAGATAATACAAGAAATATATCCGTACTCTATTATGAAAGCAAAGCAGATCAACAAATGATTGATAAAGTCATTCAACTTCTTGAAAAGAATAAGTCGAAAGAACTCCATCATATCCAAGATTTGACGAAGATGTTAGGCCTATCTGGTTGGAACGTTGTATCGCAACTTTACACTACGGAGCTACCTCAAGAAGCAAGCACGGCCATATTTAAAGGTAAAATCGTGTTGTTTGTGGATAGATTTCCATTTGCTCTTATTCTTCCTAGTATGATCGGGGATATGTTTATGCTAGAAAATGACCGGAATTTTACCTACCCGCTAATGATTTCCATCCGGTCACTACGAATTTTTGGCTTTCTAATGACACTTATCCTTCCAAGTCTATATGTTGCTTTAGTGTCAGTTAATCCTGAGGTTTTACGAATTGAGTTAGCCTTATCTGTTGCCCAAAGTCGTGAAGGTGTTCCTTACCCAGCTTTTGTGGAAATTATCATAATGCTACTTATATTAGAATTAATTCTTGAAGCTAGTGTAAGACTTCCAAAAAGTGTTGGTCCAACGATTACAATGGTTGGCGGAATTATTCTTGGACAGGCTGTCGTTGAAGCAAAGTTAGTTAGTAATCTGTTAATCATAATTTTGGCAGCTGTAACGATAGCCAATTCCACGATTGTAGGTGTACAAAATTCCACTTCCATACGTCTATTTAAATACATTATCTTAATTTTTTCCGCTAGTTTTGGTGTACTTGGTATCTTGGTAGGTTTGTTTTTCGTATGTGCCTATTTATCGAGTATTAATACCTTTGGTGTCCCATATCTAAATGTAAAGTTCTCAAAGGATGATTTAAACAATGGATAAAAGTTTACAGATTATATTCATGTATATTCTGACTCACATTGGTCTAATATTTTTTCTTTATCCAGCAAATATCATTCAAAGTACGGAGCAAGGATTTTGGATTCCGATAACGATTAGCATTGTCATTCATTTTTTCATTATCATGATATACCTGAAAGGGCTTAGTTACTTTCCTAAAATGGACATCATTTCTATATTTTCAAATACTGGAAAGATCGTTTCTTTTTGTTTGTTAATACCTATCTTTTTCTATTTCATGATGGTAAACGTTATAACGGTTCGAGCCTATTCAGAGATTATAACCATCGTGTTTTTATCAAATACTCCCTTGTGGGCAGTTATGGCTTTATTACTCATCTTTTCAAGTTACCTTGCCGCAAAAGGGGTAGAAGCAATTTTTCGAACTTGTTTCATCTTTTCCTTTGTTTTTTTACCGATCGTATTATTCGTTTTTGTCGTTTCCTTTCAGAATGTCGATTGGTATAGTGTGTTCCCATTTTGGAGTAGTGACTTCTCATTTTTAACGAGTATGCCTTACCTAAAAAGTTTTTTTGCAATAGGAGGAGCTTTCTTGTTCCCTGGTTTTATACAACCTTTTTTTTCATATCAAAGTAAAAAAGTATTCCTTGCACTTGCTATCCTTGTTCCCTGCTACTTCCTTTCTGTCTATATCCCTGTGCTAACGTTTGGCGCATCTACTGCCTCGAACTTTTTATTTCCCTTTGTCATGGCAATCGATGCGGTAAACCTAACCTGGCTTATGTTTGACCGGATTACCATGTTTTTCTTATTGAGTATTCTAACCTTCATTATGTTATTTCTTTCACTTGTTCTTTGGAAAACCGTTCGGATTGCAAATCACTATATTCCTTCCTGGAAGCCAGTATATATTCTAATAATCATTTCTACTTTGATATATATCGTGAGCTTTTTTATTCCAAATTGGAGCGATGTAGAGGAGCTTTTCAAATGGAACACTCTGTTGAGATTCTATGTCATGATCGCTGTTCCTATATCCGTATTTATTCTTGGGGTGAGAGCACAAAAATGAATAAATTAAAACGAACTCTACTGAAATTTTCATCCTTATGTATCTTATTAATTAGCTTGTGCGGATGCTGGGATGTGAAGGATATCAATCACCGAACCATGCCAGTCGTATTAGGTATCACTTCAGAGAATGATGGATATAAGGTTTATTTGCAAATTGCTGAGCCTGTAGGAGATACCTTGGTAACGAATGTCGTCATTGGTGAAGGAAAAACACTTAATCATGTTATTGATAACATTAGTGCGGATATGGAAAGTAGAATAGACCTACTTCATGTGAAAGTAATTGTAGTAGATCACAGTTTGGCCGAAAAAGGATTAAAAGATCTTATCTCCAGTTTTATGCGATCCAGAGATGTTTCCTCAAAAGCTTTGATGGCCACTACTAAAGGGGACATGAATGAATTTTTTGAAGGTATGAAAGAAGATACTGCTCCAATAGGAACCATTCCTTTGGATTATTTTGAAAAAAATGCAGGTTGGAATCCACAAATAGCTTTAACCAGAATTTGGAAAGTGTACCAAAGTATCCATTCCCATACCCAGGATACAGCTATACCAATTATCCAACTTGGAGAAACAACCATGATTGATCAAGTAGGCTCAGCAATTATAAGAACCGGAAAAGTTGTTGAGGAGATCAATTCAGACGAAACCTTATTATATAATGCACTTTGGGAAAATAGCACCCAAGGAATGATCGAAGTATTAGATGAAGCAAGCGTCATGATATTAGGTAACTCCGTAGATTATGACAGTAAATTTACTAATGACCAGGCAAACTTAACAGCTAATTTAAATCTGAATGTAATGGTATTAGAAACAAAAGGAGATCCATCCAAGAGTGAAATAAACAAACAATTAAAAGCGCTTCTCCAAAATAGATTCGATAAGATGATTGAAAAATTACAAACAAGTGAAGCAGACGTTTTAGGAACAGGTAGATATTTTCGTAATAAAATGTCTCCATCCGAATTGAAACAGTGGCGCTCAAAATACTACCCCGATCTAAATTTCACACTGAACATCCATGTCGACATACAAAATGAAGGAAATTTAAAAACCTTAACGAACTAAAAAGATGGGTGAAGGGGACAGACCCCTCGTCCCACTTGTCCAAAAAAACTGCCCTCTCATGTTGGGTAGTGTCCAACACAAGAGGGCAGTTTGATATAATTAGTATTTGTTAGGTATTTACAGCTTTACTCGCCTGGCTTTCATGTAATTTTTTCATTACTAATCTTGCTATCGGTTGTGCAATTAAAATCTCAACCCAAAATGCGATGAAAAAGTTACGTGGCCAAGCATAAAAGAAATTTTTAATCGGCTCAAAACTAATTTCTCTCATCCCAATCCAAGCTCCAATAACTGTCAGAAAAATGGACAAGATGGTAACGCTAAACAATATCGTAAATAATATTCGTGCATTAAATCCGTCCGTAGGTGCAACAAACTTTGGTACCAATTTACTAACAATTGGGTTTGCAACAAGAGTTACCAATAAAATGACACCTATCCATACAAACGGAATTACTTTCAAAGTTTCCAAATAAACTTCTTTATTGAATCCAAGCTCAAATCCCATAATATTAGGCGCAATAATGTTTACCGAAAGTATTGAAATGATTGCTAAGAACAATACAAATTCTTTTCCGTTTCGTGGTAGTCTTGTTTCCTCATGCATATTCGTCATCTCCAAATATTTATATTTCAGATGGCAGACGTATCTCATGAGACATATATTTTTGGTCAATGAAAGCGGACCAATATCTCTACACACTGATTTAATCATATTATCACTTTTTTCAAGTGTATTTCAAGACTTTTTTTACAAGCTATTAAGCTGCTACCTCATCATTTCCTTTCGATTTCTTCCCCGTAATCTCACTTAACAGAGTTGATCCCAATATACAAATTCCACCTACAATTTGAACAGCACTCATACTTTCATGTAAAATAATCGCTGCCATAATAACAGCGGAAATCGGATCGATATAACTAAATACCCCAATAGTTTGTCCCTTTAATTTTTTCATCGCAGAGAAATATAATAAATAGGCAAAACCAGTATGGATTATCCCCAATATAACGATCAAAATTAACGACTGCATATCCAATCCAGTGTAGTTCATGCTCTCTGTCATTCCTACATAAGGAAACAATACAATCGAAGCGATCGATAGCTGCATAACTGTCGTCTCAAAGTCAGATAAATTTTTGATGAACTTATTCATTAAAATAACACTCGCGTAGAATGCCGCAGCCAACAAACCGTAAGCTATGCCAGCTAGATGATTATACGATCCACTATCTAACCCGGTATCTGGTTGGACAACTAAAAACAACCCAATTAGAGCTATTACAATACTTATCCCCTTCTTGCTCGTCCATTTTTCTTTCAGTAAAAATGGTGCCAAAACCATGACAAACACAGGTGCAAAATAATAGCTAAGCGTAGCATTAGAAATGGTTGTATACTGATACGATTCAAATAAAAATATCCAGTTAAACCCCAATGCTGTCCCAGATAAACCTAGCATTAACAAATTCCGTTTCGATGTTTTTAAGTTAAATTTCTGTTTCACAAAAAAACTAGCACCAATTAAAAATAAACTACCAATTGCTCCCCTAAATAAAGCAATCTCACTGGAAGAAAGGTCAATATTTTTCACAAACAATCCAATACTACCAAAAATAAGCATCACGAAAATAAATGTAACTTTTGCCTTCATGTATCGCACCCCCCTGGGTCTGACCCCTCGTCCCACTATTATCTCATGTTAGTGTTTGAAAAAACAGAAAAAATTCTCCTGTTCATAAAGGGTAAAAATCTATATTTAGAACAATCTAAGAATGTGTGTTTTCAGTATGATAAGGAGGGTTCGACATTGCCTGAAAAAGACTATGAGCAAATATATAATGAATACAGAAACCAAAGTGAAGTCCAATCAGATGACAATCCGGAAGATACAAATGGAAAAGAAGAAATTGTTGCAGTCCGAAAGAATGACGATGGTGATATCATCGCTTTCCAAACCAATTCTGGGAGAGAGCTGGATTATGTTACTGCATTAGAAGAAGCAAAGGAAGGTAATCTTGCACATATCGATGTCTTTCATAAGTACGGTCGGGACATCATACGCAGTGAACCAGATGGGATCAAGGAGAATAACTTGGATAATTTACCGCTATTTTAAATGACAGTAGTCTTCAAGAATATCTTGGAGGCTACTTTTTAATTGAAAGTATCATGCCATACAATTCTCTCGTTTCTATTAGTGTCAGATGGCAAATAAATGGGCTTACCAGAATCACAGAAAACCACTGATTCTATATGAAGCAAAATAGCCCAACATAATAAAATTCATTCTTCCGAGCAACAAAATAACCTTCCTCGATCTGTATAATTCCAAATACACAAATTATGCCTTTGACAAGCACAAAAAAAAGATCCTGCAACATATTTCCAATTCATTCCGTCTTATTAAAAAGGTATAAAAGTCTATCTAAGAGAATAAAAGAATACAAAAAGGGGTGTCGAGATGAAAAAATGCTTATTATTGATACTATTAAGTATTAGCATTTTTGTGGTAGCCTGCAGCAATGACACGGAACATAGTGAATCGGCTGATACGGAGACTATTGCGGAGGATTCAACTGGAGATAACCGTTACTCAAATTCTACGAAAAATCAAAATGGTAGTCATGAAACGGAAGGTGAATCTCAAGATGAAGAAAGTCCATCAAACAAAGGTTTAGAAAATCAGCTAGACCGAAAAATAATTTATACAGCTAATCTAGAAATTGAAGTAAAAGATTATCAACAGGCATTTGATCAAATTCAGACTGACGTTTCGAATCGTGGCGGATATATTGTGGAATCGAATATGCATGAGGGCGATGGAGAAAATACGACCAGTGGATATATAACTGCACGAGTCCCTCAGGATCAATTTCGTGAGTTTATAAAGTTGGTGGAAGATGGTAGTAATAAAGTTTTAGAAAGTTCGATTTCGGGGGAGGATGTGACAGAAGAGTATGTTGACTTGGAATCACGCTTAAAATCAAAACGTGTCGTCGAAGAACGCTTACTATCCTTCATGGAGAAGGCGGAAAAAACAGAAGATCTGTTAACGATTTCAAATGATTTAGCAAAAGTTCAAGAAGAGATTGAAGGAATAATGGGACGGATGAAATACCTAGAAAATAGAGCAGATCTAGCAACTGTTACAATCCATATGCAGGAAAATACTGTTAGCCTTTCAAGTATGGACGAAGATGATTTAGACACGTGGGAACGAACGAAGCAACAGTTTTTAAAAAGTATTAATATGCTACTATCCTTTTTCTCTGGGCTTATTGTCTTCCTAGTCGGTAATCTACCAATACTTCTATTGTTGGCTTTAATTGGTTTGGTAACGTATATGCTTATCAGGAAAAGAACGAAAAACAGTATAAATGACAGATCACATAAAACATGAGTCATTCTAGAAGTAGATTATATAAATTAAAAAGGTGCCAACCTCCACTAGTGAACCCGGCACCTTTTTCACCGTGTACCACATTTCTATGTTACCTAATATAAAAATAATGCCACCTTAAAAAAGGAAAAATAAAGGCATAAAAAATAGCTGAATACCACAATTTCCAACCCGTGTAAGTTAAATAGTCAAAATACACAGCTGTCCATTCAAAGAAAATTGTAAATACAGTCCAAAGTAACCAATACGGAATAAAATGGGAAAAGCTATTGGGCATATAGTTTAAGAATAGGATACCGAATATAGGAGCCATAAGAAACTTAATTAACATAACCCCAAAATTAAATTGTACATCTCCTGCAAAATAATAAAACTCCATGATATTCCAGAGAAATAAATCAGCTACAAGTTCTATACAAATAATTGTAATCCAAACGATGTAAATATTACGACGTTCCATATGTTTGGGTTTAATCGAAAAAACCAATAGAAGGATTCCTGTAATAACATACATGTAAATCATAAGGATTATTGCTCCTTTCTATTTCACGCTTCAACTTTAGCAACCCCCATTGCCAGGTGATCCCATAGAATTTTTTCAACTTTTTCAGCTTGTTCTTTGGGACACTCAATCACTAATATCACTTCTGATTTTTTCCCTCTTAATAACCTTTTTCTTTTATGGAAAACTTTAAAAATAAACAAATCAATGATAAAACCTAAAAGAAATCCAATCGTACCAGCTATTAACCCCCAATAAATTGGTCCCCAATCCAGTACAAACCCAACACTTGTCCCTATGACTGAAAATGCCACTGCGAGAGCTGCTCCCTTATCGAACAAGCTTACACCGTCTGAACGATGAAGCGAATCAAACAATTTTCTTTCCTCTGTCCGATTATTAAGTGGCACTGCCAAGATGTTCTGATTTCCAATCCCTATTTCTTTTAAAGCTGAAAGGGCTAGTTCCAAATATGATGAATGTTCAAAAGTAGAAAAAATTTGCAAGTTAGGTCACCTCATGTTGAGCTGAGATTTTTACACGATATTGTTGGTAATTCTTTTTCAAAAACTTCCTCTGTTCGCTTTCAAACAATTTATTATTCTCAACTGTATTGACATAAGAGGCGTAAACAGCAAATCCGTATATAGAAGGTAAAAAAAGTAGCCAAAAAGGATCTAATGCTTCTGTAGCTATATTTATCTGTCCTAAAAATAGGTGGTGAACAGCTATGAGAAAACCTGAAAAATAAACATAAATAATAAACCAGCTTGTCACAAAAATAGCCGTTACGACTCGATGAATGTACAGTTGTCCTAAACCAGGTGTTAATAGAGACCAAATGACTGCCATTAACGGTTTTCGTTTGTCTAAATAATTGATTTCCATAGCGGTAATATTATAAGAGGTAAAATCAGCACTTTCTCTTTCAGCTAATAAAAACACTTTATTTATATCGACAGTTGTTCGATAACTATCCCATATCGCATATATATAAACCGGTAAATACATAAGTAACCATCTTGGATCTAATACTTCCTTAGCCATATCTATATTTCCTGTTAATGTATAAACAATGCCAAGGTTTAAGTTTGACATAATATTAATAAGCATCTCCCATAAGAACAAGGCAAAACCCCTGATGTATTTGGATAAAAGGAGATGTCCAAAGCCAGGAAAAGCAGCAGACCACCAAGCAATAATATATGGATTACGTAGATGTAATTTTGTCGTACCAAGAGCACCTACATATGCTTTGAAACGACGTTCTTTATTTGTAGGTGAAAAATTCTTCATGATCGTCTCTCCTAAAGAAGTCAAATGGGTATCTCCGTTTATTTTGCTATAATCTTCTATTTAATATCCAAATTTCCCATTTGTTACAAAAAGAAGTGAAATTGTGAACGCGAAACTTGATTAAGATGGCGCAGTGAATTTAAACTTGCCTCTTTCTTCATATCAAAGTTATATTCCCCAAGAAAATTAATGTGTTCCCATCCCAAATAGTGTAAGGGGTAATATCTCAACATAGATTTATTTACAGAGTTAATAAACACATTTTGAAGATAGAATACTAGTTTCACTTTGGCTGATAATTTGCGTATATTTTAAGTGTTATTTTGCACATCCAACTTTAAAAACCCAGCTATCTTCACATGAGAAGATTAGCCGGGTTTCTTAATATTTACATCTATTTACATCCAATCATTTATAGAATTATTTGAATTTAAAGCACAGCTGATGCTTGACTAACTAATGAGACAAGCTGTTCGAGATCAATCGTATCCCCTTTGCGAAGCTTCATTGTCTTTCTTTCTGGAGGTCCATCGAACATGTCTTCTGGAAGATTCAGTGTAACGGTATTAAAAATGGTAAAGCTGACTGTTGCTTTAGATGTCGAGATACTTTTTTAAATTTGGCATGGCCTACGGTTTGGTAATCATCCACGTGACTCTACGTAAAAATCCGCCTGGCTTCTTACATCCTCCGACATAAGATAAGAGTTTAATTGTGCTCCCATTTTTCAACAACCTTTCCATTTTAATTACGACGAATATACAATGGTGAAATCGACAAAGGATAAAATTTATTTAATTTTTTTCAACATATTAAGGTGATCTTGTAAAGAGGCTTCCATCGCCTTTATTCCGGGGTCTTGTATGGACTCTAGTTTCTCTTTTAGTCTTTGCAATTCTATTTTGTACTTGCCTCTCACCTTTGGAACCGGCATTCTTAGCGCCCAGTTTAGCGCCTCGTCCTCCGTACTCACATTAATCAACATATATTCCATGATAAGGTCTTGATTTACCGGAAACGGGCCAGCCAATACCTGTGGTTTTCCACCTTTCTTTGGATACGTTATTCTTAAACATGTTGAACTTGGCTGAAGCTCTTCATCGGCAAGAAGTGCACCTTTTTTAACCAATGACTTCTTATACGAAATCATTGCGTCGCGGTAATCCTTTTCGTAGGCTAGTCCTGCCTCCGAGTACTCTGTAGCTTTGATAATCAATAAAAATCTCATTGTTTTTCCCTCCTTGTTTGGAAGAATTGGAGAGCAGAATAGACTGCTCAACTTTCCTTTACCAACACGACGAATAAGGAACGAGATAATCGACAAGGCAGGAAAAAATTTATGTAGATGTTCCTTTTCCACATTCCATTGCGCGATTTAGTAGAAGGGATCGTTCACGTTCATTCTGGGTTAGTGATGCAGCACGTTCAAATTCTGCCCGAGCTTCATCGTAACGCCCTAGCTTCACCAGAAGATCCCCACGGACACTCGGCAATAGATGATATTTCTTTAAGGATGGGGCAGCATTCAACTCGTCTACAATCTGGATGCCAATGTCCGGACCAAATGCCATGGATATAGCAACTGCACGGTTTAATTCTACGATTAGGGAGGGCATTACAATTGAAAGCGCTTCGTAAAGAGCAGCAATTCGTGGCCAATCGGTCTCCTCTGAGGTAGGTGCCTGAGCATGGCAAGCAGAGATGGCTGCCTGCAAAGAATAGGGCCCAAGTGAACGCCCTAAATTCCGGCTGCGCTCCAGTGCTGCCAATCCACGGCGAATCAATAATTGATCCCACTGTGCCCGGTTTTGATCCATAAGAAGAACAGGTTCACCTTTCGAATTAACTCGAGTTTTGAACCGCGAAAATTGAATTTCCATTAAAGCAACTAGCCCATGAACTTCCGGTTCATTAGGTGCAATCTCAGCAAGGACACGTCCCAGTCTCAGTGCCTCTTGGCATAGCAAGGGACGGATCCAGTGTTCCCCGGAAGTTGCTGAATATCCTTCATTAAACATAAGGTAAATCACTTCAAGTACGGTCGACAGGCGATCATTAAGTTCCTCTCCATGAGGTACCTCAAAAGGAATCTTTTTTTCGTTAAGGGTCCTCTTAGCACGGACAATCCTCTGCGCAATGGTTGATTCCGCAACGAGAAATGAACGCGCAATTTCTTCCGTGGTAAGTCCACATAACAGGCGCAGTGTCAAGGCAACTCTGGCATCCTGTGATAATACTGGATGACAGGTCATAAAAATCAGACGAAGGAGATCGTCACCAATCTCCCCATCCAGTACATGATCAATGTCTTCCTCAGTATATAAATCCGTATTTTTAGCAATCTCTGCATACTTTTGATCACGATTCTTCGTTCTTCGCAAAAGATCAATCGCACGCCGTTTCGCCGTTGTCATCAGCCATGCACCAGGATTGTCTGGCATCCCCGCATGCGGCCATTTTTCAAGAGCAACCACCAAGGCATCTTGAGCCAGATCCTCTGCTAGACCAACGTCCCGTACCATCCCAGTCAACTTTGCAATGAGCTTTGGTGACTCTATTCGCCATATCGCTTCAATCGTTCGTTGTGTTTGGGATAAATTCACACCTATTTTCGCTCCTCTACATGCTTGCGAAGTGCTGCTTCTTTTTCCAGTAATTCCGGATTATCTGTCAAGTCTTCCGCCTCAAATACCTGTCTAAGCTCAATTTGTCCCTGTCCAAATCCATGTGGATCTGGCATCCGTAATGCCCATTCAATAGCTTCTTCTCTTGATTTAACTTCAATCAAGGTATATCCAGCAATTATTTCTTTTGCCTCTGTAAACGGACCGTCCATAATCTTTGGTTTACAGCCTGGTTCCGGATAGGAAATCCTAATTCCACTTGAACTAGGTTGTAGTCCATCACCTGCTAATAAAACACCCGCTTTCACCAATTCTTCGTTATACTTCTGCATCGCCTCAATAAGTTCCGGGCTTGGCATTTTTCCTTCCTCTGAATCTGTAGTTGCTTTTACAATCATCATAAATCTCATAAGTAATAACCTCCTATCTTATAGTGAAGCCTCATTCTAATTGTTGCAAAATCGCATTAGCAAATCCGCTTCTATTTATACAACGAATACCTGCCTATTAAATCGACAATCGAAATTATTTTTTGTAAAACTTTTTTCCTAATTAATGATTAGCCGTAAAAAATACTGTAAGCTCCGGCGATATCTTTTTTGTATCAAGTTTCTTAGTATGGCCAAGCCCTTTTTTACTCAGCAATTGCGCATTGGGGAGTACGTTTGCCAATGCTTGAGCACTATGACGAAGAGATGCAGGGCTCTCTTTCCCTTCTAATACCAACGTTGGCATAGTAACACTGCTCAACCATTCAGTAGACAATTCCTTTCCTTCCATATAGCCATCCAACAAAGCCGCATCATAGGGAAGCGTATGTGCAACCGCCATAAGCTTAGACCACACCCCCGGCATAATGCGCATCATGCTAACAACAAATGATGGTGCCCCCATGCCCTTGGTCATAAAGTACTTAATGGCTTCAGCTCTGTTATCCTTGGAAATAAGTTCAGCAGTATGCCTTGTAAAATCTTTCGGTGGTTTACGATCCTCCGCCTTTACCACGAAAGGAGGTTCGTGCAGAGCCAATTTAGTAATATTTATCCCTCTCTTTGCAGCTAGTAGGGCTAGAACAGCTCCCGAAGATAATCCCCAAACATATGCCGATCCACCTGCTTCATCAATCAAAGCCTGAAGATCTTCAATTTCTCGCCCAACATCATATGGCTGTGTATCACCGCTATCACCTCGGCCACGGCGGTCGTAGTTGTAAACCGTGAAGTACTCGGACAACTGGTTAGCCAGCTCCACCTGCTGTGGAAATTTTCGGTAGCTAAAGGCACCTGCTACCAGAATGAGAGCTGGTCCTCGGCCAACTTTGTCATAAGCGATTTTCGTTCCATCTTTTGAATCAACTGAATACATAAATTCTTCCTCCTTTATCATTGCAACTTTTGGATATTTAGCTTCCAATATTTACAGATTATATCCACTTCTAATAAGACGACGAACCACACTAAACAAAATCGACACATCTGCAAAAAAAATTTATAAATTTTCTTTACCAAACATAATTCAGTCTGAATATTATGTATTACAATACACATTACAATATTATTTTTTATCCCTTTTTAAATTTACCTGCTCTATTAATTTTAACATAATATTCCGATAAATATCCCAAAAATAAAAGACCATCAAAATGATGATCATCCTATTACACTCTTGTCCCCCTGTAAGTATCATTATTCAAAAGTAATAAAGGTAGTAGAAGAGCATTTATAAATTTGATTTGTACCAATTAGGTTTATTACTGTTAAAATAATCATGGTCTTCTAAAATTATATCTATTCTTTCTAACGCATCATCAAAAGAATTAGGGTCATATTTTTCAGTCCATACTATGGTAGAAAATATATTCATTGCAGAATATAGGGAATATAATTCCAAAAATAGTCTTCTGGTTGACCTAAGAAATAACCATTTATTTGACCTATAACAAAAGGTTCACTAATTCTTCGGCTAAATAATGCTAAATTATAGAAATCATGATACGGGTCCCCGAAATCGTATCCATTGAAATCAATAATCCCTTTATATTTATAATCTGAAATTATTATATGCTCCAAATGAAAATCGTCATGTAACAGAGTATTAGGTCTATAGGTTAATAACTTTATATTTTCTTCAATAAAACCAATGATTTTACTATCATTATTAAGTTTAAAATTGCCTTTCTCATATTTATTTAAGTAATATCTATATTTCTTGCTTTGTCTATCATCCCATGTAGATACATGTGCTGGGGCTTTTATTTGATGAATTTTATATAGTTCTTTACCAGCCTCTATGCCAATTTGATATTGAATACTATTAGAACATCTTTTAAACGCCTTAATTGCGGGAGTACCTTCAATATACTCAATTACCATAAAACAAATGTTATCATTTATAAACTCACCAAATAAAATAGGTTTTTGTGATTGAATATTTCTTTCTTCTAATTCTTGAAGTAACTTATATTCCACTTCTCTTTTTTGATAATATTTAATGTCTGAAATACGTAAAAGATATTTGTTTACTCCCTTTATAACTATGTATTTATTATCAGGCGAATAACCCTTTTCTATTTTCTCAACACTTGAATAACCATTGAAGAAAGGTATTCCATCTATTATATTTTCAATGATGTATTTCATTTTCTATCTCCTTGTATACAGACTAATTTTAAATAGTCTATTTTTAAGTATTCTGCCCTTATACTTAAGAAGAAAAGGTCGTTGCAGCAATCTTCTTTAACTCTTACAATTTGTTAGAACAACATTTATTTGTTAATGTTTATTACTTATTATCAATTTATCTATATTTCTAAGGTACTTACCTTTTTAGGATTATGAACTTGCAACCACTTTTCTGACTCAATTATCATCCAATTTCCCATCTCATTTAAAAAATCAACTATTTCATTTGGATTTTCTACTGGGTTAATAGCATATTTAAGGGCTTGTTTCATTTCAGAATCTTTTTCTGGGTAATGTTCAGCGAATATCCTATATGCCGGGAATAAGTCTCTTGTATATTTATTTTCTTCCTCTATTACAAGTGCAAGTCCCGCCCTAACTATGATTTTCATAATCCATCCACAACAATCCAATATATCTTCAAGATCGTCATTACCAACAAGGTCATCCTTTGCTTGTTGAATTTGTTTTTTTAGGTTTACAAGATGTTCATTACCAAGTGTTTTATCTGCTTTATAATTAGGCAAATGGACACTTAAATCCTCTCCATATACACATACACTATGAGTTTTAATCATAAACGGTATTATAGAAAAGATATTGGTTTCTAAAATATCTTCATGATAATAGAAACTAAGTTCCACACCATTTACACAACTGTACTTTTTGTTTAATTCTTGTTCAGCCTTGTCAACCCATTTCAAGTCTATATCATTGGTATCTTTATTCGTAATCGCTATTGTATCTAAGTCTGAAACACTATCTATACCCAATCCACGAGGAATAGACCCTCTAATATATATACTATGTAAATCTTCTCTTAAATGAGTTTGGTATTTTTCTATTACCTTTTCTATCACCTTGTAAAAGTCAGGTTTAATATTACTTAGTCTTGAATCATTTATTATATATCCTTTAGTATCGGTCGGACAAAAACGCCCAATTTCTTTAATTTGTGCCAACGTATCTCCCCTTTTGTATGTTGCATTAACCTGCTGCTTTAGCACAAAAAGCTCCTGCCATTGTTGTATAAAAGCAACCCGTACTTAAAGAACCTTATTTCTTTAAACTATCCAAGAAGGTATATCCAAAAACAACGCCAGCGATTATTTGAATAGTTGGACTTCCAATCATAATTATCTCTGGTATTTTAATCGAGTTTACTCCTAAAGAAGAAAATGGTAAAACCGACATTGATAATATATAGCAAGATGGTAATGCAATCGCAATAAACTTTATCCAATCAAATGTCCATTGTTTATTCTGTTTAATTTCAATTAACAACTTTGGTAATCTAAGAAAGAGTCCAATAACAATCGGAAATATAGTTCCAAATAATACAACAGGCATTATTTCAAAATTTATACTGGCTTCTTCTTCTAATCTAACCTGAAACTTACTTCCTAAATAAATAATAAATCCAATAACAATTGTCCAACCAAAATAATAAAAAAACCTTTTAATAAAGCAATCCCCCTTGAAAACGATTTACTTACTTAAATCCCTCCTCAATTCATGCCCTTTAGCACTAGAAACGACAGCTCTTATTAGAACTAATGCCCCCTACAATTCAAAAAGAATTAATTAAGCTAATGTTAGAAGAATTTATTTAGTAATGGGATTATTAAAACCACTGTGATAATACTTTGAACAAAACTTTTTAATAGTCCCTTCTTCCAACTTATTTCATAAATATGATTAAACAACCTTTCAAAGATAAAGTAAATTATTGAAAAAGTAATTATAGCAAAAATAAAGTGATTAAAGTCTTGATAAATAGAGTACAAAAAATCACCTACCCCTCTCGAATAAATCTAACCCATTAGTTTACTGAATCAATTTTCTCAAATATGCTCGAATAAGTACTCCTGATATTGGTTTCGGTTTTAGTATCGTTGTATAGTCCGAAACCCCAAGTTTTAAATCTTCCATCACCTTCACTCATAATACCAGATATATACATCTGGTCCTCAACATCAGGAAATTCATCATAAGTTATATCGTCATATATAAAAGGTACATATGCTTTCTCTGATTCTATGAAAAAAATAGGAAGTTTTAATTCACTATACACTTTTGAATATTTATTTTCTCCTGCCTGTTTTAAATATTCCTTCATAATAAAAATAGCATCGTACTCATCAGAAATGCCTTGATTCTCATACTCTAATTCTTCCAAAGACATATTATGAAAAGAAACATTTTCCTCTCTTACATCAGGTTTTTCACCAATAACACCAATGGTCAAATCCTCCCCCATATAAACTGGAGACTCGTATTCATCTTCTGCATTACAACCCATTAAAAAAACAAGTAAGATAAGAATTCCTATAAATAACTTTTTCAACCCCAAATGCCCTCCCTACTTTAATTGTATTTTTAAAAAAGCATAGATATTAAAAGTGATTACGATTCTGGATAGGGGAGATTATTTCTTGTTATAACCGAAAAATGTCATGTCTCCGATTTCATTCTTATCTATTCTATACGGAGCGGTTTGGTCAGAATATCTGCGAACAAATCTCCCTTTACCTATCGGATAAATCTCAATATGTAGATTACCTCTGAACCTTGTGAAGTATAATTTTCCTTTAATAAGCTCTATTTCAATCTTATTTTGCAGATATGTTCCGCAATACTCTTTAAGCTGTTCTTCGCTAAGAGAATATTCTTCTTGAATTGTCGGCTCAGTAACATCAACATGATGCAGAATATCAGAAATTGCATTTCCCAACCTATATTGGTCAATGGCTTCATTATTTGAAAGAATGATAATACAAATATCTTCATCAAAATAATTCTGCATATAAGTGCCTATCCCAAGGTGATCTCCTCCATGAGAATATCTGCTTGTTCCGTAAACATGATGGTGTTCCAGTCCATAACAGTAGTTACTTTTGTTCTCGTTGAAAAACCTTGTATAAGCTTTCTTCGACAGAATTTTTCTATCCCGCAAGCAGGAATACCATTTGAATAGATCATCGCAATTTGAAATGATAGCTCCTGCACCGATGCTAAATTTTTCATTATGATAAGGCGATTTAATAAGTGCATCCAAATCTTTTACATAATTACTAGATCTATATTTAATCGTTTTACATCCGTCATCAATATCACTGTTCGTCATATTCAAAGGTATAAATATGTTGTTACGAATAAAATCTTCATAAGTCTCTCCTGAAACATTTTCAATGATCCAAGCAAGCAGATTATAGTTCGAATTATTGTAATCAAACTCTTTTCCTGATGGATGTATAGGCTTTTTATTAATATAACGATTAAAAAAATCGTTTCTCGAATAGTTCATTCTGTTATATTCAGCGAAAAATTCATTTTCAAAATCATAAAAATTATACAAACCAGATGTATGCGATAATAAGTGATGTACAGTAATCGAATCGTTGATCTTCAAATCTCTAGGGAGGTGAAAATTTGCAGGTTTATCGATGTCCAACATTTTCTTGTCATATAAGAGCATGATTGCAAAGGCAGTAAATTGTTTAGACATGGAAGCAATTGAAAAGCAAGATTTTATATCATTTTTAATTCCAAACTAGATACTTGAATATCCATATGCTTTTTCAAAAAAATTTCACCTTTTTTAATGACTTGAATAACCCCGTAAAAGTCCCACAATTCAAGATATTTGTTTATATATGTTTCTAGTTTCCAGCGTACTGCTTGCATCAGTTCTCTCCTCACAAAATAAAATAACTTTGATTAAAATTCATTTGAATTAAGAAAATTTTTCTCTTCTGTACTACTTATAAATTCCACAAAAAAAGCGATCTCCTTGTTGAAGGATTGCACCCTTAAGTGCAATAATGACTATTTAATAAATTATATTTTTGAAGCTGTTGCCTGCATTGGATTAGTGTCAAGAGGTTCGCTACTATACCAAGTTTTCACTCTATCACCAATGCCTAATTCATTACGATTTTCACCTTTAAAAACTGTGTCGCTTGAATATTTTAAGTCCACTTTATAATCGTTACCTTGAATTAATAATGAGTCATCATCAATTTCTAAAATTTATCCAGTAACTCCTTCAATGTTCAGTGCATCCTTATCAGATGAACAACCATTAACAAATAATAAAACCATAAAAGAAATTATACTTAGTAAAATTTTAGACTGCATAATACCCTCCTTTGCTTATGCTTTTTATACTACTATCATTAAACTCTACTGCCCACTTAGTTTAATAACGGGTACATGTATCCTTCTTAAAGTAATACACCCGTTAACGCAATATGATAATAAAACTTTTCTTAAAAGTTAAAATTTATTCTAGAAATAAATTATGTACTATTATAAGTAATTAATCCGTTCTAATTAAAAGATGTTTAGAGATGGTCAGACTTTTTGGCAACAAATACAGCTAGCCAGTAATCTCTCCATAAACAATCAACATCTTTAAAACCTACTTCTCGTAAATATTGTAAGTAATTACTAATAGATTCACATTTATTTCCTTCAGCATCTTGCTTTTTCTTATCCTCTCTCATAAATTTATCAATATTATTTGTATCTAGGTTCTCACCTATGCTATTTAACTTTAATCTTGCTCTTTTGCTTCCAATGAGTTTTTCAATTAATGCAGTTTCTCCAGCCATATGGTCAGCAAAAACAAAAACGCCTTCCGAAGTAAGCACATTATATACTTCTCTAAATAATGCTTTTTTGTCTTCAGCGTGATGAATTGCCATAGAACTAGTGACTGCATCAAACTTAATATTTTTATACCTTTTTGACCATAACGATTGAGTAAAATCTAATTTATCATAAACTAGATTAGTTGATTGAGTTAATAGTTTTTTTCTTGCAATTTCTAGCATTACTTCAGCTCCATCAGTTACATAAATTTCATTAATGGAATCTGAATTTATCAATTTCTCCGTAAATAATCCAGAACCTGCTCCTAACTCTAATATGGATGCTCCCTGTTGAATTAAGTCTTCTAATAAGAATAAAGTAACATTTAACATTTCATTTTTCCTTTTAGGGTCGAATCCTTGTTTCGTATTATACTTAGTAGCTCTCTCGGTATTATTATAGGATTTAATACTAATTTGTTCAGACAAAAATACCACCTACCTTTAATTATAAATAATCTCTACTACTAAATCTTTATTAAACCAAGTTGCTCCGATATTTGATATAAAATAAACAGGAACTACCATACTTACGGCTTCCTGTTGTTGTGTAAGTTATACACCCTTTTGTTGAAGAAGGGTATTGATCCCTTCATCCCAGATAAATAACTTATTTATTCCTATTAGGACATTTAGTGAAGGTTACCGTCTAACTTTTAATAGTAAAATAACTTCACTTTCCTCTAACAACTTGCCTGTGTTTACGAATCCAAGTGACTCATAGAATCGAAGTGCCGAATAATTATCTGGCTCTGTTGAAAGTCCAATATAATGACAGTCATCATTCTTTTTGAGCATATCTATGACTTGTTGCATTGCCTCTTTTCCGTATCCCATTCTTTGATAAGAGACATCAATCATAAACCTAGGAATCCAATACTTCCTCTCTTCAATCTCGTTTGGATCACATTCCGTCATCATAAAACCTATAACTTCCTCATCCAAATGTATGGCGTACGGTGTAAAATTGGGATCTACCTTAGACTCTGCAATGGAATAAACATTAGGAGCAATTCGATCAACTTGATCCTCCGCTAACTTTAGGTTTAGGCATTTATACATATTTTTTACAGTTAATTCCTGAATCGATATTTGAGCCATAAACATTCTCCTCTAGATAAGATTTACTACTATATTCTCCGTATAAATAAACATGCTACAGGACCTTAACGCTTTTACTTCAGAGGTGCAAAACAAAAAACTCTGGAAAATTCACAAGCTAAATCACACAACTTTCACAACCGAAATCACAGTATAAATCGCATATTATTATGACACGCAGAACATATTCTTTTCTTCGTATCATTATTTTTATATTTACTTGTGTGACTAAGCCCCCCTTTTGCACCACAACAACAGCGAGGCTTTCTTCAAATTTCGCACCCTTTTGTTTAAGTGCTTTTTAAACAGTTATCCAAAGTGATTATGAAAACACCAAACAATAAGAATCATACTCATTATTCCCCAAGCTGTGGTACTCACTATCCACCAAATTATAGATTTAGCTTTTGTTGAACTTTCCTCGTCTTCCATATTTGCTTTTATAAAAGCGAGTTTACTTTCCATACCTCTTTTCATAGAAGTGAGAGTTACAAATCCGATTAAAATAAAACCAATAGTTATCCATAGTAATAAGTCCACCTTTTATACCTCCCTTTTTCTGAGGATTACTTTCCCTTCAATCTTCTTTATTCAATTTTCCTGCCCGTTTAGCACAAGGTCGTTATAAAATCTATATTAACATAATATTCCAACCATTTTTCATAAAAATAAGAACCATCGATTTGACGTTCTCTTATTTAACTCTTACTCCCTTTAGTACAACAAGAAAATTTTATTCATCATCTTCATTATCAAGTAAATAGCCATAGAATTCTTCATGTAAAGATATACCTGTTAATAGTGACTTTTGTGTTTCTTTGTCTATTAAGTCGAGTAAATAATTATCCGCAAGTTCATCTCCACCATCAATCATGACTAAAATCGAATGAATTACTCCTTTGATAATTTCATTCTGTGTTTTCCAATATGCATTCAACTCTTCTGGCGACCTTTTTTATGATTGAAATAATTCATATTCTTCTTCACTTTCAGACCATATTAAATCAGTATTTGGATTTAAACTATCAACCGCAGTATCTGTCCAATAATCTTTTATTTGCTTTAAATTTTTGAATAAAAGTATATGTTTTTCATTCATATTTGCTTTCCCTTCTTGCTTTAACAATCTAATATTTATTAACTTACTTCTACTTCTTTTAAAAAATAAGAACTGCCAAGCGACAACCCTAGATCACAATAGCCCCCGTTACTTTAATTAGCCTTATCTGAAAGGAAAAAATTCTTTGCTATTCTCGCCAAAACAGCCGATAACGGAATAAATATAATCGGAAAAATAACTAAGTTCATTAGATCAGTTTGAAATAAATCAACAAATAAATGACTTATAAAGTAAAAGTAAAACTGATAACTCGCAAATAGAAGTATCACAAAAAATATCCAAAATAACAAAGTGTCCTTCCTCATGTAATAACCTCTTTCAAAATAAAGTCTTATTAAACAAAACTGCTACGTTAGTATACTATTAAAGAAAACTTTTTTTGATAAATGCTCTTTTATTTCCTCTGTATCATAGTCAGTTTGATATAAAGAAATAATGATTTGTAGTAACCTTATTGATTCAGGATGAAACTTTTTCCCTCTATTTCTAATTTCATAGCAAAAATAAGCATCGAATTTTTGTACATATCTTTGCACTGTTGTTTCTGGAACACTTGTAGCTTCACTTAATTGTTGAAAAGACATATATCCATTCAACCACTAACCAACCACCGCCACTATTATTTTAGTTGATAAAATAGTATTTTAGCAATCTACTTAACCACCACAAGAAAGATATCTACAAATAAATGTATCCCTTTTAAGCTATAATAAATTTTCAACAAGAACACCCCTAGTATATCTTGGTTTTTGTTTACTAAATAGTTCAAATGTAGTATTTACTAAATAGTTCAAATATATTATTTACTAAATAGTTCAAATATAATAGTCTAGTTGTGAAGGAAGTTCTAGTACACAAAAAATACAAGGAGAATTTTTTTATCAAATTTAAAACATGCGTTTCTAAAAGTTTTTCTATTTCGTTAATTTTGACGTTGGTATTTTCATTTTTACCTTTAAGTTCAGTTGGAGCAAGTAGTGATATAAACATGAATAATAAAGGTTTATCAGTTCAAAACATTCATGAAGATAAGGTGAATGGGGCTAATGTTACTACAATGGAATTGGAAAACAATTCATCAAAGGACTTACAAGTAAAGATTACTAAAGAAGAAGATAAAACTGTCTATGCGTCTTATTTAGACGGAGAATTTACTGATAAAACCATAGTATACCCTAATAGCAATGAGATGTTATTTGTTGACAAATATGGTAATTCTAAAACACTTAATATGAATGATTATGCAAAAACAACCGAAAATAAAAGAACGGAGTCAGTAAAACCTAAATCAAGCGAAGATGGAATTGCACAAGATAGTATGAGTATTAATTCTTATTCACCTCCCTCATCCTATTCTATATACCAAAGTGAATATAGTAGTGCCTGGGGGGCATGGGGAGACCTTTATGGTAAAGTTAATTTAACATATGGCCCTACACAAACTATCGTCTTCAGTACTGGTACTGCTGTATCTACTATAATTGGCGTTATTGGGGGAATTTTTACTGGAGGTATTGGCGGTATTCTTTTGGCTTTAGGTGCAACCGCTGTTGGCTCAGTTATTGATTCAAGTATAGATGGCGAAGTTTATTCAAGAACAAGAAAATATGACTACGAAGTTGTATCGCAAGGAGAGTTAGGACTCCGAACATACACTGAAGACGTTGACGCAAGAGTTATTAATAGTAGAACTGGATCTGCTGAGTGGGTTGATCTAGCAGAGCGCGGAGACACACGATCTAGATCAGATATGATTCATGCGGGCATTTATAACGTAGCAATCGGAATATAAAATTATTTTTTTTGAGGTGTTAACTTACATGAAAAAACAACGTTATTTTATAATATTACTTTGTGTAATGTTATTGGCATCATGGGGCTGGTTTTTCTATGTGAATAGCAAGCCTAAGACAAGTGTTGACATCGTCGATAGTCTATTAAAGAATAACAGTAAAGAAATATTGGCAGAGTTAGTTGGACCTCGAACGCAAATGAAACAAGAAGATATTCAAAAGTATAAAAGTTATTTTTCCAATGAAGGTCCTAGTACGGTCAAACAATTTTCGTTTTTAGAATATGATAATAATGATGATGTACTACTAATTCAAACAACTCCAGGGTTGGAAAATCATCAAATTTATATTCAAGATATTATGACTATAGATAGACAAATCATGGAGCTTATACTTAAAGACCAATAAAGAAAAGCTACACATTTTTGTGTAGCTTTTTTTTCATAGATCAACAAGGGACACGACAAAATCAAAGAGAACAAAATTCAGGCTACTATGCCGATGAATCTGGTTATACCAATGAACGAATTTTTGTGTCCATTTCCTTGCTTCTTTTAGTGCCTTGTGCGGAAAATCTGGTCTGTCGGTATTTGAGTGTTCGAAACATCGCTTCTGAATAGGGATTATCATTGCTTACACTCGGTCTCGAAAAGGACTGTTGAATACCTAATGTCTCCAATAACCCAAGGAAAGTGGTAGCTTTCATTGGGCTCCCATGTTTGAATGTAATACAAGAGGAACTCCTTGGATTTTTTCATTGATGACTGCTTTTTTTACAAGCGACTCCGCATACTTTGCTTCCTCTGTTTCCCATACTTCCCATCCAACTACTTTTCTACTAAATAGATCGATAATTAGACAGAGTCGATAGAATAAACCTTTCACAGGTCCACCAAGCCAACGGGCAATTACGACCGACTTTAAAAATGTCAGGAATCCAACCGTTACCCAAAAAGCAAGAAATATAAATCCTTTTAGTTTAATAGGTACAAAGATATCTTGATTTTGCATCAACCATAAATTTATTAAAAAACCTAACATAAAAGAGATAAGTCCTACTATATGAGGCCATTTAAGCGCTTGAATGCTTAGATCAAGCTATTTATTTAATATTCTTCTTTTAACTAGATTATTTTTCATCTGAAAATTGCTATTTACAAGATAGATACCAAGAATAATAAACAGGCCACCAACTATGAGTGAAGGGTATAACGACTCACCTAATAATAACCAGCCAGATAATACACCGAAGAAAGGGGCTAAAAATAAAAAAGCACTCGTCTTTCCTGGATCACCCTTTTGTAAAAGATAATACCAAACGGCAAATTGAACAATAGAAGACATAATACTTAACCATAATAAAATGAACAAGGAATTAATGCTTAAAATAAAAATTGGTTTTTCAAAAATAAAACTCCCAAGTAAAAGTAGTAATCCACCAAAAAGCATCTGATAGGCGGATAGAACCCATATATCGAAAAACGCTCCCCATTTTTTAGCTAATAAAGTGGAAAATGCCCAAAAAACAGCAGAAAGAATTCCGAAAAGAATACCAAACTTAAATTCAATTTGAGCACCCATTGTAATACTTACCCCTACTATCCCTAAAATAACACCAATCCATTGAAAAAGTTTATATCGTATTTGTAAAAATATAGTACAGAATACAACAACAAGTAACGGGTTCGTGAATGTAAGAATTGAGGATTCACTAGCAGTAATTGTTCGTAAACTCAAGAATATGCAACCCATTACACCGGCTGTTTGGAAAGTACCAATAATAAGTATCTTGATCCAGTTTCCTTTAGATATTGGGTGTGGTCTTTTTAAAATGAATACGATTACTGCCATTATAATTCCGGCAAGTGTGAAGCGTAATGCTGCTAATAACAATGGTGATGAATAAATCAAACCAATTTTACCTACAGCAAAAGAAGAACCCATTAAAAATGTCGTTAAAAGTATTAATAGCGGAAATTTGAAGGTATTCATTTTTTATCTCCCTATATACTATTTTGATCAATCTATAGTTATTATAACTGCTGGATATTTCAGCTATAATCGAAATATGGAATGCAAATGGAGTAGATTTGAAATAAAATTTGATCAAAAGCAAATTGCAAACGTTGATTTTAGCTTACATATTTTATAAAAAAGGATCACCTTTAATATTATAAATTCAATTATGGTACATTAGCGTTCTTCAGTCCATTTTTCGACTTGTGATGTTCTTGCTCGTTTAGAAATAAAAACGCCCCCATAGATAATATATTCTAAGGGGGTGTTTCTTAGCGACTTTATTTCAAATCCACTATAGCTAGCTTGTTAAATGAAAAAATAGTTCGATACTTTGTTCATCACTTTGATTCAAGGTATTAGTTGCTTATTTTTTTTATAAAATTTTCCCACTCTACTCTGTCTTGAAAAGTTGCAAATCCTTCAAAGTCTAAAAAGTCTTTACTTAAAGATTTTGGCTTTGTTTCTACAAGACATTTAATGTTCTCCATGGACTTTTCCATATTGTTCGCATGTCCCCAACACTCCGCTGCTTGCTCATAATATACGGGTTCCATTCCATTCATTTTTTCATAATGAAGTGCCCATTCACTCCACTGTTCATTATTTAAGTCAGTCACATTTTCAATTGGTGGATATGGAGTGAAACAACTATATTCCTTTATTTTCTTGAATCCTACCCCTTCTGCGATTGTGTAAGAACCTACATTTGAATCAACACAATGCCACCCAATTTCCTTTATCCCATTAGATCTACTAGCACTAACAGTAGCAGCCAAACAGATAGATCCTAATCTTTTTCTTCTAAAATCTTTGAGTGTCGTTATTCCTATTTCAATTCTATCCTCTACGATACAATCCACTAAACACCAGCAAACAATCTTATTGCCTTTTCTAATATAAGAGCCTAAACAATAGTCTTTTACATCATCCATGTTACTGAAAACGAACCAATCTTTTATTTCTTTGCTATTTTCATATTGCAACTCAACTAATTTATCTAAATAGACATACTCCAAAGTGTATTGTTCATTTAAAGTTTCGGAAAAATTTTCAAATAGTGGTTCATCAAACTTGTAATATTTTCTATTGTATTTCTTGATGGCTATATTACAATGGATATCAGGAATTTTTCTTTCCCATTCTATAGTGTCACATGTGACGGTATCAAAAAAATCGAGTTTCTTTTTAATTTCTGCATTAAAAAAATGATTGTTTGCATCACCTGCTACAACATTAGATACTGGTGTCATAATTAGTGTTGATGAAGGGTTCGTTACATTATCTACATAAACTTCTCCTGGTACATTTCCCGTAATTACTGCATAAATAAACAATTCATGATTTGTATTTTTAATCAACTTGGATATTTTACTGTAGACACTATTTTCCAATTGATAAATCATATTAACAACCCCTTTATAGTTTTCCATGCTAAGATAAATCCTTCATTCTTTGATATATCACCTCTCTTCAGGAAGAGAAGAATAACACCGAAGTTTTAATATGTGAACACATTTTACTTTTCAACTTATAGTTAAAATGATAGACATAAAAAAGCCACAGAATTATATTAATAACCCTGTGGCTAAATGTTTAAAACAAAAGCCGTTGCACACAATTGCCAAGAATCTTGTAGTTAAAATTAAAGTATCTTACTTATTCCGCATGAGTGAGAGGCAATCAAATAAACTTCCAAGGTTATTTTCTCTAAAAAATTTCATTGTTTCCTCTCACTCCCCTCACTAATATTAAGAAAATTATACCAATTATTTATATTTAATTCAATCATCAGAACCCTGTACTTTCAAGACCAATTCGTGGCATGAGCTAGATTATGTTTCTGCATGAGAAGATGCAATAGCAGGTAATAATAAGGGGATGATATAACCATGATATATAACTTATTTAACAAGGACCCAAATTAAAAATACTCTCTTGTAGCGAATTCATTCCTATTTTTCAGAGGCGGTTGCATTTATTGTTCATTTAGTTTAATATGTTTAATATAAATTAAATGAATTGTACAAACTGAACAAAAGAGGTGATATTATTGTCCAAAGATATGGAAGCAATAGAACAATCCAGAGATATGATGATCAGTGCAATTGCACAATCCATGGTTATTTATGGAGTGACTCCATCTGTTGGTCGGATTTACGGTGTTCTTTACTTTTCCACTGAACCATTAACCCTGGATGAAATTAAGGATCAAGTAGCGATGAGTAAAGCGAGTGTAAGTAATGGACTAAGAGAACTACTTGAGACAGAAATGGTCACAAAAGTTTGGAAAAAGGGTGACAGAAAAGATCATTATATTGCAGAGAAGGATTTCTTAAGGAATTTCATCACATTCTTTATTAAAAATATACGTCAAGAACGCAACTTAATCATGAAGGCGACCGAACAAGTAGAGCCTACCTTAGAAGGTATTGTTAGTAACACGACAGACCAACATGTAAAAGAAAAGGCAAACAACGATCTCGCTCTCATTCAAGATTCGTACAACTATTTTGATTGGACGATGCGACTTGCAAACGCGATGGAGTCCGGGGATATTTTTGAATATTTGCCTAAAACACCTGAAGGTAAAGGAGAATAACAACATGAAGAAACAAAACACCGCCTTGGTACTCATAGATCTTCAGAAGGAAAGTAATTTTGGACTCCAGCAAATGGACCAAGTAGTTACCAATGCAAAAGAACTCATTGATGGGTTCAGAGAACAAAACATCCCAATCATTTATACGCGTCAAATTAACCGTGCGGATGGGGTTGGCCTTTCTGTAGGTGAACCCTTAAATGAAGATGGGACACCATACTATTACAACTCTGCCAACGAAAGCATCGAAATTTTTGACGAAATAAAACCGCAAGATGGTGACATCGTCATCGATAAATACCGTTGGAGTGCTTTTTACGAAACGAGCCTAGATTTAACACTTCGAAGTCTAAATATAACAGATGTTGTCATTGGTGGAGTGGTGACCGATGGTTGTCTATTAACATCTGTATTCGATGCCTACTTTAGAGATTATAATATTCATCTTGTCAAAGACATTTGTGCCGCTTCCAATGAGGGCTCCCATATGTCATCCCTTATGATGATAGCAAATTGGGTATATAATCTTAAAATCTATGATACTACCAATATCCTCAAACGTATGAGTGGAAAAGAGTATGAATTATGGGAAGCAGAAAAGGCAGATTCCATGCATTATACTCCGGAAAATATGCGAGAAATTTATAATAAATTCAACTAAGAAGGAGACATTTATGATGAAAAAATTCTTATTATTTTTTATAGCGTTCACTTTACTGGCAATATCTGCTTGTAGCAATGATAGCGGGGAAAATAATGCAACAAATGATGATACAGAAAATGAAGAAAAAGAAACCATTGTGTTTGGACAAACTCCATGGTCAAGTACCGCACCACCAACACAAATTGCGAAACAAATCTTAGAAGAACAAGGATATGACGTTAAAGTGCAACAAGTTTCCCAACCAGTTATTTGGGATGGTATGAGAAATAAAGAAATTGATTTCTTTATGGATGCATGGTTACCATATACAGAAGCCGCTAAATGGGAAGAGTTTCAAGATGATTTAGTAAAAGTAGCAACAAGTTATGAAAATGCACAGCTTGGTTGGGTAGTACCATCGTATGTAGAAGAAAACTCTATTGAAGAATTAAAACAAAATACAGAAAAATATAGTGGAGAGGTCGTCACCATAGCTGAAGGTGCAGGAATTGTTGAACTATCAAAAGAACTAATGGCAGGAGAAAACCTAGAAGAACAAGGGTTTGAATTAACCCCTTCTAGTGAAGGTGCAATGATTTCTGTTGTACAAGATAAAATTGATGATGAAGAGCCTGTTGTATTCACTGCATGGAGACCACATTCCATTTTCGCACGTAATGATTTGAAATTTTTAGAAGGACAAGAAGATTATTTCCAAGCAGATAATGTTTATGTACTGTCTTATAAAGGGATAGAGGAAGAGCATCCAGAAGCATATGAGATTTTATCCAATTGGAGCATTTCTATTGCTGAATTAGAAACGATGATTAGTGAAAATGAAGAGAGCGGTACATCCTTTGAAGACTTAGCAGCTGAATGGATTGAAAATAACCGTGATAAAGTTGATCAGATGATCGGCGAATAACCATTTCCCTTAACGATGTCTTCATGAGTATGGACGGGATATCATACCAAATGAACTAGACAGGATATACAAGAACAGATTGGATAAATTATCGTTATTAAAGTAAAAGTAGCCTTCAAGAATATCTTGGGGGCTACTTTTTTTAATTCCTCCAGCAAATTCACAAAACAATAGGTTCTAAGATTAATAGAAAAGAAACCGAATTTTGCTCATATCGACTCCTTTTCCAGTAAAGTTATCGTACTTGATAGATGCCAGAAGCTCTTAATTTCTTCCTCGCTTCCCTACCCCAGCTTTTTACCATATCCACACTAACTCCTTCAATCTCTGCAATTTCTTTCTGTGGTAGCTCTTGAATGATTGCATAATAGATCCATTTATATTGGTTGTCGGTGAGCATTTCCTTTACTTGTTCCCATATCGTATGATCTTCTACCGTAATCTCCTTTGGAGTCACAATAGGCAGGTATGTTGCTGCATGCCGATTACCATGATCTTGATTGATTGTTTCCTCTTGGATGATTATCTCCGCCTTTTCTATGTCTCTACCTTTCGTCCGAATTAAATCGATCATTCGATTTTTAATCATATAGTTGAAATACGTAGACATTGGACCTTTATCCGGTTGATATTTTTTATAAGCCAACCACATCGCATATAACCCTTCCACATAAAATTCTTTATGCGTATCATTGATCTCTAGTTTATGAATGTAGTAGTGAATCCGATTTTCATTTTGTTTGAAGATTTCTTCGAAGGTAAACTGATTATTATTCTTCACTTACACCTCTCCAATTCGCTTTTTTTGTGCCGGCAAATAAAGCATAGTGGAAAGTAAATAACCTGTCACATTGCCTAACTTTACGTTTATTGACTTAAAATTGAAGTTTCTGTGGAGAAAATTGAATTTTTGATGGGTAAAAGTTGGGGAAATTGAAGTTTCTTGGGAAAAACGTGAAGTTAGGTGAAAAATTACATATCGTATAAAAGATCACTTGCTAAGAATACGTAGCAGGCAATAAAGTCATCAAATCTATTACATAAATAAGTTATAATAGTAGTAATATTAAAATTGATGTGCAAATGCGATCTACAAGGAGGACTACTAATGAAAACAACTCGTTTACCAGAAGAAAAATATGAGGAATTGAAAGCATTGTTCCTAGATGTGTTCTCGAATGAACCATGGTTAGACGAATGGGAAAACGAGCACCAATTGGATTTGTACATGCGTGATCTAGTTGATAACAAGAATTCATTGCCTTTAGTGTTGATCGATGAGCATAAGTATCTTGTCGGCGGATCCCTAGGATATGTGTTTAATTGGTGGGAAGGAAAAGAATATTATATAAAAGAGTTATTCATTTCAAGAGACAAGCAAAATCAAGGATTAGGAAAGGTATTTCTTCAACAGATCAATGACTACTTAAAAAACGAAGATATACAACATATTACCTTAATGACCGAACGAAATGTTCCAGCCTATCACTTCTATCAAAAAAATGGATTTATCGAATTGGAGGAATCTGTGTTTTTCGCACGGAAAATAAAGTGAATCTGATGTGGGACAAGGGGTCAGTCCCCTCGTCCTGGGACGGGGGGACTGACCCCTTGTTCCACTTTCCCCTTTTGTCAAGATGTTTATATGTTTTTCATATAATGTTAAAATTAATTTGACAAATTTGTGTACAAATTGAATAATATATAGTAAGGAGGATTGATTATTATGCAATCTAATCCACGTATATTACATGTAACGAAATATGTTTGTGCACCAATATTAGCAATTGGGACTATTTTATTTTTCTATGGATTTGTAAACGATTTCTCTAACATAATTGGAATTGGCTATGGTGCTATTATGGGTGGAGTATTTATTTTTATCATGGGATTATTCTTAGTAGCAACCGAAGAGGTTTTGGAGCGGAATAAAAACTGAAAAATGTAATGAATAACGGAATGAGGACCCTCCAAATTACCCGGCAGATCCTTATTCCGTTAAAAGGAAATATTCCTAGACTATAAAACAAGGCTTAGAGATAGCATCCTCTAAGCCTTTTTACTGTGATTGTGTTGTTTATTTTACATGTATCCCCATACCATTGCTAAAAGGGAACCGAATACGGTAAATAATGCAATAATAATTCCGTAGAGCGTACTTGTATATATAGCACTTTTATCTTCACTTTCTCCTGCATGCATAAATATGACCAACTGAACGGTAGCTTGAATAAATGCTGTCACAAGTAAAATGGTCATCCCTAACTCAAAAGACAGATCCAAGAAATAAACGCTAAGCGCAATAACAGTAAGCAGTAATGAGAATATAAACCCATTTACTTGTTTCAAAGGAAATAATTCTTTCATTTTACATCATTCCTTTCAAATAAATGAAGCTGAAGATAAAGATCCAAACAACGTCTAGGAAGTGCCAATACAATGAGAAAATAAATGATTTATTCGCCGTTTCTGGAGTTAATCCACGCTTTCTGATTTGCAGGATAATGAATAATCCCCAGAAAAGACCAAACGTTACGTGTGCACCATGCGTTCCTAATGTGGTCAACAGGATGGCAGTAAATGCACTTGTTTGCAATGTTGCTCCCACGTGATAGTAATGGGTAAATTCATATATTTCAATGCCAAGGAATGCAGCTCCAAGCAGTAGCGTAATGCCTAAAAATACTAGCATTGCTTTTGTTCGTTGGATACGCATCGCATGAATGGCAAGCCCAATCGTAAAACTACTTGTCAACAGGATAAACGTTTCGAATAAAACAGGTGTGATTCCAAAAATTTCTGCTCCTGCTGGGCCACTTCCGATTCGATCCTCATAAACAAAATAGGACGTAAATAGGGTCGCAAAAAGCATAATTTCTGCACCAAGGAATATCCAGAACCCTAGGATATTCATCTTGTTTTGTTCGGTGCTATATTCAAGAGGCTGCGAGTGATCTATCTTCATTTCTTAGCACCTCCAAATTTTTCTTCTGTCTCTTTTACTTCCTTCACTGGGATATGATACCCATCGTCTTTTTCAAACGAACGGTAAGCCATACAAGTTAGAATCCCTATGCCTGAAATGATGACACCACCCCAAATAAAGAAGACAAATGAGAATCCAAAGATAAAGAATAATCCAGCCATAATAATTGGTAAACCACTATTATTTGGCATATGAATATCTTTTAAATCTTCCTTAAATAACGGATACCCATGTTTCTTGGAATCCCAGAACGCCTGTGATGAATCCACTTGCGGAGTAATCGCAAAATTATATTCTGGTACTGGATTATGGGTTGCCCATTCCAATGTACGTGCGTTCCATGGATCATCTCCAACATTTCTAGGAGCATGACGGAAACTATAATACACGTTATATACAATAAGGATAAAACCAATTGCCATGATTCCAGCACCTGCGAATGAAAGCATATTTAATGGACCGAATCCAGTCGCTTCCGAATACGTGTACATACGACGTGCCTGACCGTCTAAACCAGTGATATACATCGGGAAGAACGCTAAACAGAATCCGATAACAAGATTCCAAAATCCCCATTTCCCGATTCTTTCATTGAGCATAAACCCAAACATTTTTGGCCACCAGTAGGTAAGTCCAGCTAACATAGCAAATACAACACCTGGAATAATTACGTTATGAAAGTGAGCTACCAAGAACATCGTATTATGATATTGGTAGTCCGCACTCGCCATTGCAAGCATGACCCCAGTAACCCCACCAATCGTAAATAGTGGAATAAATGCTACAGAATACAGCATAGGAACAGTAAACGTAATTTTCCCTTTCCACATCGTCAGAAGCCAGTTAAAGATCTTAATCCCTGTAGGAACTGCAATCGCCATCGTTGTAATGGAGAAAATACTGTTAGTAAGTGCTCCATGTCCCATCGTAAAGAAATGGTGTACCCAAACTAAGAAGGATAACAGAGATATAATCACCATCGACCATACCATCGATTTATAGCCATATAAATTACGGCGTGAGAAAGTTGAAATAATCTCACTGTATATACCAAATGCCGGTAAAATTAAAATGTACACCTCCGGATGTCCCCAAACCCAGAATAGGTTTGCCCACATCATGTCCATACCACCATTTACAGATGTAAAGAAATTCGTTCCAATTTGGCGATCGAATGTCCCCATAAGAAGTGCAATCGTTAGTACAGGGAAAGCAAATACAATAATAATGTTTGTGATGAGAGCGGACCACGTAAACATTGGCATTTTCATCAATTTCATGCCTGGTGCTCTCATTTTAAGGATGGTAACAATAAAGTTAATCCCAGTCATTAGCGTACCAATTCCGGAAATCTGCAATGCCCAATTATAATAGTTGACACCAACAGAAGTACTAAAATCAGTACTTGCCAGTGGGTAATAATTCGTCCATCCTGCATCAGGCGACCCGCCGATAACAAAGGAAATATTAAATAGCATTGCCCCAGCAAAATATAACCAAAAGCTAATCGCATTCAAGCGTGGAAATGCTACATCCCGTGCTCCAATTTGAAGTGGAACGACAAAGTTCATTAACCCAATTACAAATGCCATTGCCATAAAGAAAATCATGACAACCCCATGCGTTGAAAAAACTTCATTATAATGCTGTGCATCTAAAAATGCATTATCTGGAACCGAGGTTTGCAAACGCATCATAACGGCGTCTGCACCACCTCGGAAAAGCATCAGTAAAGCTGAAATGATATACATAATTCCGATTCGCTTGTGATCTACGGTTGTTAACCATTCTTTCCATAGATATCCCCATTTTTTAAAATAAGTAATACCTGCGAAAATCGCAATTACGGTTAGCCCAATCGCAACCATTGATGCATAAATCAATGGACTTGGATGTGGGACGGCAAATCTGTCAAAAAATTCCATGTTCCATACTCCTTTCGAGGTATCGATATATAGTCCATCTAGTTGTCTCAAACTCGAATCTTAGTGGTTACTTCCATGATCGTCATGTCCGTGATCTTCATGACCTTCATGATCTTCGTGATCTTCGTGATCTTCTTGGCTTGAATCTTCTTCATTAGAACCATGATGATGTCCACCATGTTCTCCCTCAGGAGCTGGTGAGAAATCTAAATGTGTTCCTGTAAACGTCATTTGCCCCAGATGCCCTGGTTCTAATAATCTATCAAATTCTTCTTCTGTGAGAGGTTCTGCCGTAGCATGGATTTCATCTACCCACGTATCAAATTCATCATGCGATAAGGCTGTAACATTAAATATATTTTCAGCGAACCCTTCTCCACTAAAGTTTGCATTACGCCCCATATATTCACCAGGCACTTCTGCTGCTAGATGTATGGTAGTTACCATGTCACCCATGGCATATTTTTGCCCAGCAAGCTGTGGAACCCAGAAACTAGATATTGGTCCAAACGAATAAAGCTTAAACTCAACTGGACGATCCGTAGGTATAAATACATAGTTTACCGTTTCAATGTCTTCTTCCGGATAACTGAAATGCCATTTCCAGTTTGAAGATGAAGCATAAATCACGAGTGGTTCTTGATCCTCATATCCTTTAGGCACTGATTCAACTTCATACGTTGATTTCACCGATACAATAGAAAGGAAAATGATGATTAACACAGGTATCCCAACGATAATTCCTTCCACAATATGATTTCCTTCGATGTGTGGAGGTTCATAATCTTCACTTTGTTTCGAAGCTCGATACTTAACTAAAATAATCACTAAAAGTGTAAACACAACAATGACAATAACTGCCATGGTTGCTATGGAAAGCCAAATAACATTTGCTGTCGTCTCAGCTTGTGGACCTTTTGGATTCAAAACGAGAACCGGTTCACAACCTGCTAGCACTGTGGATATCGTGATAATTAGTGATAACAAAGCCCATTTGAATTTCATGTAGTTACCCCTCTCCTGAGTTGCGTATATATCGTTTATTGCTGAATTATTACTTATAAGATTTTCTTATACTATTATTCTCACAAGAAAAATACAATAGTTTGAGAAAAACTTCACAAATTCTTCAATAAGGTATGTAGATTTTTTGGACATAAAGAAAACATCTGCACTATTACTCTTTATGCCGAAGAATTTTGGATTGCGTTTACGATCTTAACTCCTCATTTTCAAATTGCAGGATCTATTATTTTTTTATCAATTGTGTGAACCTATTGGAAGTTACTGTTAAAATTAAATAAACGAAGAAGCAAATTACAAGAAGATTAGATAAGAAGTTAGTTGCGAACAAACCTGTCGATAGGTTAGGCATTTGAAAACAATTAATTTTTAGATATACTTAAACCATTATGAGTACAAACATTAAGGAGGAAACGAATATGACACAGGAAAATGAAATCAGTAATAAAAAGGAATTGTCACCAGAACAACGTGAAGAATTACTCAAATCATTGAAAGCACGATTTGAGAAAAATAGGAACCGCCATAAAGATCTAGAATGGGCTAAAGTCCAAGCAAAGCTGGATGCTAATACCGAAAAACTGTGGTCACTCAATGAAATGGAAAGAACTGGCGGTGAACCGGATGTTGTTGGACATGATCAAGAGAAAGACGAATACATTTTTTATGATTGTTCAGCAGAAAGTCCTAAGGGTCGCAGAAGTGTTTGTTACGACCGGGAAGCGCTGGAGTCGAGGAAAAAACATAAACCGGAAAATAACGCTATTGATATGGCAGCTGACATGGGTATTGAACTATTAACGGAAGAACAATATCGAGCGTTGCAGGAACTTGAAAATTTCGATAAGAAAACATCGAGTTGGGTGCAAACACCTCCTGATATTAGAGAACTCGGTGGTGCCCTTTATTGCGATTATCGCTTCGGGCACGTCTTCTTGTATCATAACGGTGCAGAATCTTACTATGGTGCCAGAGGGTTCCGCGGCTCGCTAAGGATCTAAATTTTCAGGTGAAAACGACACTAGGGGTCAGACCCCTGTAAGCATGGTGGTTGGTTGTTTAATTACTAAATGATTATAATGCACCACCACATCCAAGACATCTAGCATAATATGTTGCAGTTATTCCTAGATGTTTATTTGATCCATAATATCCTGCATCATCAGAAGACCATACTCTTTTATCAGAAGTAGGATACTTGGAATTACTTGCATATGCGTATGCCGAACCTTTAACACATAGATCCATAGAAGGTTGCTCAACCACATATAAGCTAAGTATATTGAGGAAGGGAGTATGAAAAGGATGAAAAGGAAATATTCTTGGCAAAATTCTCAGTGGAGTCTTAGTATATATGCTCTCTTGATATGTATTGGGGGGATTATTGGAAGTGTGATAGTAAATCCTGATTTAATCTATGTGTTAGGAGCATTAAGTGGTTTATTATTAATAGTTGTCATAAACCTATTTTTAGTGATTTACAAAAAAATAAAATCGAATTAAAAGAAGTGATGCAAAGGGGCAGGCTATTCTCCTTCTGTATCAATGGATACAGAACTATATGTAAAACTCCAAATGCAAGAGTAATAACTATAGTAAGCTGACCTGTTATAGTTTCAAAAATCATTTCGATTTCCTCCCCAGAACTAATAACTTTACTGCCCTTATTCAACAATGCTCTGAGGGAGTTGAATAACCGATTTATCCCCTCTTTATCTCTTTAGTAACGTCCCCGTTAAGTAAAGTAGGTCACATAGTGTAGGTTATTTATTCTTTAAATGATAACCCTTCTTCTTCTAATGAAGTTCTCATAATAGGTAAGGAAGCTGGTCCAATACCATGAATTTTTAAAATCTCTTTTTCCTTGTACTTTGATAGTTCTTTCAAAGTGTCAATCCCTTCGTGAACCAATGCATTTCTTGCAGGTGAACTGAGTTTTGAAAGGAATCCACTTGTAGGCTTATTCTCTTTATCACAGGTAGGACAACTTGGACACTCACTACTTTTGTAATACTTATGTCCCTTTTCACAGACCCTTAAACTTTTTTCTACTGGCAAAATAATCCCTCCAAACAAATTCGTATCTAGTATTTACATATTTATTGGTTATACAATCTCGATAAAGTAACCGTTAATATATGCCTACTTTATACTGTTGATGATTTTTTTGGGGATAAAATAAGCAATTGTAGCAGAAAGAAAGGCAAAAAATAATGTAAGTAAAAAATTACTGGTACCACCTTTAATAACAACTTCTTGAGATAGATTAGCACTCGTATTCCAAGCCTCTGTTATATCTGGAGTATACATAGTTGTAAGAAGCATTCCAGATAGAATCTCAAATAATGAAAATAATAATATAAAACTAATGGCAAAGATAATATATTTTTTCATTGTTGACACTCCTATTATATTAAATTCTATACTTTACTACGAATTAGTAAGAAAGAAGTTTCACTATTCCACTAACCTACGTCGTTATTTCAACAATATGTGAATGATGCTAGTATAGTTTAATTATATCTAATAATCATACTGCCAAAACCTACATATATTAAGTACCATATACATCCTTTATTCGGTTAAAGTGTTTTAGCACAAAAACATCTTTATCTAAACGTTAACATAAAACCCCATAATCCTTCTATTAATATTTGAAAATCTTATTGAAGAACACGAAAATGATTTTATTATTGTTTTTTAGTTATTAAAATGTTTGGTACTATAAAAACATGAAAACAAATATAAGTAATGTTGATGTTTTTTGAGACTACACAAAACTTTAATTTGTTTTTTGAATTAGTAGTGAATAGGAAGACTTCAAGGATATAAAAAAAGGAGGATGAAATGATGAATGATAATGGTACACTACATGAGTCGAATGATCGTTATGCTTTAAGATTTGAACGATTTTTTCCTCATAATCCAGAAGATGTTTTTCGTGTCATTACGAATCCTAGTTATTTCTCCCAATGGTACCCTTTCGCAACAGGGGAGATGGATCTCAGACTTGGTGGCAAGATTGCCTTCGATGACGGCGAAGGAACGACATATAATGGTACCATTACAGAGTTAGAGGAGCCATATTTATTTGGTTTCCGTGAAGTCGATGATCTTATAAACATTTCATTGCAGGAAGAGGACAAAGGGTGTCGAATGATCTTTACCCATACTTTTAACGATGATTCATGGGCAGTTAAAACCGCAGCAGGATGGCATAGGTGTTTGGATGTATTGGTCCAAATCGTCAATGGTAATCCAATTAAGTGGCACGATAACTCAGCTAAGCTGCGTAAAGTCTATAGTGAAGCATTTAATATGGAACGTTAAAATAATATTAAAAGTTATTCCAATATCGGGAGCGATCGTGGAAGACCATAAGCCTAATTCTTCAGTAAAAATAAGGGGGAATTAGGCTTTTTCACTTTCCAAATCCTTGACGTCACGCCATACGTAAATACGCCGGCAGCAAGTAGTTAATCTCGTGGCAACCGCTGGTAAAAAACATGGCAGAATTGGGGACAAGACCCCTTCTAATCAAAGTTATCCCAATCTATTTCACTTTCTTCAAGCAATTTATACAGATAATTTTCACCTACAACTCTATAATCCTCCGAATCAATGGTCAGATAATTCTCATAAACTGCGATGTAATAAAACTCCCTGTTCCTAATGTTTAAACTGTAGTGATCGGCCCGTTTTTCATAACCAAACAAATTGTTTCTAACTTCAACCTTAGACAGTTCAGAAAATATTTGATCAATTATCTGCTTATCTTCAATTATCGTTGCAGGATAATACGTGATTTCATCTTCATTCCAAGTATCATTTTCTATTTCCAATTGTTCGATGAGCTCAGGATTGAAAGATTCATATTTTTGCATGACTTCATCGAAAGTTGTTGTTGGAAATGTGAAAAACATAAAACCAACTAAAATGATCAAAGACCCAATCATCCAAACAAGACTAATCATATACTCATTTTCTTCTCGTTCATGCTTATATTCCACGTAAGCACTAAACCCATTTTGAATGATGACAAGAACGATAAATATTATCAAATAAATCTCAGTATTTGAAAAAACAAATGCTCCGATTATATTAAAGACCATAAGAAGCTGAAGTATACGATCTACCCATTTTTTGGTGTTGTTTATTGGTGGATACCGATGACTTGTGTAATATGTATATTTTTCCCGTATATAATAAGCCAAGATAGAGGTTAGGATAACGACTAGTAGAATAAATAAAAGAAAAAAGTTAAACATTTAAAAATCCCCCCTTTGATATACGTTCATTAATTTAGTTGATTTATCTTAAAATAACGATGTCATCGCCTTGTATTCCCCTGTCACAATTAATACATGCATGGATTAGGGAGTCAGATCATTTGAGAACCTAAATAATAACGCTTAATCATTTTCAATTCCCATAGTTCGATTATTAACGTTAAACATCTTCTCTAAGATGCCTTTCATTGCTTTTCAATCTAACATATATTTTACATGAAGTTTCGGAAAAGATATTTTTTTTCATTTCAGTACTATAATTAGTCCATAAACAATCTTTTTACAACCAAAATAATTCATTTTGTGCATGAATGTGGTCAAATCCTATGCTTATGGTGCCTTTTCTGCTGTTAAATAGGTCACTTCTTTTACCCGCTTAAACATACCATCACCTACATTTCCGATTACTTATCATCTTTTCTATTAGTTTATCATTTTTTGACGAAAAATAGACTATTGGGGTAGGATAAAATATAGGGAAGAGGGGGAAGACAAGCTACTAATTAGATGATAGTCTACAGAGTAAACATATCCTGGAAAAGATGGTGTAATTCGATGGCATTTCCATAATTATATGATGATAGTTTAAACGATTATGATTTAGGTAAGTATATATAAAGCAAAAACATATTATTGGGGCAATTACATATTTATTATAGTAATAGATAAAAATGAGGTGCAAGACATGGAGAATGGAAAAATTATAAATTTCCCACCAAAAAAGCTTCACCTACCAGATGTAAACGAAACAGTAAACCAATTTAAGGATGAAAGGATTGCAGCCCTTGAAGAGTGGGATAAAGTCGTATACGAAGTATTCAAAGAAAAAAGTGGGATAAATAAAAAGTAATTATTTATTCCACCTTTTTCTTTATGGATTTTCCTAAGATCCTTTTTATTTCTCTTTCATACCTTTTTATTTCATCAAGTCGTTGTTTTCTTTGTTCTTTTACGTGTTCTTTGGGGTTGGGTAATTTAGTTGCTACCTTGGGCATATTGTTTCCTCCTCTTCAATAGAACATTCCCATTTAAGTTAACCTTACCATTTTCTTTTAGCTATCTCTCATATAATATATTTTACCAAAGGTGGACACTCTATAGGCGACTTTTATTGTATAATCATAAACATCGGATTAAGTTAATGCTGTTTCAGATTACATTAGATAATAAATTAGTAACCAAAAACAAAGGGAAATGAACTCAATATGAAAACAATTCATATCCAAGAAAAAAACATACAGGAATTAAGGGCATTATTCCTAGATGTGTTTTCAAATGAACCATGGTTTGATAAATGGGAGAATGGTCAACAAGTCGACCTGTACATACGTGATTTAATAGATAACCAGAATTCATTGTCGTTCATTTTAGTTGATGACCAGGGAAGCACGGTGGGTCACTAGGCTATGTATTCCATTGGTGGGAAGGAAAAGAGTATTTTATTAAAGAGCTATTCATTTCCAGGAAAAAACAAACCAGGGGTTAGGTAAACTATTCCTGGAACAAATCTATGAATCTTAGCAACTGAAAATATAAAGCATATTACATTAATGACGGAACGAAATGTTCCTGCTTATTCCTTCTATCAAAAAAATGGATTCACTGAATTAGAGGACTCCGATTATCTCGTGCGAAAAGTGAAGTGAAGGAATTAGAAAAGGGAGTCCAATGTTGATTCGATTCCCTTTTTGAGTATTTGATGTTTCTCGCTATATGTGCCACCGTCCTAATTAAACCTATATGAAGTGGTTAATAAGATTTTTCTAATTTGGTTATGGTCAATAAGATTGATAGGTATGGCGGTAAGGGGTGTTTGCCTTATAGACAACTCGCTCCTATAAAACCTACTTTTACCTCCAACTGGTTCCTTACACATTCAATGTTTTCTGATGATCATAACAATAAATTTTGCCATTAAACTTTTGATTAGATAGACAATATGTAACAACCTTTTCGGACACTTTTTTACTACAGACTACACATTGCGAATTACTCATTACTACAGCGTTTGATTTCTTCTCTTTAATTCTAGTAGTGTGGGTTTCTCTAGCTTTAGGATCGGTAATGTTTGCGTTCGTAATAGATTCGTATATTACTTGTCTATCTTCATCAGTAAATTGATTATGATTTTTCAATTTTAAAATTGATTCTTTTCTTTGTAAGGTTTCGTTTAGGTAAACATCATAGATTACTAACTCATCAGAGTTAATATCTCTTAATTCCATATCTATCTTTAACGTACAACGCTTCGTAAATGTAATCATCGATTTAAATTTATCATGATAACTCTTATCGATATACTTTTTCAAGGCTTCTATATGACCATAATTTTGAATGACCGGATTCATCATCTTAAACTTCCCATTAATAAGCCAATTTTTTCGATTTTTACTACCATAAATAGTCCCCTGATAATTCTTTGTTTCTATCACATAAATCCCATAAGGAGTAATCACCAAGTGATCAATTTGAGAGTAACCAGATATAGATTTTGGATTTTCAATCATTAGATCGTTTAGGTATTTATAATCTTTTGGAAGTTGTGAAAGCTGTATGTCTATCTTGTATTCACCTATTTCTCCTTTTCTATTTGCAACTTGTTGATTGTAATTTTTCTTTTTAGCCCTCATGTTATTATCGTTATTGGCTATTTTATCCTTCTTCTTAAATAAGTTAAACAGCATGCAACTTCTCCTTAGACTCATTTTTTCAACACATTAATAATATCGGATCTAATTAATAAAACATAAGTATGGTATTAGAAACATTCTGAACCAGTTAAATCTCAAGAATTTTCAAAAGTCTCCTGCGATACTCTTCATATCATTACAACATCTATTTCCTTTCTACGATTTGCTCCAATATTCATTTTTTTATACAATTAAACCAAACAATAACAGGAGGAACTACCATGCCAACATACAACAAACTAGTACGCGACAGAATTCCAGAAATTATCGAAAAAACTGGTAAAGCTTATAAAACAGAGATACTATCAAATGACCATTATGAGCTAGAACTTAAATCAAAATTATTTGAAGAGGTTACCGAATATCAGGAAGCGACTTCAGACAACGAAGCATTAGAAGAACTTGCTGACGTATTAGAACTAATGCATGCACTAGCTAAGATCCATGGTGCATCTATTGAAGAAGTAGAGAAGGTTCGAAAAGAAAAAGCTGACAAAAGAGGAGGCTTTGATGACAAAATCTTTTTAATTGAGGTTGAAGATTAATGAATGATATTTCCTTATATACTAGCAATCTACACAAACAAATAAAAGAAGATATCAGTAGTTCATCTACCATATATATACTTAGCTCTTTTATCATGAAATCCGGCGTAGATGTTATTTTTGATTCTCTTCAGGATGCACTCCATCAGGGTGCTGACATTAAAATCCTGACAGGAGATTACTTGTTTGTCACCCAACCAAAAGCATTACATCGCTTGTTAGAATTAGAAGGAAAGAACGTTGAGATTAGATTGTGGCGCAGTAATGGGATAGCCTTTCACCCAAAAACATACATATTCAAGCATCGAGAAGAAGGAGCTATTATTGTAGGTTCATCCAATCTATCTCGTTCCGCGTTTACTAGTGGTATCGAATGGAATTTACGGATGAAAAGGAATGCCTCTCAACAAACATTTGATGAATCCATTGAATTGTTCATCGAATCCTTCTACTCGGACCAGACGATTGTCATTAATCCAGAGTCTATAAAAAGTTATCAAGAAGATTATGATAGCTTTCACGCAAAAAATGCGGACTTAATTTCAACTTGGACGAAACGGGAAGAAGTTGAACTAACTCTTCCAAGTGCAGATCAGGAATTACCTACTCAGACAAAAGATAGTTTTCAAACATACAAAACAAAGCTTGAACCGCGTCAGGCTCAAACAGAAGCACTGGAAGCTCTTCACTCAACATTAGAAGAGGATTACAATAAAGCGATGGTTGTCATGGCAACTGGACTTGGCAAAACGTATTTGGCAGCATTTTTTGCACAGAGGTTTAAAAAGGTGCTATTTATCGCTCATCGTGAAGAAATCCTAAAGCAGGCAAAAAACAGTTTTGAGCATGTCCTGAATCATACAGGTGGTCTCTTTTATGGTCTTGAAAAAGATAAGAATCATAACATGCTCTTTGCATCTATCTTCACCTTAAGCATTCAAGAACAACTCCAACAGTTTGACCCTCATGACTTCGATCTTATTGTTATAGATGAGTTTCACCATGCAGCTGCTAAAAGTTATTTGAATGTAATTGAGTATTTCCAGCCTAAATTCTTACTTGGTTTAACAGCTACGCCTGAACGAACCGATGGACAGGATGTCTTTGCACTTTGTGATGGGAACGTCGCTTACGAAATTACGTTTATTGAAGCGATACAACGTGGATGGCTGGCACCTTTCACTTACTACGGCGTGAAGGATGACATTGACTACAATGAGATCCGTTGGTTAGGAAATAAATACGATCAACATGAACTTATGATGCACCAACTCCAAACTGACCGTGCGAAAAATATCTACGAGAAATGGAATGAATACAAGCAAACAAGAACTATTGCTTTTTGTTCATCCATTCAACAAGCTGAGTTTTTAGCCACCTATTTTAATGATCAAGGAGCTCATGCTACAACACTAACCTCAGCGACAAAAAATATCTCGAGGCCAGAGGCAATTCGGATGCTGGAAGCAAGAGAAATTGATGTTATCTTCACGGTAGATTTATTTAATGAAGGTGTGGATATCCCATCTGTCGATACACTTTTATTTACAAGACCTACCGAGTCACTCGTGGTCTTCACACAACAAATTGGTCGTGGTTTACGTAAGTTTGCGGGAAAAGACAATTGCGTCATCATCGATTTAATAGGTAATTATCGAAATGCCGATACGAAACTTCAGGTTCTTGATAAAAATCAAGGTGAGGATAAACCAATAACACGGAAAAATGTACTTCCTATTGTGCCAGATGTTTGCAGCATTTATTTTGAGACAGCAGTAATCGATTTATTGGAGGAATTCCGTAAAAAACGTAGTTCGAGAAAAGACCGTGTACTGTCAGACTACATGAACGTCAAAGTAGAACTCGGAAAGCGACCTACTTATAGGAATGTCCATTTAAACGGTACCATAAATTCAAAAGAATACTTACAAGCGTTTGGTGGATATTTTGCATTCCTAAATGAATATGGGCAGTTATCTACCCATGAAGCAGAAGTGTACCAGAAACATTATCCATGGTTAAACAAGGTAGAAAAAGAACAAATGAGCAAATCATATAAGATGGTCGTGTTACAATTTCTACTTGAAAAAGGTCCTGGTCAGTGGTTTAAATCTGTAGCACCAGAAGAAATCGCTCCATACTTTCACCATTTTTATATGGAAAGAACCTATCGTAAGCAAGCTGATTTTTCTAATAAGAATACTAAAAAGTTTTGGGACTATAACGAAAAAGGAGTTGTTAAATTACTTTCGGATATGCCCCTTTCCAAATGGGGAGGAAAAGATGAATTGGTCTTTTTTGACGGGGAACGATTTGGAATGAATTTTGATGTAGAAGAAAAAGATCAAGACATACTTCATGAAATGACACGACAGATATGTGAGTATAAATTGCAGGTATATTTTGAACGGAAAGGTTATAAATAAAGGTTGGTGTGTTGGCATCAACCTTTATCCATATCAGCATTTAATGATTTTGCAAAAATGTTATCATTACGCAATAAATTGTTATCATAAAAGTAGTTTTACATTGAAAGAGGGATTAGATGAAAAAGACAGTAAAAGTAGTTGCAGCAGTAATTAAAAATGACCAAGATGAAATCCTGTGCGCTCTTCGTTCTCCAGAAATGTCCATTCCAAACATGTGGGAATTTCCTGGTGGGAAAGTAGAAGCAAATGAAGATATTTATACCGCTGTGGAGAGAGAAATTGAAGAGGAGTTAGGTTGTAAAATTAAATCTAATGAATTACTAAATGAAAATACCCATGAATATGATACTTTTATTATTAATTTAATTGCTATAAAAGCTACAATTGTTGAAGGTATTCCTGTACCAAGTGAGCATTCGAAATTACTGTGGCTTAAGAGAGATAACTTAGACTCATTAAAATGGGCGCCCGCTGATATCCCAGCTGTTGAAGAAGTAAGAAAAGAAAAAGTATAGCCTCTTTTCTAAGCAATGACTATACTTTAAGTATACTACTATTATTTTATAAAAGAATCCACAGTTATATTCGTTTGGCCCTACATAATACTCTTATTTGCCTTTGCTACTAGCCCCGGTGGCATTTCTTCATTTAACCTCCACTCGTAACTTATAGGTGTTTCACCATAATGTCTAACATATTCACAAGTACCAAGAAAGATAAAAGGTGAAGTATACCCATAATCTTGTTTATACTCACGGACAAACAAAGCTATTTTATTTCCTGTTTGTTTATGGTTAATATAACGTTTTGCTGTTGGACTATTTTCTGTCAAGGTGCTTTGAGATTGCCAATGGAACAGACGATCATTAATAGCGTAATCCTCATACAGTGTAGACGGTGAAAAATCCTTTTCGGATTTGTTCAATGTCGTGAAAAATACATCTAATTTCTTCTCATTAAAATGTTTGACCCCTTCTCTAAATGAAGGACATTTTTCCTCGTTAAAATACCCCAAAGCCGCCATAATTTGTTCCTTCGAATAAACCGAATGAATAGTTAATGGTGTTACAAAATCAAAGTCATTTTCTTTTTCAGTCAGATCTATCGAATTATATTTAAACTTGAGTAAATCTAATATTTCTTTTTTCATCCTCTCATGAGAAAAAATATCAATTAATCCTTCTTCAATAGAGTTAAAACCTTTCTTTTTAGGTTCCTTTTGATAAAAAGAATAATATAACATGTTAACCATTAACTTTTCTTCTTCTGTATTCACTGATTTCTTTTGTCCTTGAACATAACTAATAAAGTATTCAAGCAACTTTTTCGAATTTAAATGAAACAACTTGTGTATTCTCTTTGTAATTAATTCTTCATGTTTACAATTGAAATTGTCTTGTTGATTAGCATCCACTAACATTCGTTGAAAAGATCGATTTCCCCTTTTACCATAAAAATCATAAACAGATAACTTATAATGATTTAAAAAGTTGACAAAGTTTAACTCTAAGTCAGTATCCCGTTTAAAATACATGATTCGATCTACTAGATTACGATAACTGTTAGTAGAAGCTTTAATATTTCTTAATATATAATCCTTTGCCTGTTTTTCAAGTTGAATGAAACTTCCCTTTGGTAAATTGGAAAATCCTTCATCAATATAATGTCTAATCGAATGTTTAGTCTTGCCAAGCAACGCACGAAACTTCTCTTCGAAGTTATAATTTTTATGTGCTTGCCCAACGAAATCTAACACCGTTAAGCACTCTTTCTCTTCAGTTAATCGTAATCCTCTTCCCAGCTGTTGCAAAAAGACTGTAAGACTTTCAGTGGGACGCAAAAATAAAATTGTATTTACATCCGGTATATCGACACCTTCATTGTATAGATCAGCAACAAATATGAAGGTAAGTTCACCGTTTACAAGTTTACTTTTAGCAGATTTTCTTATTTCCTTATCAGTATCACCACTTAAGGCTATAGATGGAATATTTCTCTCATTAAAATATTCCGCCATGTACTTTGCATGCTCTACTCCTGCACAAAAAGCTAGTCCTTTCACTTCTTCAATATCTGTCACGTATTTGTATAAGCTATTAATGATTTGATTGCTTCGTATCTTATCATTTGTATAGACATTTTCTAACTCTTTTAAATCATACCCTTTACCACGCCATTTTAATTGTGATAAATCTACTGTATCACTCACACAAAAATATTGAAAAGGACTCAACAACTTTCGATTAATCGCTTCAGTAAGTCGCATTTCTGAAGCAATTTGACCATCAAAATATGAAAGGACATCCTTTCCATCCATTCGTTCAGGGGTTGCAGTTAGACCTAATAAAATACCAGGCTTAAAATGTCCTAATAATCTTTGATAAGAATCTGCTGCAGCATGATGAAATTCATCAACAATTATAAAATCATAGTAATTACTCGTTATTTTTTCATACAATTTCGTACTATTAAAGCTTTGAATACTAACAAATAAATGATCCATTGATTGAGGCACATTACCTCCTACTAACATATCCCCAAAATTAAAATCACCTAAAATAGCTCTAAAGGTATCCCTACTTTGTTTCAGAATTTCCTCACGATGAGCAACAAAGAGAAGCCTTGCTCTATTACCATTTTGTTGGTAGAACCTACGAAAGTCAAAAGCAGATATTACTGTCTTACCAACACCCGTTGCTGCTACTAAAAGGTTTTTATACCGGCCAAAAATCTCACGCTCGGCTTTTAAGTTTTCTAACATTTCCTTTTGGTAGTAGTATGGTTGAATATCGAAATTGAAATGAAAGTCATTTGTTATCTCTTTGGTTTCCTTTTTAAGTGCTTTTAGAAGTCGGACCTTATCAGTTTCCTTTTCTCTATTAAATGTTTTAAATTCTCCATCATTCCAATAACTTTCATAAACCGCAAGAAATTTCTTAATTATATCTATAGAATCTTTTTCCGTTACTTTTAAATTCCATTCCAGACCCGAAGTTAAAGCCGGGTTTGATAAATTAGAGGAGCCAATGTATGCAGTAGTAAACCCCGTATCACGTTTAAATAAATATGCCTTGGCATGAAGCCGAGTACGGTCAACGTCATAAGAAATTTTAATTTCCGTGTTAGTAAGGTTACTTAATTCAATAATTGCTTTATAGTCTGTAGCTTCCATATATGAAGTCGTTAATATATGTAGTTTCCCACCATTATCAGTAAAACTTTTCAATTCATCTATTATTATTCTAATTCCACTCCACTTAATGAATGATACAAGAAAATAGATTTCATTTGCTGATAATATTTCTTTTTTCAACTCACTCAGCATGTCCGGTTCATAGCTAGATCCGGTAAAGAGTGAGCTTTCAGCAATTGAGGTGACTGGTCGAATAACCTTCCCTTTTTTCACACTTCTAATATTATTCAAACTAGAATGTATTGAAGTTAGTACTTCACCTTCCTCATCAATGGATAACTGCTTTAACTCTTCAACACCCAACTGATTACTTATGTTAGCAATGATACTATTACAAATTTCAATCTGTTCAAGTAACGATTCTTTATCGTCTGAATTTTTTCTATCTCTTACAAATTGCAAAGCCTTTCTAGTAATATTCGATATATATGCGGATAACATTTTTCTAGCTTCTTCAACATCAAGCTTTTCTTTACCTATTTCAAATTTTTCTTTATCAAGTTGATAAAGTTTGTTTTTTAGTTGCTTTGTAATAATTTCTTCATAGATTCCTTGTTTCGTCAAAGTATCACCCCAGTTACAGTTAAATAATAGATCTGTGAGCCTTCATAAGATATAAATGACTTTCTTCTTTATTTTGCTTAATAAATTTATAGTATACGGGCCATGCTTTTCGTCCACTCATCTAATTATCCTACTATTACTATAACAGACAAAATTTTGAAAAACTATTATTAAAAAGTTTTTTCAAATACTACTCCTGTTGTTGTTTTACCAGCGGTCGATCATTAAATAACACCATAGTCCACAGTGCAAAATAGTTACCTAACTTTCCCGTCATAATTTCCCCTCCCAACCAATAAATATTACTGGGGGGATGTATATGTTTACCAATGATGAAATCAAAAGCCTTGGACTAAAACTTGCTAATGCTGAAAAAGAGCAAGAAGTCGATCGAGTTTTAGAAGAATATAATTTACTAGACGATAAACTTTGGAAGCCTTTTGGGGATAATGAGAACAATTTTTCCGTAATTGGCGCACAGCAAAGTTCTCCCGAGGCAGCTTTAGTGGAGAAATTAATCAATAGTGTGGATGCTGTATTAATTAGGAAAGCACTAGAAAATGGAATTGATCCAGAAGGCGATAAAGCACCCAATAATATTAAAAAAGCATTACACCATTTATTCGATATCCACGACGGAAAACTTAGCAACCTTTCAACACATAAACGTGCAACCCTATCTAATAATATTAAACTACTTGCCACTGGTCGAAAAACATCACCTAGCTACTCTATTGTAGACAAAGGTGAAGGGCAAACTCCGAATAAGTTACCTCAAACCATTCTTTCACTAAGTAAATCCAACAAACTTAGAATTCCATTTGTTCAAGGGAAATTTAATATGGGTGGTACCGGCGTGCTACAGTTCTGTGGCAATCAGAACTATCAACTTGTTATCTCGAAAAGATGCCCTTATATTCCAGACAACTTTAATCAATATAATGGCAAAGTAGATACCTCCAAAGACTATTGGGGTGTAACTATCGTAAGAAGAAGCCAGCCGCAACATGGGGCGAAGAGTTCAATATATGAATACTTGGCTCCTAATGATTCTATCCTATGTTTTAAAAGTGATTCACTTGCCATTCATGGTGAATCATTAGAATGGGGTACATTCATCAAGCTATATGATTATAAGATTGGAAGTTTAAAAACAGTTGCAACGCTAAACCTCTATTATGCATTATCCATCCTGATGCCTAGCGTGGCATTACCTATTCGAATTTTGGAAAAAAGGAACTATAGGGGTAACACTTTGGAAACAACCTTGTCTGGTTTAAATTTACGTTTACAAGAAGACAGAAGCAAGAACTTGGAGGAAGGTTTTCCATATGAAAGTGAGCTATCTGTCGATGGACATAAAGTCAAGTACTCTATCAATGTATTTAAAGAAGGAAAAGATGATAATTATCGAAATAAAAATGAAGGGGTTATTTTTGTCATAAATGGTCAAACACATGGTTTCCTACCAAAAAGCATTTACAGCCGTAAAAATGTGGGGTTAGGTTATTTGGCCAATTCTATCTTAACCATCTTAGATTGTACCAACCTTCCCTTAAGAGCGAGAGAGGATTTATTTATGAACAGTCGAGATAAGTTGCGAAATGTCGAGTTGAAGAGAAGGCTAGAAGATATATTAGAAGATCTGTTTAAACAAGATACCCACTTAAAAAAGTTACAACAAGAACGAAGACAAAAAGCGCTTCATGACCAATTGAATAATTCCAAGCCTATGACAGATGTGCTCCAAAATATAATAAAAAGTAATCCAACACTAAAAGAACTTTTACTTGGAGGTGGAAATATTTCTAATCCGTTTGATCCAAGTGATAGCGAGAAACCAAATAAGCCTTTTATTGGAATTCGTTATCCAACATATTTCACACTAGTGAAACCTTCTCAACACCCAAAAATTGTGGCCAAGAATAGAAAAGCCAGAATTAAATTTAAAACGGATGCAGAAGATAATTACTTGGGGCGAAACGACGATCCAGGAATTTTAGATTTGACCTTAAACGGCAACAGTGTATTAGATTACTCACTAAATCAAAGTAACGGTACAGTAACTATTAATATTAAACTACCACCGGCATGTAAGGTAGGAGATGTGCTAAATTATAAAGTTGAAGTAACAGATTCAGTTCAACAGAAGCCTTTTGTAGAAGAAATTACCATACAAGTAGGAGTAAAATTCAAAAAATCCACAGGTGGAAATAGTACACCAAGGAATAGAAGCAAAACACTTGCTCCACCTCAAGTAAAAGAAATAACAAAAAAAGAATGGGGGCAATACCACATGGATGGAAATGGCTCCCTTAGGGTGTTTGACAGTGGAGAAGGAACATATGACTTTTTCATTAATATAGATAACGACCATTTATTTGCTGAACTTAGTAAACATAAAGATGCAGAAAAGATAGAAACCATCAAATCTCAATATAAATACGGAATAGCACTAGTTGGCCTAGCAACGATACAACATTATTTAAATAAAGAGCACGAAGAAGATAATACAGAGGAAGATCGAGATATTTCTGAGGTTGTGTATGAGCATACGAAAATACTATCCCCTATTTTTATACCAATGATATATTCCGTTAGTGGAATTGGTGTTGAGGCTACTGTTATTAGTTAATCTGTTAGGTCTACTCAGGTATTAGAAAGTATACTAAAGCCAATCAGCATTTCTATGACAGCAAGTGTAACTATTGTCCTTAGTAAGCAAAAAGAAGTAACCGCCCCCCTAGACCAGTGCGATAACTTCTTTTTGTTGATTTATTCACCAAACGGTCAACCGCTCTTTATGCGGCTGTAGTTGTAGGTACTGGGTAGTTACCGCTACTCGGTACCTTTTTCTTATTATTAGTATAATTTTTATTAGATATACTGTCAATTACCATTAACAGATCATACCCTCTTTTGATTTTGCTTTTTCGATTAGTTAAGATAATTGTGATAATATAGTTATTATGTAGCAGACACCCATTTAAGGGCTCTGTTAGCTCATTCTTATAAACTGATGCACGAACTATTGGAGGAAGACGATGAAAAAGATCATTTTAACAACAGAGAGTGGAGCAGATTTACCAGAGGATTTAGCTGCAAAGCATGATGTTCAAGTTGTACCAATGCACATCATCATGGATGAAAAGGATTATCAGGATGGTTCATTACCTGTACAAGAAATTTATGACTACTATGACCGCACAAAAAAGATTCCCTCTACAACGTCAACAAATTCACATGAATATCAAGAATTCTTCACAAAGATTAACAAAGATTTTCCCGATTGTACAATTATTCATATTGGCTACACTTCAAAGGCCTCTTCATCCTTTCAACATGCAGTGATTGCATCAGAGGAATTTGACAATCTTTTCCTCATTGACGCGTTGAATGTTACCGGTGGATTAACGGCTATCGTGATGTATGCGGTTAGTCTCTTAGAGCAAGAACCAACGATCGAACCTGGTCGATTGGTAGAAAAAATTAAAGCCGTCGTTCCTAAGTCAAAACTTGCTTTTGTTCCCGGTAGCCTAGAATTTTTAAGAGCTGGTGGCCGTGTAAGTAATGTTGCTTATCTTGGTGGTGCTTTGTTAAAAATAAAACCTCGAATTGAATTGATTGACGGACACCTTGTTTCCAATAAGAAATACCGCGGGAAAATGAGTATTGTTTCAGAAAAACTTATGCGAGACTATCTTAATCAATACAATATTGATCGAAAGCAACTTTATTTAATTTACTCGATTGGTCTTGACGATGGGATTAAACGACGGGCAGAAGAAATTGCAAAGGAACATGGTTTTCAAAACATCCAGTGGATGCAAGCAGGCGCCATGATTTCAACCCATTCTGGCCCAGGAGGATTTGGGATTGCAGGGCTAGAAGTATAGGGACAGGTTCATTGTCCTGCTATTAAATTATGCCAACATCTACATAGTACTATATAAAAAGAAGTAACCGCACCAGCGACTACTTCTTTTTTTAGACATTAAGTTCCTGATTTCTATGCGGATAAACCATAATCCTTTGGATCCAACTTTTCTAAATTGGGTATTCTCCTAAGCTCAGAACTTAGCAACCAGTAAACGCCTATTAATATATTAGCAATGCTACCGAAAAAGAAAACATATTCACTTCCAATGAAGTTTGCAGCTATCCCACCAAACAATGCCCCCAGAGGAAGAGCGATGGAAGCCATACTTGAAACGATGGTCACCACTCTACCCAATAATGCTTCTGACACAATCGCTTGGAGCATGGATTGAGTCATTACATTTATTCCACCTAAAGGAACCATAGCAAGTCCATAAAAAATGACAGAAACATAGCTATTTGTTGCTATAAAAGAAGCAAACCATGCACAGCCTGCAAATAAAGAACCGATAATCATGATCGTGCTAATGTTAAATCGATTAAATGTAGAAGCTAATAAGGAACCGACTAACATACCAACGGATAAAGCAGCCAAATAATATCCGTAAAACACCTCTCCGCCTCGGAAATCAGCGTAAACTGGAAGGATGGCATTGACTGCTCCAAAAAGAAAGTTTGCTCCAACTGCAGCGACCAGGAACTTTGGAATAAAGGAATTTTTCACGTAGACAATACCTTCTTTTAAGTCTTTGGTATAAGACTTTTTAGCAGTACTTATCGTATCTTTCATCCCTTGTTGTGTGGAATCATTTTCCCGTTTGGGCAATGCCAAGAAATGAAAAAGAAGTCCAGCAAATAAAAAAGTAAATGCGTCGATTACAAAAACGTTAATAACGCCTATATATGCAATAATCAATCCGGACAGTCCAAGAAAAATTAAATCGGTACCTTACGCAAAAGACATCAAGGAATTCCCCTTCACCAGCTCTTCTTTCTCTACTATTTTTGGAAGAGCAGTCTGTTGTGCCGGATAAGCGAATTGTTCGATGAATACCGCAATAGGCATGATGGTTAAAACAACCCAAACACTCAGTATATCCAAATAAAACGTAATTGGGATGATTAAAATCAATAATACTTGTATGAATTGTGAATAGACTAAAAGAATTTTTAATGGAAAATGGTCGACTAATGGCCCTATTAAAAAGTTAAGAGCCATAGGCGCCATTGTTAAGGCTCCAGCTATGCCCGTAAAGATTGGATTGCTAGTTAGCTCATAAACTAACCACATAGCAGCAACCGCATATAAACTGTCACCTATATTGGTTATTAGCCTACCTGTAAACAACAACGAGAAATTTCTCTTGAATAGTAGTTGCACCATTTTACGACCCCATTTTAATAGAAGAATTTTCTTCGGTATATTCTTTTAACATTTCAATGAGTCGGTTGGTTACCCCTATGGAATGATGAATTATCTCCTGATTAAAAGACGTGCCAAACATGGAGTGACAGAATGAATCTAGCCTAGTAGATTTATTCGCTAATGCAGTCTTTATTTGATAATCGGTATAATCCTCCCCATGCTTCAAGGAATAATCATAAAGATACATCGCCAAAAGGAATGATACTGGCTCTTGAATATGGTCCTGATAATCAAATACAAATCCAGGATTTAAAAGCACATTTAAGTTTGCATGTTTTCGGTTAATAAAGTTTATATCTTTTAATAGTAAAGCTGGGCTTTCCTCTTGTATTTGTAAAAAGTCTTCTACGGATATTTTCCCATTTGATCTAATATGTTGGAGGGTTTGATTTTCTAATACATAGATGGAATAGGAGGATATAAGAGTCTTATTCATACGGTGAAGATACTCCATCGAGATACCCTTTTTTTGACCGTCCATTCCGGGGGCGTTCATTAAAGCGTGCAAAAAGCTAATTTCTTTATAATTTGCGATCGTTTCATTCACTAGTTTATAACTATCGTCAAAGAAACTATCATTATATGCCTTATTGAAATAGGAATGTCCGATCTCATGAGCAAGAGTGAATAAGGAATTGTAGCTCCCATTGAAGTCAATAATGATTTTATTTTCTTTAACGGGGGGAAAATAAAAAGTACGATTTAAGTTTGAATGATTCTGCTTTACAGCACTTTTGTTTTCAAGCTCTCCAATATGTCTCATGAAAGGATAGTTACGGTCCTTGAATGCATTTCGTAATAGTTGGAAGCCTTTTTCTAGCTCTAAATCAGGAATTTCTTCCTTTTCTTCCTGAAAATACAAAAAGTCAACATGATTGGTTTGATTGTTAGGAAAAATAACTTCATAGATACGTTTTGTTAGACTCTCAAATTGTTCCTGATAGATCTTATTAAAAATATCTAAATGATGATCGGAACACCCAAATACTTGTTCCATGTATTTAGTCGTATTCGCTAGTTCGATAAAAGGCTTTTTAGTTTCTTCAAAGTAATCTAAAATTACATCAGCATATTCTTTGATTTCTGTAAAACATTTCTCTTGTAAAAGCTTCCTTTCTTGTTCATCGCTTATCTGGTTGATCCTACTAAAGATACTGTAAATACCTTCTATTTGATCACCCAGCGATATGTTCATATGATTAATTAAGGACATGTATTTAACGTAATAGTCCTCAGATTGTTCAGTAGGTGAATCTTGCTCATCATCAATCGAATTGATAAGCTGGGTAAAATCCTGATAGACCTTTTCCAACTGAAACGTTTCCAAAGCGTCTATATTGATCAGAAGAGTGAAAAATTGCTGTAAGGAAAGTAATTCTACCTCTAATCCTTGAGGAATTTTTCCTCCTACATTATCTATAACTTTTCTATATTCCGTTACCATTTGAGGTATTTCTTCCAATTTATAAATGGTGTTTAAATCCTTCGTAAATTCATCAACAACTAACTCTTCGATACAATCTAGCATTTGAAATTCCATTGTTTTAACGTTGAATGTATAAGCCTCTTTTCGTTTATGTGGCATGAACCCAGATTCACCTAATAGGATTCTTGTCCCCAAATAAGAACCTATTAAGCTTTGTAGCATCATGCCTCTGTTCTCCGTTATAAGAAAATCACGATCAAAACTAATGATACTATGATCTAAAAAGAAGTTTATGTTATCTTTATCTAAAATATAGGCAACCGTCATATCATAGGCATAACCTAACACAATACATGTGATACCTAATTCAGAACTTTTGTTAATTAGATTTCGGTATAACTCACTAAAACTATCGTCAAAACAGGAATATATGTAATCTACTTTATGCTCTGTAAATGACTGTTCAAGATCTTGAATCTCTTCTACTTTTTTGTCGTATATCACGACTTCTGTATGTGGATTTGCTTCATAAATTTTATTTTTCAACGCCACAACCTTTGAATTACCTGTGTCGTTACAATCATAGACAAACTGAGCTGGTATATTTTTAGCTTCTACATGATCTGAATCGTGTATGATTATTTTTCCTACCCCCATCTTTGCACAAGTGTAAGCGATACTTGCACCAACTGTTCCTGCGCCGATAATGGAAATAGTAAGGCTAGATAATTTATCTAAAATAACATCTGTATTCCATCCATATGTACGAAAGAAATTTAAATTTCTTTTAAAAAATTCGGTATATCGTTCAGCTTTTTCCGATTCTTCTTCCAACAGGTTATTCTCTTTTAATACTTCCATAATTGATTCATATTCCTCGTCCGATACCCCATGCTTGTCCTTCCATGCTTGAATCTTGTTTTGACTGTTAGTTATGCTTAATGCTTCTAAAAGCTCCCAAAACAAAGAGAACTGATCAACAGAAATATCCTTTTGTTCTCCATCATAATACGTCACAAGTGATTGATCTGGGTACCCTCGAAAACTAAGGCTTGTTCTTAATCGATTCATGTTACCCCTCCTCCAATAATTTTTTAATGTAAAAATGAAGGGATATCCCTAGGGATATTCCTTCATTTTGGAGTCACTAACAAGTAAATACACATCCACAAACCGCCTTGTTCTGTGTACTTTTCTTGATTTTAATTTTGATATTCACTGTAATCACCTCCCTTATGTATCTATGTGATTTCCGAGACGAATATTCAAGTTAATATGAAAATTAGTAAAAAAGCAGGAACTCTAGGCCCAATAGACTAGACTTGCTGGAACAGGTTCATTGTTCCCATTGCGTGTTAAGACTATATCAAGACTAGGATAACTAGAAATGAAAATAGTTCTCTAAGAAACTAATATACTAATAAACTAATAAACTACCAATCATCAAGAAAAATCATTAGATGACTGGTAGTTTTGAACAGAGAATATTTACTTATTGTGCTCTCTTTTGCACATTCCTAGCTGTTTCATTAATGATCTTCTTATCTTTTTTACCATACAGAAGAACGGAAGTGTCGTTACAATAGCAACACTTCTTACCGTGTGGTAAGTCCTCCCCTTACAAGTAAAGCAACTGCTCCAATCTATCAACTATTATTTCAATCAGTCCACTGTGAATTCAAATGTACATAACCATCGAGATCGTTAAAAATAAATAGAACAAGGGGCTCCCCTTGTTCCATTTATTTAATATTAATAACTATCTTCCCTCTCGCATGATGACTTTCACTTAAGTTATGAGCTTCCATTATTCCAACTTTCTGATAATGGAAATCGATGTCCGATGGTAACTTTTAATTGATTTTGTTCTAACAGGTCGGCTAGTTTAGCTAGCTGTTCACCATTTGAATTTAACCAAATGAAACCCGCTTTAATATGTTTTTCTTTCGCTTTAACTTCGTCTTGTACAGAAACAATAGAAGCTAGGGTTCCCCCACGGTTGGCCACTTCCTGTGAAAGGAAGTTGTAAGGATGACGACTTACGAAGCATTAAGTTTACTAGTTCAATTTAGCATCTCCATGACAGCAGGATTAACACTTTTTGTAACTATTGTCGTCCTTCTAAATAAAAAGAAGTAACCGCCCCTAGATCAGTGCGATTACTTCTTTTTGGGATATAAACTTCAATTGGTCAACCGCTCTTTATGCGGCTGTAACTGTAGGTACTGGGTAGTTCGCGCTACTCGGTACCTTTTTCTTATTATAAGTATAATTTTAATGAAATATACTGTCAATTAGTACCTACACAAAAAACTGGTATACTACCTATTTTTTATTATAAAATTTAGTTCGGGGTCAGCCCCCCGTCCCACTTATTCATACTTCTAATGCTTTCACCAAGTAAATATTCTATAATAGTAGTAATCATAAAAATTAGAATAATCATTCGAGGGGTAGTTTATGACAAAACAGTCGATGAAAGAATATGTTTATCAAACGTTAAAAACTGCTATATACAAGCAGAAACTTGCTCCGGGGCAGAAGCTAGTTGAAAATGATATATCGGAATCGCTGTCCATCAGCCGTACGCCAATTCGACAAGCATTTTTAAAATTACAGGAGGAAGGTTTCCTGACTATATTACCCAATAAAGGAGCACAAGTAATTAATCCTACAGTGGAAGAGATTGCCCAAGCCTTTACTCATCGTAATCAACTCGAATTATTAGCATCAAACAATATCATGGAATGGGTTACATCAGATGACATTGCTAAATTAAAGGAATTGATACAGCTCGAAAAAGAGAGTTATCTACAATCAGACTTTTTAGCCTATATGGATATGAACAAAGCTTTTCACACCACCCTAATTAGAGGCTGCAACAACCGATTTCTAAAAAACAATACGATCAAGATGATTAACCAAACACATATTTATCTCGCTTTATATGACCATTTTTATCATAATATTAGTCATCAAAAAAAAGACACCCGAGGCTCTAATGAGCATCAGATGCTAGTTGACTATCTTATACAAAAAGATCAATCATCCTTTTCTAGCTTGTTAGCCACACATATTAGTACAACCATTGATGAATACAAAACAAGAGTGAAGAGTTTTCATCAAGCTAGTGAGTTATTTAGTTGACGCTTCTTTTCATGAATCCTAATCCCTCTCTTGCCGATTTCTTCCATAAACAATTCATATGGTATATCGGTAGTCGGCGAGAGTACACCTTTTTTCGTAATCGTTTGATTTCCAATCATTTGTGCCACGATACTTGCGGTATAACCAACCGTTCGATTCATCGCAAATAATCCTGTTTCTACATCCCGCTCATCGATTAGTTCATAGACGAGTTCGATATCCTTTCCGTCTTTTTTACCGCGTATAATATTTTTCATCAATACTAGATCTTTCTCATTTTCCTTGTATTGCAGACGAGGTTCTAAATGCTTCAACATAAACTGATATGGAGTAATATCACCATCCAGTCCAGGAACTGGTTCTCTCTCTAGGAAGCCCAATCCAACCATGTTTCTCCAAAACTGAGCATGCCCCTGCCACCGGATCGTTCTTCGTTCTGTATTTATGACTTCATCCGCGATTCCTAGGATTCTAGCAAACTTCATTGCATTACCGTTTGGAATCGTCTCAAGACCTTCTAATCCAGAGATGGTTATATCTGTAAGCCACTTTTCATTATGTTGGTCATCTGCAGGTATATCGATAATTTCTCGATTACGCATAATTAAGGCTGGCCTTTTATATGACATTAATGTGCTATCAAAGTTCCAGGTCATTTTATATTTCAGTGGGTTATCCGCTGCTTCTGCTGCTGGAATCCCTCCACAATACGAAATTAATTCATGAACTTCGTCAAGTTGATGGACCCCATAGCCACATAGCACCAAATCAATTCCAGGATCTAAGCCAGCTTCTGGCATAATCGCAACTTCTTTTTCCGCTGCTTTCTCAAATACCTCACTGGAAAGCCCACTCGCATAGGAGCAATTCACAAGTGGAACCCCTGCTTCTATCGCTGCCATAGCCGCTATTTCGTTGAATTTTTTAGGTAACAAATCTATGACAACATCAGCACCTTCTTGAAAGACTTCAACCAAATTTTCTTGTGATGTGGCATCGATTTTTCTTTTTGTAATCCTATCCATGTTTAAGTGTTTTTGAAAACTATCCATTCCATGAAAAGAAGCATCTGCACAAACAATCTCCCTTACTTGTGAATTTTTTCCTAAGTCTTGTAATGCTGCCCTCCCCTGTAATCCTGATCCACCTAGTACAACAACCTTCATTGTAAAAATCCTCCTCCGTCTATGATCCTAATAACCCCAGCACCAAGTAGATTGATAGCCCAATACAACCCACTAGGATAGCATATGGGATTTGTGTACGAACATGATCAATATGGTCAACTGCTGCTCCAGTAGAAGCTAAAATGGTTGTGTCTGATAACGGAGAACAATGGTCTCCAAAAACTCCACCACCGGCTACTGCAGCTATGGTTGCTAGAACGACTGTATTGATGTCTCCACCGGCAAATCCAATGGCAATTGGAACTGCAATCGGTATCATAATTCCAAATGTTCCCCAAGATGTACCCGTTGAAAAGGCAATTAATCCTGCTAATAAAAATGTGATCGCAGGAAGTAATCCTGGATTTAACCACGATTCCGTTACCTGAATGAGGTAATTAGCAGTTCCCATCTGCTCACTCAACGCATTAATGGTGTAAGCGAAAACTAAAATCATAATCGCTGGCATGATTCCTTTAATCCCATTCATAGCGGTATTCATAATGTCTTTTACTGGAATGCCTTGCATGCGCATGACGATTCCTAAGAAAATAACGGCAGCTAGGAATGCTTCCATTGTTTTAGCTGATCCAAGACCAATATATGTCCCAACTGCAATGGTAATGATTAGTAAAACTGGTAAAATGAAGTTCCACACGATACTAAGTAAACGGTCTTTAAAATATGGTTCAATACTAGTTAATTCCTTTGATACTAATGGCGTTGAGCCATCACGAATTAATTTTCCTTCCTTTTGAGCTCGTTCTTCTGCTTTTTTCATCGGCCCAAAATCTTTTACAATACCAGTTGCAATGAGACCTACTAGTATTACAGATAACACAGCATAGAAGTTAAATGGAATTGATTTTGTAAATATTGCAATTGCATCCGATTCCGTTTGGATTGGACCCAGTCCGATTAATAACCCAGAGATAAACACTGCCCACCCTGTTATCGGTACAATCACACTAACTGGTGCTGAAGTAGAATCACATATATAAGCCAATTTTTCGCGTGACATTTTTACCTTGTCTGTCACTTTTCTCATTGTTGAACCAACAAATACTGGGCTAAAATAATCGCTAAAAAATACAAACAACCCCATGAACCATGTCGTAGCCCCTATCTTTTTCCTCGATGCCTGCCTTTTACCAATAGCATCGGCAAAGCTTTGAATGGCACCTGTTCGTTGAAAAAATGCAATTAAGATTCCAATAAAAATTTCCAAAAGAAAGATCCAGGAAAAACTCTCATTACCTAAAGCTTCCTTCATTAGATTAGGAAACCCAAGTAATCCACCACCAGCTAATAGCACCCCCACCACACAGGCGATACCTAAGGACAAAATTGTATCCCTTGTCCAAAAAGCTAATACAATTGCTATCAGTGGAGGCAACACCGATATTAGCCCTAACGTTGTTACACCATCCATTTTCACCATCCCCTTTAAAGAAAGCGTTTACATAAATGTATGTTGTACTACAAGATTGTAGTACAATTTTTACGAGAAAATAATTTCAAGGGTGGGGTGACATAACAACTATATTTAATCTGTATGTCAACCTTTCAAAATGCCTAAGGAGAGTCATAGAAAACGTGGCAATTGCCAAGCCTTTAAGGTACATGCTTTCGGTGCAGTTATACAGAATAGAAGAGTTTATACTACCCTACCTACCATCGACCGTTTGCATAGACATACAGAGACTGTTTTCATCTTCTTTTCGATGGATGAAGTCAGCAATATATAAGAAATATCTCTAATCATCAGTGATATCATTGAAGTATCTTTAAATGAGAAAGGGTGCTTTCTATGATTGATAGTACTTGTCAAATTGTTCTATTTGTAAAAGACAAAGAAGAAGCAAAATCATTTTATACTCAAAAATTAGGTTTTATTATTCGAGATGAAGAAGAATTCAATGAAGATTGGAGTTATTTAACTGTTGCACCACATACTAATAGCGAGGTCGTTATAGAACTAGTTGAAGCGGTAACTGATGAGGAAAAACAACTGATTGGCAGACAAGCTGCTAAGCAAGTTTTCCTTATGTTTAAGGTGGATGATATTAATCAAACATATGAAAGCTTGAAAGCTAAAGGTGTGAATTTTTTTGGTGAGCCCCAAGAAGTACCAGGAGGAAAAGGTGTTTGTTTTGAAGATCTTTACGGAAACAAACTTGATCTATTTGAGGAGTATTCCTGAGACAAGGGCTTTAGGTAAAGATGACATGTACGTATAGAGTCTCCCTTGGTAGTTTAGACAAGCGGGTATACATGATGATTTTTCAAACACCTGGGGGAGACTCCATAAAAAATATAAGATTTCAAGGAGTTAGTGATTGCTCATGCTAACATTTGAATTACTAGACTTACGCTCAAAATACATCTTTACATTTATTTATTTGAATTGACTCTTAAGATCGTCCCAGATGGATCCGAAATCCAGTAACCTTCTGAGTTCTCGTGTACTTCCACTTCATCTCTTCTATTAATGTGATTCGCATGTAAATACTCTGCTGCTGTTTTTACATTATCCGTTTGAATCTCTAACCATACATCTTGTTGGGAGTAATTATCCATACAATCCAACCACAGCGTTACATCCCCAAACTGAAAAGCATGGGACTCAGACATGAAACCTAAATATGGCAGCTTGAGCACCTCCTTATAAAAATGAACCGTTTCGGTATACTTATATTTTGGGATCTTTAAGGCAATATTATTTCCACCTTTGAAATCCGTCCTTGTCTTTTCCATTTTGATTACCTCCAGCATTTTTACCTATACTGTACCATTTGCGGCTTTGTTATGTTTCTTCCAGATTGCTTTTTTAACCTGCTCAGCCACAATTTTCCTTAACAGATCACTTCACGAAAAGTACGATGATTCGACCTCACATCCATTAAATCTCTTCAATAGCGTCTTTCAACAGCTTTCGGACTATCAAAATGTAGTAGATTGTTTGGATTTATATCAGTTTCCTTCATTAGCTTTCCGGATCCATCTACTGATTCTTCATTGATTTCATAGGTTTGTTGTTCAATATTATTCCGTTTTTCAATATATTGGTACCTTACAAAGGATTCATCTTCAAAAGTAATCCAGATAGAGTATCTAGGTAAACGGTCAAAGTCCCTTTCTATTAATCTTATATCACTTGAAGAATAACCTTTATCTTCTTGTAAATAAATCATTACTTTTTCCTCAAGTTCATTCAATTTATTTTGTATTAATAAGAAGGGTATCACTAATATAAGTATACAGATTACGAAGGTTATTAGTAGTTTATGTTTCTTCTTAAGTCCTGTTAACATCACAATTCCCACCGTTTACATATTATTTTTTTTTGCATCTCCATTAACAGTGTTCTTCAATTAAGGATGATTTTAAACGATTGCAATTATCAATGAGACAACAGCTACAATCAGAACACTAGTATTTATTAATATCAAATTTATCATTCGGTATTTAAAACCTAAAAGTGAAATCGCAACACCAATTAATCCGAAAAGTATTGGTGTAAATATATATATATTGTTAATAGGAATTCCCCAAATATATTCGATATGTTCTAATACACCTAAAGATATTAGTATCAGCGAGAGATAAGAAATCAACGCGAAGCATAACGATCCCAACACAACTATATTTCTACTCATAAAATTACCCCTCTTCATCTATTTGAACGACTCTTTTGCAAGCATTAGTTACTTCTTTATCATGCGTTACAATTACTACAGTTTTTCCTTTTAGATTTAATTCAATTAGTAATTTCAAAATATCATCTTGATTTTTTTCATCTAAAGATCCTGTGGGTTCATCAGCAAGAATTAATTCACTAGGCTTCAACAAAATTCTCGCTATCGCTAACCGTTGTTGTTCTCCCCCAGATAGTTCATATACTTTCTGGCTAAGGTCATTCGTTAACCCTACAGTAGAAAGTGCCTCTATTTTTAAATCTCTTCTTTTATTTTTGGAATAACCTGTATGTATTAATGGAATATCTAAGTTTTTGTCAATGGTTGTATTATCGATTAAAGCGAAATTTTGAAATAGATAGGCGATCTTATTTCGCAGAAAACTTTTTACAAGTTTACGGTTAGAATAAACATTCTCTTCACCAAATAGTGTAATAGTTCCATCATCTTGTTGTTCAAGTAGGCCGATCATATTCATTAATGTTGACTTACCAGATCCGCTCCTCCCTGTGATAGCTAATAATTCACCTTTAGTTATACTTAAGGATAAGTTTTCAAGTACTTGTTTATTACCGTATCCTTTACTAACATTCTTTAATTCACAAATAGTTTGCAATATAATCCCCTCCACTGGTATTGAAGAACTCTATATAAAATTAAGAGTCAACTATTATTTATCCTCAAATTTCTATATTACAGATTTGATAACATTTACCTTGCTCCTTTTCTCAATAATAATTAGAGAAAGGGTTAATGTAACGATATCGATAATGAGTATAATAATTGCAACGAATAGAAATGATGTGCTAAATGCGCTAGGTATTAAATTGGAACTAGTGAAGATACGTTGATCATTAGCAATCAATGTTAGTAGTATAATAGCAACATAGATCAGAATCATCTTAAGAAAGACTGATTGATAAGTTCTAAAAAAACTGATTCCAAACAATTGCTGAATAACAAACCTTCTTGACTGACTATGGAATTGGATAATAACATTTTGTAAGCTAACCATGATATACAATAATATAAGCCCAAATATTACATAAAGATTTATTCTTATATTCTCATGCTGTGTTTGAATTCTTTCTGTAATGAAGTCATTGATGCTAGAAATTTTTGTACTATCTGCTAAATTATGTTTTTCAAGTACAGGCAATAATTCGTTATAAGCGTCTGAAGAATTCCCATTAGGAAGATTTATTTTCATTGGGTCACTTAGCCCATTTCCTCTAATTCCACCTCGATATAGGAATAAGTGGTTAGAAGTCGTTTTTACTTGTACTACCGGATCTAACACATAATTATTCTCTTGAGGATATACGTTGGGATTCATTGTAAAAGAGCGCTGCCCCTCTTTTATCCAAATTAATTTTATTTCAGGTTCATATTCTTCTGGAATGTAAAAGTCTCTAGTTCCTTCGAAATAATTAATTATCTCTTCTTCCTCGTGCTTGTATTGTTCCGGGATTAAAATAATCCAATTTCCTTCATCTTCCCGTATGTTTATTTGCTCTCCATTCTCGTCTAAAATTGAATACCTATCCAAATAATTCACATTGACAATCATAGAGAATATACCGCTAAAATTTTGATTTAGAAAGAGATTTTCTTCTTCGTATTGTGATGCGTCAATTACGATGGAACCTATATCGTTTAAGTATGGGTAAAGTTCGTATAACGACTGATCACCTTGTGCCAATTCATTCTCTAACTCTTCAAAATTATGCGCTGAAGAATAGCCGATGTACGCCTGGAGTACTCCAAACTCATTTGAAGCATCTCGCCACTCATTTTGTTGTTCACTTACAGTTTGGAATCTTTCTACATCCTTTTTATAGTTGAGATTATATTGAAATGATTCCATACTAAGTAAAATAATAATAACCCCAATAATGACTTTTACTATAGCGTTTATTGTTATAATCCGTCCTGCAGTCTTTTTCAGCATATTAGAAACATTAATATTAGAAATAACAAAATAACATACCAAAGTAGATATAAGTAGAATGAAAAAGGAAGTTCCTATTGGAATAGTAAAATGCAACCAATAAATAATAGGTATTTTAAAGATAAGTGCCATAAAAATGCCAACCAACAATGCAAGTAAAACAGAAATAGTAATCAATCTTCCAATAATTCCCCACCAAATATGAAAGTTAGTCACACCGTGTAATTTCATAATACCTATTTGCTTGGTTTGACTAAATATATAATAAATAAATATTAAGAAGGTAATAGAGAAAATAATATTTCTACTTGTCTCCATTCTGCTAATATCGTGTAAAATGATCAGTTCCTCGTTTAGTAAACTATGTAGGACCGAATATAAATCTTCTGTTTCATCATATACACTATTTGGAATAACAAAGGGATGACCTATTTCATTGTCAATCGTTGCATAATCGACAACTTGTCTATTCTTTATTTGTTCAAAGGAAAAATAGATAGAAAACATGTAACTAATTGCTATCATAAAGATAACTATTTTTTTCATAAAATTAGGATCCCCTTTGCTCGATAGATGTACATATACAACAGGACTACCAAATCGAGATATTACTTAGTTTAATAATATATTTTTTTGAAAAAACTGTCTTTAGTGTATAATAAAACAAAAAAAGTTATCTATTACCACTATATTTTTAATATGAGGGGATTATATTTGCAAATAAACAATAGGATTAGTAAATTACGTAAAAAAAACAATATTAAACTAGAAATTTTAGCAAAAGGCATAGTGTCTACGTCTCATTTAAGTAACATAGAATCTGGTAAATACGAAGCATCTCTTGATATACTAGAATTACTAGCTATGAAATTTCAGGTTCCTGATACATATTTAGTTGAACACAATACTATTGATGAAAATTTGGAACATATATTACTTCAGTTTGAAACAAGCATAATGACCAACGATAGTAAATCTTCAACCATCTATCAACAACTAAAGGACAACTATCCTTATATTAATTCGATCTTTCAAGAGACAAAGTATTATATACTTTTAGCTTGTTATCAATTAAAATGCAATTTAGTTAATGATGCATTACATAGCTATAAAAATGAATTTCTTCCGTTAATTAAAAAATTGAAAATCCCAGATGAAATAGAAAGAGTACAATATTATTTCTTAGGTGGTATTTGTTATTTTGAAGAGAATTATAGTGATAGCCTAGTTTATTACAGGAGGCTATTTGACTATTATAATAATCCTTCAATTGAGGGAATGATTGATTATAATATAGGACTAGTACTTTATAAGTTGAACCTATTAACAGATAGTATCGAATCCACTAAAAAAGCTGCAGAGCAATACTTTCTTGATAAGAAATGGGGAAAGTTAGGTGAAGCTTATAATTTAATCGGCTCTATATATCTAAAAATGGAAGAACTAAAGAGAGCAGAAAAGTACTTTAAGCTTAGTCTAGTTATTTCACAAAACAATTCTTTATCGTTATTAGAATCTAGGACCCTTCATAATTTAGCTATTATCCATAAGAGAGAAAATAATTCTGAAAAAGCAATTCAATTGTTAACGAAAAGTATCGAGATCAAAAAGAAATTAAATGGTAACGATATAGTTCTTAGTTACACACTATTAATTGAGGTTCTGTTAAATAATAGCGAATTAGATAAAGCCTCAGCATATATAGAGGATATTGATCAAATAATTTCAAAACTAACAACTATCAATTACTATCAATTTATCATTGTCAAGGGGAAGTACATGTTAGAAATTGGTGATTTTGATCAATGCCAACATTATTTTGAAGAAGCTGTGGGTTACTTTCTTAAACACCAGCTTTGGAAATACATTAATTTGTATGCAGAGGAATATGGTAATATTTTATTTAACCATCGAAAGTATAAACGCTCATCAGAAATTTATAAGTTAAAAATAATTAGCGAAAAGAAGTTATAAAACAAATGAAAAGATTTTTGGATTCTATATTTAAGTATGCATTACTGGTGAATTATTAAGTATCGTTACCCCTTTATCTGACATACCAGATGTTGGCGGACCACAGACTCCTGTAGAACCACCAGTTGAGAATCTTGAATCGGAAATACCAAAATCAGAGGTACTGTAAACCAATTTCAGTTATTATTTCCATATCAGCAGGATTAACAATTATCGTGTTGGTAAATAAAGTAAATCTTCAATCAGTGTTTTTTTCCACCCTCTGACTGTTAGATGAACGAATCGGACAGTTACGGGCAGTTGATCCCCACTTATTCTTCTTGGTACAAGAATCATTCCAATATGATAGAATGAATTCTAGTATTCTTTAACTGGACGGTGCTTACATTGGGGGAAAAAGTGAAATTGAAAGAGGTAGATTTATACCAACCTATTCAAAAGTATTTCAAACGTAAAGGCTATGAAGTGTATGGTGAGGTAAAAGACTGTGATATCGCAATCATGAAAGAAGATCTCTTAATTATTGTTGAATTAAAATTGAACTTAAGTGTGGACCTACTCATTCAAGCAACAAAGAGGCAACGGTTGTCCGAGCATGTATATATTGCTGTTCCAAAACCGAAAAAGCACAATCCCCGATCAAAAAAGTGGAGAGATACCTGTCACTTATTACGGAAATTAGAGTTAGGTCTGATCCTAGTTTCATTTTCGGAAAAGCGAAAAAGAGTGGAAGTGGTCATAGAACCCACTCCTTTTCATCGTCCAATTAGCATGGGTAAAGCTAAATATCTCAGACAAGCAATCATTAAAGAAATGAATGGGCGAAGTGCAGACTATAATATTGGTGGATCTAGCAGAAAACAGATTATGACCGCTTATCGAGAAAACTGTGTCCAAATTGCTTGTTACTTAGAAAAACACGGTGAACTGTCACCGAAAGCATTAGTGCAAATGGGCACAGGAAAGAAAACACAATCTATATTAAGTAAAAACTATTACGGGTGGTTTATTCGCATAAAAAGAGGCGTCTACATTCTTAGTGAAAAGGGAAAACAAGAGATAAAAGAATACCCTGATCTTGTAGCATATTATCGGCAGTAGTGGGACATGGGGTCAGACCCCTCGTCCCACTTATTGGAACTATTGTCGTCCTATAATTATTTTTCAGTCCCTCTTAACGGTAATTCCTCACCTTGTATGTCAACACGCTCACAAAGGATTTTTGTTATTTTTCCCTTCATTTCATTAGAAATAACAATACAACTAATAGGAAAAAATCCCGCTTTAATAAGCATTTCATACCCACTGTCATTAACCTCTTTAGAAAATCCGTAAAATTTGTGATTGACATTGATCCGTTTAAATTGAATGGATTTAATCTTATTCCAAGGGATAAAACGACTTCCAACTAACAGACCATCATCTACAACAGCAAACATATTTAATAGATCATGAGAAGTCGAGAAAGGCAGCAACATAAATAGAAAGATAGCCCAATTATCAAAATCCTGAACATATGCACCAACAAAGAATACTCCTATCAAAAACAGTAACATAAACGCATATACTATAATTCCTACTCTCTGCCTCTTATATGTTGGGGGATCTAAAATCTTATCCGGATGTTTTCTTATTGCATCTGCTTGCGTATCATTAGCAGGGAATATGATTTTTTCCTTCATTTTTATTAGTAATTGAATAAAGTTAACGAGATGATAAGCAATTATCAAGAAAAATACGATACCTACAACTATTTTCAAGTAGCACACCCCTCCATCTGTTTCTTTTCGAATTATTTATATAGTTAAGGCAATTATAACTTTACTTAAACCAATAGGTCCATGATCATCTACTTTTTCCCCTGCAGCTAAGCATTATTTTACTAGCAAAGTCCCATGCTACTTACACATTATGGGTGCTCTTGACACAGGAGTTATACGATTTCTGATTCAAATACTAAAGCGAAATTGACGTATTAGGATATTTCATTTTCTGTTCTTGATATAGGAGATGAATTTCAGAGTGCAACTTTCGCAGGGAGGTAATTCCCCCCTACCAACTGGATTTCTTCACACCAGGAACCTGCCCTTTATGCGCATACTCTCGTAAAGCAATTCGTGACATGCCAAACTTCCGTATATACCTCTCGGGCGTCCAGTAACTGCACAACGATTTTTTAGCCTTGTTGGGGAAGAGTCGCGAGGTAGTTGTTTCAATGCTTTTGCTACCTTCGATTTTTTTGCCATTTTGATGATCCTCCTTATTATTATTTTTAATACTTATTTAGACCGTTTGGATCGTCCAATCGAATGGATTGCATCCACTACAGTGACCATTGTATCCAGTCTACAATATTTATTTAGATCAATTCCTAATTGATTATCCATATAAGAAAATGTCTGTGCTACTATTAAATGGAACGGAGGGACAGGTCCCTCGTCTCATTTTTTCGCGCGCTTGTTCTCGGAATTATATGTTAGAGTCCCTCTGGTGTACTTTGTGTTAGTATTGAAGTATAAAATATGGAACTATCGAATGATTGTCCAATTATGAATGATATAAAGAGAGGAGAGAAGTGTAGATAATGAAGAGAATTTTTTTTATTGTTTTATTAGCGGTATTATTGATAATTCTTGGGGCTTGCTCTAAGTCCACAGATGAGCGTGTTGAATCATCTGATACTTTGACTACCGTAGATAAAAAGCATGAAAACCCATCAAGTTCAGACAACACTAGTCATGAAATTGATACAGAAACACAAACGGACCATGAATCAGAAGAAAATAATCAAAATACAACTACAAATGAGTCTGAGGATAGCTCAAAAAAAGATCCGATTTTACTTCTGGAAATAAAAACGATAAAAACCTAACTACAATGGAGTCTGATGGTAGTACGAATGACTTTGACGTAGAGAATTACATAAGTGAGAATTATGCGATAGATAACATGCATTATACAACAGATACCTGGGAAAATGAGGATACAGGAAGAACAGAGTATATCGTTAGTATACATCCTGATTCCGAAGAATTAGGGCAAGAGATAGATGGAATTTTTAAGAATGGTTCGCATCTAGATGATGAAAGAACAAGAACTTTGTTCGAAATTGCTGAAGAAATATTGATTGATTTGCCTCAAATAAACAATAAAATTCATATCGAATCTGTTATATGGAAGGCAGATGAGGAAGTAGAATTTCCAATACTTTTGATACAAGATTATCAACAAAGTACTATTGAGTAATAAATGATGAAATGAGGATGGTAATGTATTATCATCCTTTTTTTGTTTTAGGGAGAGTTTGAATGTTGATAAGATCCCAAAGCCATATTTATGTATGTAACTAGGAAGCTATTGTTGAAAGTGAATCTAGTATTGCATTTCAAATAGCGATCCAACCTTCTACAAACTTGCCATCCATTCCCATCACTAGATAGATTTTTTCGCTAGCATTTAGCTCTCACGGTTAAAATTCTACGTAGTATAAAATCCGATCGAAAAGCTCGTCTATTTCCCCCTCGTCCGTCATACATATTCTTGAGGTGAAAAAATTGAGACAAACAGCTGTGAATAAGTTACACATTTTTATGGTAATGTTTTTTATAAGTTTAGTGATGAGTATACAGTCACCGATCTTCACTCCATATGCAGCGACGATGGGGGCATCTAGTGTTTTGATTGGAATCATGCTTAGCATTGCATCCTTTACCAATTTAACGGGGAATTTGGTCGCTGGACCATTATCCGACCGATTTGGTAAAAAAGTGTTTATCATCATTTCATTATTTTTATCCGGAATACTATTCATTTTCCATGCATTAGTATCCAGTTCCATGAATTTAATCGTTCTTCGTGCATTAAATGGATTTTCGCTAGCATTTTTAATTCCATCTGGTTTAGCTTTACTGTCGGAATATGCGAAGAATAGCCACCAGCAAGGAAAGAATATGGCGATTAATGGTATTTTGGGGACCATAGCAAGTATTATTGCACCACTGATTGGAGGTAAATTAGGGGCAACGATTGGCTATGCAAATACTTATCTTGTCATTGGAATATCATTAATTTTAACAGCAATCTACGCCACTTCCTTTATAAAAGAAAGACAACATATGGTTGTAAAAGCTAATCAATCAAACAAATTAAGTTTCCTTCATATATTACAAATGCCACAGTTACAGATTGTATTTTTAACTGGCTTTGCTTTGATGTATATACATGGAGTTATTATATATGAGGTTCCATATCTAACCGTTGAGAGAGGACTTTCAACTACTACTACCGGACAATTATTTAGCTTTATGGGAATTGGAACGTTCTTATCGTTATCCTTACTTTTCATCAATCGTTTTAATCCAATAAAGCGATTAATGTTTGGCTTGACCGGAATGAATATGGTAATATTCATTATTTTAAAAGGATTAATGTCATTACCAGTTTCATTATTCTTCGTTGGGTTCTTTTTTGGTATTATCATGCCTGCAATGGCTACTGCACTTACAGATTCTGTAGCCAGTAGCGGATATGGGCGGGCATTCGGAGTCATGTCTGCTATTTACTCCCTTGGTATGATCACTAGCTCATTTATTACAGGCGTCATTCGCGACTACATTTCTCCATACTTTATCGCTTTTACAATAGGAATGCTGACACTTACGTTGATTGGATATTCAAAATTTCAAACAAACACCAATTCCTCTTCTCATGCACCCACTCAGTATTGAGAACGTTTGTAAACTAAAAGAAGTAACTGCTATGATCCATAGTAGTTACTTCTTTTTAGAATTTAACTTCAATTTCCTTTCTATTCAGGGTTTCTGCCTTCTCTCTTATCAACTTTTTTCTATTAGTCAACAATTGATAGACTATCTCCGTCCAAATCAAGGTACACCGTAACTAAGAATCTACTTGCTGCAACAGGCTGTATAATCAGAACAAGCCCCCCTTTATTGTAAAAATCAAAATAATTGTCATAAAATTGTTAATTTGTGGAAGAATAGTTTCTGAATAAAATGCCGCATTGTTGCGTATGAAAGGAGGAAACGAAAATGGCAAAACGGAAGAAGAATCAAAATCAAGCTCAAACCCAAGCTGAAGTAACTAACAACGCAAGTGATACAGAATTCGGAGCAGAATTTACACAAAGTAAAAAGGCTAGGAAAAAAGCTGCAAGAGAGAGAAAAAATAAGTAAGGTAGTTAAGATGAAATCTTTTTAACTAGACAGGGATATCCATTCCACTTAACATTAGGTGAAATGAATATCCCTCTCTACGTAAAGACAGTATAGTGGGCGGTTTACCATTTCCTGAGATAGAGGTGGTAAATTTAGCATAGTAATGACACTAGGACTTGTAACTATTGTCGTCCATCTATATAAAGGGCTTTGTTAAAATTTAAAGTTGATTATGGTTATATAAAATAGAACTTCCATATAACTAGAAATTCTATTTCATATTATTGACTTATTCAACGCACTTTAAGTGAATAAATTCACAATGTACAATTATTTTTATATAGTATTCTTTGTCTGGTATTTTTTTTCGTTTTTTGTTCTATTTGACCTCATGTATATTACCATGAGATGTATAACAAGTCCTATTAGCATTAATCCACTCAATATTCGAAAGCCCAATCCGGGGGAAAAGCGGTCGATTAAAGCTCCTAATCCAGGAGACAAAATTGCTTGCAACATTAAAGAAATTGCCATCCAAACTGACATCGCTCTCCCCATGAATGACTTAGGAACCATCTCCATGATTGTAGTGTTCATTAAAATTCGTAATGAGGAATTACATAAACCAAAAATAAGACTTCCTAAAAATAGAAATATAATGTAGGTATTTAGTGCCAAAGCAAACAAAAAACTGATTGAGACAAGAAATAAAATTATGACACTTCTATTCCTTGAAAATTTCATAGCAAATGGAGCTGCAAGAAAACCAGATAAAAGCCCCCCGATTCCATAAAACATATCGGATACCCCAAAAACAATAGAACTACCAACTACACTGTCATAAACATATTCAGGAAGTACAACATTATACATCATTGTAGCAACCAACGGAATGATTGCAACAACACCAATGAAGAAAACATTCGGTCTCTTTAATAAATAGTTAATTCCATCTTTGAAGCTGGCAAGATAGGACTCATCTTTATTATCTTTAATAACAGAATTAAGTTTAACTCGAGATATTAACAAACTACTAAGAATAAATGCAATAGAATTTGCTATTAGAATAATTTCAAACCCTGCAATTTGATAGAAGATGCCTGAAATTCCACCTGCAGTAAACATACCAACCTGTAAACTTATTTCAATTAAGGAGTTCCCATTAATGAAATCCTTTTCGGATAGGATTTCTTGTAAAAGACTCCTAGATGTCGACATATAAGTCGTCCATCCCATTCCATTCACAATCGAAAAAAAATAAAGATATCCAATTTTAAATTCGTCTAAAATAAATAAACCTGCAACTCCAAAAACTAATATTGCTTGAATTAAATAGGTCCAATTGATAATTGTTTTTCGATTTAACCGATCCGTTAATGTTCCGATAAGTGGTGAAATAAGAAAACCAGCGATTACATTTAAAGCAAGCATAACTCCAACCGCTGTTGTAGAATTTATTTGGTCCATTAAATACCAATTCGCACCAACCGTACTCATTCCTACTCCAAACGCATAAATGATTTCGGAAAGGAAAAAGTAGCGGAAGTTTCCTATTCTTAACATTTTAAAAATCATTATCCTTCCCCCTTATATGTTATCTGTAGGTAGTAGTTTTAAAGTTTTTCGCAATTGGCAAGCAATCGCCAATGCTTGCTCATCTCGAAGGACGTCATTAGGTTTATTTCCAGAACCAAGTATATATCCCCCAAAGGTTATTCCAATAAATTCAAAGATATATTGAAATTGTTGAATCAAAGGAATTCCCTTCAAAAATGGTTCATCACCTCCAACGGCGATTACATACGCGATTTTAGAAGACATTACATCCTTAAAATTTGCATATCTTTTATCCTTCAAAGTTTGTGACCAACGATCAATAAATAACTTCATGGTTCCAGACATGCTATACCAATAGATAGGTGTTGAAAATATCAAAATGTCATGAGTAATAATACGGTCAATGATTGAGTTATAATCATCGTTTACATTCTGAAATCCTCCTACAACATGTCGTTGATCTTCAATTGGTTTAATTTCAAATTCAGACAAATATATCCTTTCTACTGGTATGTCATGAATTATCTGTTCTGTTAGAACTTCCGTATTCCCGTTTTCTCGGCTTCCTCCATAAATAACTCCAATTGTCATTATTACACGTCTCCTTTGTTATGATTTGATGTTATGTTTCTCCTATCTTATAATGGGTTTATCGATTAATAAAGATGATTATTTTGATTTTAACAATCGAATATTCCGATTTAAGGGGGTGAATAGTTTGGATATAAAACAATTAGTTACATTTAAAACTGCAGCAGAAAACTTGAATTTTACACAAACAGCTAAAATTCTTAAATATGCTCAATCTAGCGTAACCGCACAGATTAAATCTCTTGAAATGGAACTAGACACACAGTTATTTGAGCGTTTAGGGAAGAAATTATATTTAACAGAAGCTGGTAAGGCGTTTAAGAATTATGCGGATAAAATGGTTTCCCTTTCAGAAGAAGCAAAATTAGTTACAAGCGGAATAACGGAGCCTTCAGGTACCCTTGTCATTGGTGCACAAGAAAGTCAATGTACTTACCGTCTTCCTCCTATTCTAAAAGAATTTAAGAATCAGTTTCCACATGTAAAACTGATTTTTAAACCTGCTCATTCTGATGAGATAGCAAAAGAAGAATTACTGAATGGTAATCTTGATTTAGCTTTTATAATGGATATACCTAAACCGAAAGATTCATTAATAACAGAAGAACTTATTCAGGATGAAATGAAATTGGTAGCTTCTCATACCCACCATTTAGCAGACAATTCAAACGTAACTATAAAAGATTTGGAGGAAGAGACTCTTCTTCTTACCGAAAAAGGGTGCTCGTATCGTACAATTTTAGAAGATTCTTTTAGAGAGGCTAATGTTTTTCCAACTAATAAATTTGAGTTTGTAAGTATAGAGGCAATTAAACAATGTGTGATTGCTGAACTTGGAATAGCCCTGTTACCCGCCATGGTAGTAAATCAAGATATAAAGGAGGGTCGAATGATAGAACTTAATTGGGATAACTCTATTTCTCCTATTTTTACGCAAATTGCGTGGCATAAAGATAAACTAATGACAATCCCTTTACAGTCTTTTGTAGCTTTAACTCGAAAGACTTTAAAAGACTCAAATAAGTTAAAAAAAGTATGACACCATTTTTTTCTGGTAGCATACTTTTTTAATCACTTTCAATCTATTTTTGCGATCATTCTTATTGGACTATCGCATCTTTTAATTAAAGTGAACTAATCATTTCTTATAATTATCTACTAAGAATTTTATTTACTCATCTGAAGTACCTAGTGTCATTCCACCGTCTACAACTATTTCTGTACCCGTACAATAAGAGCTTTCATCAGAGGCAAGGAATGCAACGGCTCGAGCAATTTCAATTGGTTGTCCAATACGTCCTAGTGGTACTGAATCGTAATAAACAGGAACATGTTTTCCTTGAGTAGCCATTTCTGTATCTACTCCACCTGGATGGACCATATTTACTCGAATTCCTTTTGGTCCTAATTCAATAGCTGCCGCTTTTGACATTGCAACCACAGATGCTTTTGTCGCAGCATAAACTGAGGATTGGCTAATTGGAGCAAATGCAGAAATCGACACATTGTTTATAATGGAGCCTTTTTGTTGCTTTTCCATTTGTGGAATGACTGCTTGCATGCCCATAAAAACACCAAGTTGATTGACATTAATCAACTGTTGATAATCATCTAAGGTTGTTTCTGTAAATGGCTTGCGTTTTAGAGCTCCAGCATTATTCACTAACACTTCAAGCTTCCCAAATTTATTTATGACCTTATCAACCGCTGATTTCCACTCTAGTTCATTTGTGACGTCTAACTGAACTGGAATGGCTTGATCTCCTCCAATCATCTTAGCCACTACGTTAGCCTCATCATAGTTTCGAGCACCAATCCCTACTTTAGCCCCCATTGTGGCAAGGTGTTGAGCAATAGCCTTCCCCTGTCCTCGGTTTGCCCCAGTGACAAGAATGACATGGTTATTTAAACACGACATATCCTCACTCCTTTTTAATCATTATAAAGCACTGTTTATATGAAACTTTAACAGAGCTAAATAAAAGTAACCACTCCATGACCTAGGTAGTGGTTACTTCTTTTTGGACTAACTTTTTTGGTCAATCGTTTTATACTGTCAATTGGTACCCATTACACCGGAGCAGCAACATCCGGAGAATCCGTTTCATCATCCTTATCTTCATCTTTCCCTTTAACCAAAATGGTATCTCGATCTCGATATAAAAGAACCGAAGCCAAGCCAAAAGATAATACGTCAGAAATTGGGAACGCCATCCACACCCCGATTACGCCAAAAAAGTGAGGTAGAATTAACACTAACGGAATTAGAATTAAAATCTGTCTTGATAGGGATAAAATTAATGCTTGTTTTGGTTTTCCTAAAGCTTGATATAATCCACCTGCAACTACTTGCACACCGACAACAAAAAACGTTAAGAATAACACTCTCATCGCTGTAGATCCTTCTTTGATTACTTCTGGATCTGATGTGAAAATGCGTAAAAACGGAGATGGAATAAACACTAGTAACAACGTAATAGCAATGGCACATACGGTTACGATTTTTAATGTTAGCCATATCGTTTCTCTCATTCGCTCAAAATTCTTCGCACCGTAGTTATATCCAACGATAGGCATCATCCCTTGCATGATCCCGATAATCGGTATGATCGTAAACATTAAAATGCGTTGAATGAGACCATAAATTCCTACATAAAAATCACTACCAAACTGAATGAGCATATTATTGATGGCAATCATCATTAGACTTCCTGCAGCTTGTTGTACAAACGCTGGCATTCCAATTGCCAATACTTCTTTCACAATGTTCCATTTGATAGTTAAATGTTGTATCGCTAAACTTAACGAGCTTTTTCCACTTAGAAAATATTGAAAAATCATCAGCGTTACACTTGCTTGCGAAATAACCGTAGCTATTGCCGCCCCTTGTACCCCCATGTTTAATCCAAATATAAAAATAGGGTCCAATACAATATTAATAACGGCAGGCACAACCATGGTCATCATGGCAAATCTGGCATTCCCCTCGGAACGTACGATATTATTCGTTGCAAAGCCAAACGAGAAGAAAAATGTACCAAACATAATTGGGAACATATAGTCCATCGCATAACCTAATGTAGTTGGTGTTGCACCAAATAGAAGTAGTAACGGCTCTAGTGCAAAGAAGGCAATGATAAGACCTCCTACACTCACAATGATGATCATCGTGATGATGTTTCCAAATACCTGATTTGCTTCATCCCCTCTTTGCTCACCTAAACGACGTGAGATAACAGAAGCTCCCCCCATGCCTAGTGCAGCAGAGACAGCCATCACGATCATCATTAGTGGGAATGCGATCGTCGTACCAGCAACAGCATCAATTCCAACACCATATGAAATAAAGATGGTATCTACTACATTATATAACGTCATCACAAACATTCCGATCATAGCCGGAATGGACAAATTACGAAGCAGGGTTGAAATCTTCTGTGTACCAAGTAATTCTGTCTGTTTTTTTGCTTCCATTTATTTTCCTTCTTTCATTTCAACTATATTTGTCTTTATTTTTTTTAGCCAATGTCTCATCAAAGCGATTTCCTCTGGGGAAAATCCATCTAGTACACAGTCTTCTGTACCAGCCATGTCATTCCATAATCGTTGATCTATGGATCTACCTTTTTCAGTTAAGCTAATCATCTTGGATCGCTTATCATGGACACTCTCGCTTTTTTCAATCAACTGTTTATTTAAAAGGGATTCTATGATTCCATTCATTGTCGATCCTTTTATATATAATTGCTGCTGTAACTCTCCTTGCGATTGTGGCCCTTGCTCGACTAATAAGTATAATACTCTTGCTTGAGCAACAGTCACATCGTATTTAGCTAACTGCTCATTGTATTGATTATGAAATAGATGGGCAACAACTCCGATTTGATACCCAACCTTTTCTTCGATATCTCTTTCCAAAAAAACTTACCTCCCTAACTAAAAACACCTTACTATACTACCACCACAAGTCTTTAAGATCAATATAATTAACTTAAATAAGTTAGCTACCTAAATTGTTTGAAGTACAGTTTCTATTTTTTTACAGGTGCCTGTCACCTGTCGATTTTTGTCGTCAGTCCCCTTCTGATTATGGTTCTTATAATGAAGTATGCTATGGCAAAGCCTAGGAAGGTTACAATTGCTATACTTGGGATATATAGATAATCTGGCCATCCTCTAAAGAATGGCCGATATTTCAAGTAGAAATAGTTTCCATCAACGAGGGGATTAAAAAAGTATACGGACATGAGATAAATTAAAAAGAACCCATAAGCTTTTAATAAACCTATAAAATTCGGCCTCCATCTATAGGCTATGTAAGCAAAATATGGTAAGAGAAGTGTAATCACATGATTCACCAGAAATGAAATCCCAATTATATGGTAGATCGCATAAACTCTTTGCGGATAAAGGAAAGAAGCATACGCAAAAAGACTAAAGTAAAATAAGACATCTAGCACTTTGCTATTTTTTGTAATGAGAAAGTAAATTACTAGCAGTGTATTAATCCTTGAAATATGTAGTGGTAGTGATTCAGAAAGATCAAAACCAGTTTCAAATACATACCATGAATACAGCATTATCTGTTGAAGGATAGAAATAATTAATATAACCATTGCTATTGTATTTCGATTTTCTTTAACCTTCTCTCGTTTTCCTATGAGTAGAACTAACGCAACGCTCACTACGAATATGTAAACGAAATGATGTAAATCAAAAGGCGTAATAAAATTAGCATCCTCACTCCACCATTCAATCATGACAATAAACACCCCTAAATGTGAAAGAAATTTCAAATAGCTTGCAATTAAATTATAATATAAAATCTATTAATGCAATATAAAGTTTATCTTCAATGAGTGAAACGTAATTTTTGTTAAATTTTTAGTTAAAGTAATAGAGAGTACTTGAAATTGAAATGTAAACGTTTAAAAACTTATGAATTCACAATGCGAGTTTATTATTTTACAAGTTTTATGTTCTTATCGAAAAAATCATACCTTCATTCTCAGAGGTGAAAAAATTATGTAAGAACTTGCGTATTTTATTTGTAGTGCGAAAATGGTACGATTTAATTGATGTATCTTAACAACTCATTAGATAAGTCAGAATCTTAGGTAGAATAAATAACGTGTGAAATAACGTTTTTACTTTAAGGCGCTGGTATATGTTTTGGTTATCCTTTTTGCACCACGTAAATAATAAGGAGAGTGCAGTAAATGTCTGATTGTTGTTCTAAAAATGAAACAAATAATGCTTCTGAATTGTGTCCATCTTGTAATTTGAAAGGAAAGAAAGTAAAAATAATTACATTAAAATCAATGCTGAAACCAATCGTTTTAAATAAGTTAAATGCAAGTTTAACTCATTATTTTTGTCCTACACATAACTGTAATGTTGTTTACTATGATACGTGTAAAAAAATGTATTTATTATCAGAAGTAAAAGTTTCTGTACATCAAAAAGATAATTCTTCTAATGTTCCCATTTGTTATTGTTTTGGTTGGACTAAAGAAAAAATAGAACAATATATTGAAAAGGAACTATCACCTTATCCAGTTGACCATATTCGAGAAAATATAAAAGAAGACCGTTGTGGATGTGAGGTAAACAACCCACAAGGTCGTTGTTGTTTAGGAAATGTAACGGGTTATATTAAAGACTTAACTATAATTTAAACTCTGCTTATTTAACAAACGGGTGGCATTATTTGCTTCAAATATGCTGGAATTCCTTTTGTTTATGTAACGTACGGGTTTGGTCAAGTAAGTGAATATGATTATGTTTAAGGATTATGTCGGAGGAACTGATTAGAAAATATATTCACACAAAAAAGAGCTAGGAAAAAAATCCAAGCTCTTTTCTGTGAATATATTATAATTGCAGTGTGATTTTGTTGTGACACCTCACACTAATCCGATATCCGCCTCTAAAACATGGTTATTCTTTTGGTTGTAAATCCTCAATGGATTCAATGTCCATATATTCAGGAACAACCATACCAATTTTTGCCCCTGTTAAGTTTTCACCTAAATCAACCATGTTATCTTTATGTTCCTCATAGAAAGCACCGTGTGTTACAGGTAACCATGGAGCAAACGATACATCACCTTCACCATTAGCTATTGCCTCGAACATTATTGCTGGGTCAACAGGTGTTATTGTTACCTCATACCCTTGTTGTTCTAATACTAGTTTCATTACTTGACCAGAAGCACGTTCTGAATCCCATGGGGTTGATACTATTTCAATTGCTTTTCCATCTACCTTTTCAACGCCTTCTGTCCAATCATTTACTTTATCCTGATTCTCTTCTATCCAATTGGTTGCAGCTTCTTCAAATGGAACATCCTGTGCTTCAAGCATTACTGCTTCCATATCTTCCGGTTCCCAGTAGAATCGATCAAGAATTTTATAAGCATTAGGCATGTCTTCTTCTATACCTTTTCTGGCTATAGTATTTATGTTCTCAACTGCACCAAATGTACCTTTTGGATCCTCTAAATATTTTAAATCATAAGAAGCAAACATCCAGTGCGGATTCCACCCTGTCACAATAATTGGTTCTTCGTTATTAATTGCGTCACCTAGCTCTGTTAACATACCTGAAGTTGAACCTTCTAAAAGTTCCCAGCCTGCTAAGTTTTCATATTCCTCTAAAGTGTTATTCGCAAGATCCATTGTTCCTGCTCCAGGTTCAATACCTATAATCGTATAATCTACCTCTTCACCTATGTTAGTAACTTCGTCTCCTGCGTTACCATTATCCTGTTCTTCATTACCACAGCCAGTTAACAGTAATGAAAAAGATAAGACAAGAGTTATACCAATTAACTTATTTAATTTCATCAAATTTTCTTCCTCCTTCTAACATAAAAAGGACTCTACACGTTGGTATGTCCTAAATGTTTCCAAACATTACTCATGTATGGATAACTTTTTGAAAGCGCAAGTAACATAATACAAGAGATATAGTTTCCAGTAAAATTGGATAGAACTCCGTATTATAGAATTAAAGATAATAGAAGTTCGTTTGATCACGTATACTTTTAAATTCTTACATATTGTCGTTTATAATCCACATTGCGTGAAATATTGACGAAAAATATTATTCTTTCTCTTATTAAAATCTTTGTTAAGACATAAATTTTCCAAAGGTTAATGCCTTTTCTTACTGGAAAATACTTTTCTTTTTCTATACCAATTCCACACGACCTATGATAAATTAACAATAACAATTACATACTACAATTAAGATATAACAACTAGTAATTTGCTGGAGGGAAAACTATGGAAGAGACCATTTCACTTAACGCTTTGAAAGTGTTGGTAGAAAAGAAAATGAAGAAAAAGATCCTGGTAAAAATCATGTGGAATGACAATGAAAAGCTAACGATATTTATTATCCCAAATATGAAAATCAACTCCTTTATATATGACGAAAAAGAAGGGTATTTGTTTTATGATCAGGAAGGAAATCTAGTGGAGTACGCAATCCCATGTATTTTAACCGAAGAATACCTGGTAAACGGAAAAATAAGCCTGGAAGGGATTATAAATAGACAGTTAGTAGTGAACAAACAACCCCTATCGAATGAAGATGTCATGTTTTTAAAAGAATATCATTCATAGCACAACCGTTATTCATACATATGTGTTTTACTTTTATCTTCATTGATGTGAATGATATAAAAATCTACCCTTGATTTCCCCACGGTCTACTATGTTATCATTTTCATAGTGTATCGAAGAAAGGAGTTTTTCCATTGATGAACGTCCCGATTCTATATGAGGATAATCATTTACTATTTGTAGAGAAACCAGTCAATGTACCGGTACAAGAGGATCGTTCGAAGGATCAGGATTTACTATCTTTTCTAAAAGAGGATCTAAAAGTCCGTTACCAGAAACCGGGGGATGCGTATCTTGCACTTGTGCACCGGTTGGATCGTCCTGTCGGTGGGGTGATGGTATTTTCCAAAACATCGAAAGCAGCTTCCCGCCTATCCGATGCCATCCGACGAAAAGCAGTTGATAAAAAGTATTTAGCTGTTGTACGGGGAAATCCTTCGAAAAATCACGATGTGTTAGAAGATTACTTGGTGAAAGATAAACGCAATAATAAAGTATATACCGCTCATCCAAATACGAAGAAGGCAAAAAAAGCAGTCCTAGAATATGAAGTCATTGGGAAAAAGAAAGGCTTAAGTCTACTATCCATTAACCTTCATACTGGCAGACCGCACCAAATCCGTGTCCAGCTATCCGCTCGTAATTGGCCACTTTATGGGGATCAAAAATACGGAGAGCAGTGTAATCAACCTGGACAGCAAATTGCGCTATGGTCACAAACACTTGCCGTGGATCACCCAACGAAAAATGAAGAAATAAAAATCAATTCTCAACCCCCTAATCACTACCCATGGAACCTTTGGGACAGGAGATATGCTTAATGTGCTGTACTCCTGTCCCCATTATCTATCCTTTTCACCTTTTTTCTTACTGATATATTTAGATATCCGCCCTTACCTCATCCTCTAGATGGAGATAAATTCATTCGACAGTAGGTTGTATCAACAAGTATGAATCCATAAAATGAAATTAAGCTAAAAAATTATTTAATGGGGTATGCGACGATGAAAAATAAGAAGAGATCAATTATTGACAGAATATGGGAATCTGCAAGAAAAGCAATTGGTTATAAAGAGATTGTCCAACAGAAATCCCTTGATATACGTACATTAAAAGAGTTAACCGTATTAACGACTAGCACCAATGTGGAAATTCTTACTCATACAGAGCCGAGAATAGACGTAATTCTAGAAACCTATGAAAACGGACCAATTCTTTCTATTAATCAAAAAAGTGATTCCGTTGACATCAGAGCGCAAAATGATGGTGGATCCAGCTTTAGTGTTTTTAGGAGGATACCTACTTGTCACCTCAAGGTAATGGTTCCAAGTGACGTTGCAAAACTTTGGCAAATAACAGCTGACTCAGCAAAAGTAACTGCTGGCAATTTATTAGCTGATACAATTCATACGAGAACTACCTCAGGCTCTATCGAAATAAAAGATATTAAAGCAAATAAAGTAAATGTGAAGGTATCTTCAGGAAAAATTAAAGCAACAAATTTCATGGTAGACCAATTAGCATTTTCCGCTTCGTCAGGGCATGTAGTACTTGATACCTTGCATGGCGATGTACGTGGTAATGCTACTTCAGGAGCCATTACGCTAAAAAATATCCATGGAGAGAATCTTGACGTGAAGGCATCTTCAGGGAGAATTCGATTACAAGATGTTCAAGTAAACCATGCCGTATCAAGAGCTACATCCGGTAATGTGGAACTAGTCCGTTGTAGGATTAATAGCCTTGAAACCAATGCTTCATCAGGAAATCTAAAGATTAATGACTTTTTAGGAAGTGTAAAAGGCTCCTCCAATTCAGGCAATATAAATCTTACATTTACGAAACTAACGAATGAAAATTCAATAGACTTAAAAGCACAAAGCGGGAATATTACAGTAAATACCGATAGTAAGCATCTAAATACTGTCTTTGATATCCAAACACGATCAGGACAAATTATCACAAATATACCCATCCAATTTGAAAACAAATCTAATCGAGGATTGTCTGGCGTTATTGGTAACGGGGACAACCAAGTACGATTACAAGCAAATTCCGGAACCATAAGACTCCAAGAAATAAGATAGTGGGATAAGGGGTCAGACCCCTTATCCCACTGACCCCTTATCCCACTAATCCTACCCAATCCATGTATAGCTCCTCAACGGTGGAGTATCTTAGGTTTCTATCTTTTTTAACTGCTTTCTGTGCTACTTTGTAGAGCGCTTCACCCGCATCCCATTTAGAAAAGGATCGATCAAGCTCCCCTCCAAATAAACTAAATGCAATTGCTCCCATGTTAAAGACATTGGTTTTTGAGTCTATCCTCGCTCCAAGTTCAAATTCCTCTGGCGACATAAATCTCGAAGAACCCCAAAGTCTTCCCATCGTATTTGTATATGGTTTTTTCTGATATAAATCAATGTCACAAATTTTGGTGATATGACGATTAAAGTCATAAAGAATGCTACCATCGTAAAAATCAACCGCTACGTAACTCATCTTTTCTACATGTACATGAAATTCCAATATACATTCGAATGATTTTAACCGTGACTCCAGAGGCAACTTTTTAAAGCGATAATATGGTGAATCAGGGTGTTGGTATTTCTGTGGTGGTGGAAAAGCCCAATGTGAATGAAGGCATTCCCCCTCAAACCATTCGAATACTAATGCGTATCCTTTTTCCGTCTCAAAATGATCTAACAATGTAACCAAGTGTGGATGATTTATGTTTTGGTATAACGTAACCGATTTTCTTAACGTCGCTATAGCATCTTCGGTCTGTCCTGAAAACGCTATTGTTTTAGCTCCTGCATACTTTACAAACTTTTTAATCCCATCTTTCTCAACACCAAAACATATATTTCCAGAATCTTGTTCATCAAAAACACAAAACACCTTACCAAGGTTGCTTAGCCACTCAAAATCATGTTCTTCTTTTAGTCGGAATGGCATATCATCAATTCGAAATAAATTAAGATTACTCATAGATTACCTCCAATTTAACATCATCTATTTTTTATTAGGAAACAGTGTATATGACCAGGAATATATAAAATCTACTATAAATACAATTCCCCAAATTACTCCGATTGAAAAAATCGTATCGTTTGGATAAGGTGTGCCTTCTGAAACTCCATTTTCTAGCCATGAAAAATCAGTAATATACGATTTCATTTCGGCAATACTGTCCGTTCCTATTATCCAAAAAATCGATTGACCGATGACAAAAATCACTAGATGAATAAAAGAAGAAATGCGATATTTCTTTGCAATATATTTTGGATCCTTATTTCTTTCCATAATCTCATAATCTTTTGGAGTCAATAATTCAACACCACGTAGCTTTCCAATTTTTCCACGCATCCAACGATCCAATCTAATAAAATCGAACACACCAAATGTACAGGCATAGATAATGAAAATGGCAATAATTATTAGAAATGATGAAATCTCTCCTGTATGTGTATATACGTATAAGCCTAGTAATGCTTCTAGTACTAACAGAAACAGGAAAAGAAAAATAAACACAATGCTAAGTCGCTGTTTATTGAAGAAGTAACGAAATATGCAAAATAAAATCAGTGCCACTAAAGAAAGAATCTCAGCAGTGATAAACAATTCCCAATTGTAATTAAGGATCATATCCATGAATAATTTCACACCTCACCATTCGAAACATTATCTCTATTTCATCATACTCCAATCATTACCAATATTAAATACGAATTCGATACTTTTTTAAAAATTATCCTTGTATCTAACCAAAGACTATGGAATGACATCAAAAAAATTGGAGGAGTCGTTGTCTGTATATTTCATCACATCTTCCGCAAAATAATTTGGTATACGTAACAATAAATTGGAGGTATCTCTTTTGAAAAAATCCTTCTTTTCCAATATCCACGGTGACAAGAAAAATAAATTAACCGCTGCAGAAGTATCCGGACTTTGGCTTCAGTACATGGGCGATAGTATGGCAATATGTGTTTATAAATACTTCCTTAAAATTGTAGAGGACAGAGATATAAAATCCATTATAGAAATTTCCTTACAGCTAGCAGATGAACATATTATTAAAATTACTGAGATCTTGAAAGAAGAAAATTTCCAGGTTCCAATAGGATTTACAGAACATGATCTGAATCTTAATGCTCCGCGACTATTTTCTGATAAATTTTTACTTTTTTACTCCTATATTATGACGATACATGGGTTAACTGCATATAGCTTAGCTCTTACTAACTCACAGCGAAAGGACATCCAAAACTATTTTTTTGAATGTATGATAACCTCAAAGGAATTGTTCCAAAAAATAGTTCATTTGTCTAAAAGCAAAGGAGTTTTTACTAAAGTGCCCCCGATTCCCTCACCACAAAAAGTGGAATATATAAAATCATCTGGAATAATTTCCAATCTATTTGGAGAAAAAAGGCCACTCAATAGTTCCGAGCTAAGCAACCTTTTCTTTAATTCAAAGAAAACTGGATTTATTAGATCGTTAAGTATAGGTTTTAGTCAGGTGGCAGTAAGAGAGGATGTACGTAATTTTATGCTAAAAAACGTTAAATTAGCAGGAAAGGACGCGGAAAGCTTTGATATGATATTACAACAAGAAAATTTACCAACACCTGATAATTGGGATAATGAGGTTACTAATTCTACAATAAGTCCTTTTTCGGACAAGTTGATGATGTTCCACGCAGCGTTTCTAGTAAATTCGGCACTATCCTATTATGGTGCAGCATTAGGTTCCAGCTTAAGATCAGATATGGTAGTAAACTATTATACAGTACATAACCATGCCATGCAGGCTGGTGCAATCTGCTACAACATCATGGTTAAATACGGATGGCTAGAAAAACAGCCAGAAGCAGATAACAAATAGGGATAGAGTGGGACGGAGGGTCAGACCCCTATGCACAAAAAAATCCCCTTGAGGGGATTTTTTTGTGCGAATTAAAATGCTGCGGTCCAACCGCCATCGACTGTAATTACCGTTCCATTTACAAAACTTGACTCATCAGAAGCTAAGAATAATGCTGCTTGTGCAATTTCTTCTGGTTGACCAGTACGTGGTGATACTGCGTGAGCTAAGCCTGCTCGTCCCATACCGAATTCATTTACATTTTTCATACTGGAACCGATATTTGTTTCTACTGCACCTGGTGCAATAGCATTACAGCGGATACCTTGTTTCGCATACATATAGCCTGTATTTTTGGTTAATCCAATAACTGCATGCTTCGATGCTCCATACGCTGCTCCGGCATGGGCACCACTAAATCCACCGGTAGATGCTGTATTTATGATGACACCACTTTCTTTCTCAAGAAAGATCGGTAATGCTTTACGCATTGCGCGCATAACGCCTTTTGTATTCACGTCGAAGATAAGGTCCCATCTTTCGTCAACAATATCTCCTACTGGTTCGAACCCATCCATTATACCTGCATTATTTACTAAAATATCTAATGTCCCATACTCACTTACTGCTGTATTAATCATGTTTTCAACATCTGTTATTTCTGCTACATTTACTTTTACTGCCTTAGCTGTACCACCATTTTTCGTAATCTCTTCGGAAACTACTTCAACACCTTCAAGATTTAAATCTGCTAGAACTACCTTCGCTCCTTCTTTTGCATATAGTTCAGCGATTGCTTTTCCCATTCCAGAAGCTGCTCCTGTAACAATTGCTACTTTACCATCTAATCTCATATAGATAACCCCCTATAATAGTTAGTTACATTGCTTACCTTTTACACTATAAGTTTAATCGATTATACTTAAATCAAGCAATGAACAAACGATTTACGAATTGTTGATAAATAGATACCTTTATTAGGATTTGTACAATAAATAGAAGAAAACGAACAAATTGGCGGTGGTTTGTATATGGCGATTGATCGAAGAATTAATAAATCGAAACATGCATTAAAAGATGCTTTACTTTCGCTTATGGAAAAATCAGATTTCAAAAAAATAACCATTACAGAAATTGTTCAGCATGCGGATCTTAATCGTGGAACCTTTTATAAACACTACTATACTAAGGAAGATTTACTCGAAGAACTGATTGATGATGTCATGCTTGATCTTATGAATTCGTACCGAGCACCCTATCTTGATTCAGATAAGATCTTTATCCATGAACTAACATCTTCTAAAATAAAAATATTTGAACATGTCTACTCCCATTCAAAATTTTATAGTGCGATCGTATCGTCAAACGCCATTCCTGGAATTCAGCATAAAATATGCAACGTACTCAAACAACTTTCCCGTGATGACTTGGAACTACTTCCTTCATCAAGCAAAGTAGATATTGAATTTATAATTAGCTATTATGCCTACGCTCTATTTGGCTTAATTATGGAATGGATCAACAGCGAATTTAAATATACCCCAACCTACATGGCAGAACAACTAATAGATATCCTAACCTACTTCCCAAATGAAGAAGTTCATTTAAAAAAGGGATAAGTGGGATAAGGGGTCAGACCCCTCATCCCACCAAAAGGGACAGAGGGACTGACCCCTAACTAGTAAATGTCAGATATGCAAATAGAATTGTCATGATGGTTATTCCTATGGGAAGTCCATATTTGGCCCATTCTTTGCTGGTAATGCCTAGTTTGTTTGCTGCAATTATATTTGGAATATTACCCGGAATGAGCATTCCTCCACTAATAATTAAACTAAGTAAGATGAATCGAATGGTATCTACTTGCATCGCTGGGCTAATTTCTGCCGCGGCCAGTGTTGCATTATCCAAAACTGCAGAGACGATATTTATCCAATACAAGAAACCCGTGTTTAGATCAAGTAGATACTGATTTACAATTGTTTCATAACTGGATCCGAGTAACGTTAATCCCATGACAAATAAATAGATCTTCAAGGAACGAGAAAAAATAGTTACATAGCTTTCGGAATTGTCACCTCCCTCCTCTCTCACTATTCTCTTTGGTTTTAGAAAGAATAAGGCAAAGATCCCAATAGCAAGTACACCAAGAATTACTTCCATTCCTATTAGATGAAAGAGAAAGGAAAAGCTCTGATCCAGCTTACTAGTTGTAATCGTTGCTAAAGGTTCACCAACAGGCGTTAGAACCGAGCCAAAGCCAATGGAAAAACAGGACAAGATGACCGCACGAATTTCTGTTTCTCGATCAATACGCAACATACTTATAATAAAAACCAACACAATCGCAGCAACAATTGCTGTGATCACACTCGATAAAAGTCCCAATAAGACAATCATCATTGTTAGAAATACGTTAATCTCAAGAGTTTGCGTTACTTTTCTTATTATTCTCTGGATCGGTTGCCTCAGCCATTTAAAGAACAAGCTTGCGACCATCACAACTAACGTAATATATATTGGATTTTTCAATGCTCGAATCCATAACCCTTGATCCAATACACCACTAATCATTGCAGCTATAAATCCCATCACAAATAAAAAAAACTCTAAATTTCGTTCAATAGGCTTTACGAAAAAAGGTAAACACAAAACGAGTATCAAAATAACTATAAGACCAATAGTCAATTTAACTTTCCCCTTTTTAGTAATTGTAGACACACTCTGCAAAGGTGTTGCTTGTCTACCTATACATATACATACATGGCAACTGTTATTACAAAAATTAAGGGGACAGGTCCATCGTCTCATTTTCTAGCAATGGGGTCTGACCCCTCGTCCCACTAGCAATTCATTAACTCAGTGGGACGGAGGGTCAGACCCTCCGTCCCACATTAAGCTTTTTTCTGGTAGAGTAATAGTAGAACTTAAAAGTTAGGAGAGATTAAAAGAATGAATATTGAACAAATACTTTATGCATCTGCAGTAGATTTGATTGAAAAAAGGTACCCAACTGGTTGGGGTGGTGCAGCGGCAATGTACACTGAAGACAGACAAATTCTTACTAGCGTTTCTCCAGATGTGATCAACGCTTCAACCGAATTATGCATTGAAACTGGTGCCATTCTTGAAGCACATAAACTTCAAACAAAGGTTACCCACACAATTTGCGTTGTAAGAGAGGATGAAAATGCAGCGTATACAATCTTAACTCCTTGTGGGGTATGTCAAGAAAGACTATTCTTCTGGGGGCCTGATGTTAAAGCGGCTATTACTGCTCCCAAAGGTGAACTTGATTTTAAAACACTAGAGGAAATACAACCATATCATTGGTATAAAGCTTATGAGGAATGATTTTCTCTAACAAAAAAACAGTTGGTCTTATTAAGTTAGGAAGGACTTTAGTTGAAAAAAATCCATCTCATCTTGAGCTTATGACGTAGAACAGTTGAAGAAAGAGCGATACGAAAAGTATAAGGGGATTCTAAAATGATAGGCTATTATTATATAAGAGCAATCGCTTTAGCGGATGATTTCACATGGAGCAAATAAAGAGATACAAGGGGTTTAATTATGACTTATAAGTTTAAAGTTATGACACAAGAACAAGCTGAAAAAATCGCATTTCACTGGCATTATGATGGTGAATATTCATTTTATGATATGGAAGCTGATAAGGAAGATTTAGATGATTTTTTAAACCCAGAGACACGTGGAAATTCAATGTTTGCTGTTACAAAAGATGAAGAATTGGTAGCTTTCTTTAGTGTGAACGAAGTAGTTGATACAACCTATGATATTGGTTTAGGTATGAGACCAAATCTAACTGGCGGAGGTAAGGGTTTAGAATTTCTAAAGACCGCTATGGACTTTGTTATATCAACATATGAACCTGAAAAAATAACATTATCAGTGGCAACATTTAACAAAAGAGCGATAAAGTTATATAGAAAGATTGGGTTTAAAGATATGCATACTTTTATACAAGCTACTAATGGCAGCACATATGAATTTCTAAAAATGGTATACGAATGTTATTAAATAAGTTATTCACGTAATGAGGGCTTTATTTGAATAAAGATGGGAAATTACATTAGTATGGATTATTACAATTTCCCTATTTGTTAGATTGGTTTGGAATTCCATTTTCGTTTGCTTATGTATTTAACTTTTGTACTCGGAGAACCAAATTCAGTAAATAGAGTAATAGTTGCTTTACTATTAGTTATATTTTTGTTCTTTGTTGTTCGGAACTTTTACCGAAAATATGTAAAGCGACCCTAACTTTGAAGGATGGGAGGTGAATTAAATTAAATCTGTTAAACTTGGTAGACCCTTATTTTTATTTAGCATTAGTCTAATCACCATAGGTATCATTAGTATGATTCTTATGTTCCTGGATCGTCAAAACTATTTCATTTACGGTGAGATAATCTTTTTTATAGCATTCCTTTTCTTCTTAGTAAAGGGCATATATTACATTAAAACTAATGATCATAAGTATGCTGTAATGTGTTTTATAGTTGTGGTAATTATTAAGATTACTGAAACAATGAAATTCTTAATGTATAGTGGTGCTTTTTAAACTCCACCATAAATATCTGAAGAAACTATTTTATAATTTGATGTGCAAGGTTATGTATTTGTTGTTTTCATAACTCTGCACTTTTATTTTGCACTTCATTTCCAATAAATTTGAAAGCAAAATTCAATGAAACCATTGATAGAAATAGTAATTTGAAACACTATTAACAACCGCTTGCAAGAGTAATATATGAATTACGGAAGTGTAATTTTTACATAAAAAAACTCAGTGGATGTTTGCTCTTCTCTACCACTGAGTAAAATAATGAAATTTACGCGCCCTAGAGGATTCGAACCTCTGACCCACAGCTTAGAAGGCTGTTGCTCTATCCTGCTGAGCTAAGGGCGCAATGAAAAAATAATATATCAACATACTAATGTATGGAATTTGAACTACAAAAGTATCAAGTTGTTATAATGGGCCTGAGTGGACTCGAACCACCGACCTCACGCTTATCAGGCGTGCGCTCTAACCAGCTGAGCTACAGGCCCATGTTGTAAATGGAGCGGGTGAAGGGAATTGAACCCTCGACATCAGCTTGGAAGGCTGAGGTTTTACCACTAAACTACACCCGCACATTGGTATAAATTATAATTTTATATAAAATGGTGGAGGGAGTAGGACTCGAACCTACGAACCCGATGGGAGCGGATTTACAGTCCGCCGCGTTTGGCCAACTTCGCTATCCCTCCACTATTATTTTAGAAGTGGTGGCTCGGGACGGAATCGAACCGCCGACACAAGGATTTTCAGTCCTTTGCTCTACCGACTGAGCTACCGAGCCATAGTTTAATTTAATATTATAGGAAGTAATTCTAAGCTTATCTTACTCACTGTGTCCCTACATTTAAAAGCTTATTCTGAGATGCTTGGTGCTTCGGGACAGACCTGCACATAGGTGTGTTTCGTTGATGTTAGCGGGCAGCTACCGAGCCATAGTATAAATTATATTAAAGGTAGTGATTCTAATTTAGGACATGTAACTTCACTAAACTAGGAATAAAATTAGTAAATGGAGGAGGTAGAGGGATTCGAACCCCCGCGCGGTTTGACCCGCCTGTCGGTTTTCAAGACCGATCCCTTCAGCCAGACTTGGGTATACCTCCAAATTATTATGAATTATTCTACAGATGGACCCTGCAGGACTCGAACCTGCGACCGATCGGTTATGAGCCGATAGCTCTAACCAACTGAGCTAAGGGTCCGTCATTAATTAATGGGGCGACCAGTGGGGATCGAACCCACGAATGCCGGAGCCACAATCCGGTGCGTTAACCACTTCGCCACGACCGCCATAGTTGTAATTAAAAGTTAAAGTTTGGTAGCGGCGGAGGGGATCGAACCCACGACCTCACGGGTATGAACCGTACGCTCTCGCCAGCTGAGCTACACCGCCAGTATAAAAATGAAATGGAGCCTAGCGGGATCGAACCGCTGACCTCCTGCGTGCAAGGCAGGCGCTCTCCCAGCTGAGCTAAGGCCCCGTAATAATGTTTAAATGGTCGGGAAGACAGGATTCGAACCTGCGACCCCATGGTCCCAAACCATGTGCTCTACCAAGCTGAGCTACTTCCCGTAAAATGGCGCGCCCGAGAGGAGTCGAACCCCTAACCTCTTGATCCGTAGTCAAACGCTCTATCCAATTGAGCTACGGGCGCATATGGTGCCGAGGACCGGAATCGAACCGGTANATTTAAATGAAAATGGTGCGGGTGAAGGGAGTCGAACCCCCACATCCGAAGATACTAGATCCTAAGTCTAGCGCGTCTGCCAATTCCGCCACACCCGCAATAAATGGTGAGCCATGAAGGATTCGAACCTTCGACCCTCTGATTAAAAGTCAGATGCTCTACCAACTGAGCTAATGGCTCCTAATGTTTCTTACCTAACATTTTATAAAAATTAATAAAATGGTGCCGGCCAGAGGACTTGAACCCCCAACCTACTGATTACAAGTCAGTTGCTCTACCAGTTGAGCTAGGCCGGCAAAATATGGTGGAGGATGCAGGGCTCGAACCTGCGACCCCCTGCTTGTAAGGCAGGTGCTCTCCCAGCTGAGCTAATCCTCCATGTTGGTGACCCGTACGGGATTCGAACCCGTGTTACCGCCGTGAAAGGGCGGTGTCTTAACCGCTTGACCAACGGGCCAGTTAAATTTCCACAAATAAATAGCCTCACAAATAATCTTCGATTCAACTTTCGATCAACTAACAACAAGTTACTCAACCATCGAAGTATTGTGGAGCGCATATAAATAAAATATTATGCCTGGCGACGTCCTACTCTCGCAGGGGCAAAGCCCCAACTACCATCGGCGCTGAGAAGCTTAACTTCTGTGTTCGGTATGGGAACAGGTGTGACCTTCTCGCTATCGCTACCAGACATGTAATTATAACACCAAGTGATCTCACATTT